>JACAEB010000051.1 GCA_013389075.1 Alphaproteobacteria bacterium
GCCGGGGCTCTCGATGAGCGGCTTCAGCCGGTCGCGCACGGGCCGGCCGAGCCCTCGCGCGAGCTCGATCTCGGCCGCCATCAGCACGGCGGCGCGGGTGCGCGGATCGGCGGGCCCGAGCCGGCTCATGCGCAGATCGGCGTCGGCGGCGGCAAGGCGCGCGGCCGCATCGCCCGCATGCCCGCCCTCGCGCAGATAGCTCGCGAGGACGAGGAAGGCGTCGGCATCCGGAAGGCTCGTGGCGGTCAGGGGCCGCTCGACGGCGATGCCGGCGAAGAGCGGGGCGGCCGTGTCCACGATCATCGCGGCGGCGCGCGGGTCGAGCGATGGACCGCCCGGGCGGGCGGAGGGCAGATGGCGC
Source organism: Alphaproteobacteria bacterium (assembly GCA_013389075.1). Lineage (GTDB taxonomy): Bacteria > Pseudomonadota > Alphaproteobacteria > JACAEB01 > JACAEB01 > JACAEB01. Next base: position 362 of record JACAEB010000051.1, read on the forward strand.
GCCTCGCGCACCGCATCGATATGCGGCACGAGACGCGCAGCGGCCGCTCCGGCCTCGCCCGCCTCGAGCAGGGCCCGGATGAGCTGATGTTCGGTCGCTCCGCGAATGGCGCTCTCGTCGGCATCGCCCGCCGACAGCCGGTCGAGCACCGCCTGGTACCGGCGCGCGGCCTGATCGGGCCGGCCGGCCTCCTCATAGGCTTCCGCGAGCGCCACTTCGAGGCGTATCCGCGACGTGGCGGTGCCCTCGCCGCCCCGGGCGAGGAGGGCGAGGGCGCGCTCGCCATGGCCGAGCGCCCGCTCGGGCGCCCCCATGGCGCGCAGATGCTCGAACCGGAGGCGCGCCTGGGTCGCATCGACCTGAAGGACGAGGAAGACCGCGCCCGCGAACAGGACGGCGACGACGGAATAGACGCTTGCGAGCCCACGCACCCAGTTCACGGGTCCCTCCTCCCCGACACTCCCCCTCTTCTGCGGCCGAGTGTAGCAGAGCCGGAGGCGGCGTGCAGGCGGTGGATGCCGGCGCGGATCGGAGGGCGGCTGGTGCGGGTGGTCGGAGTCGAACCGACACTCTGTTGCCAGAACCAGATTTTGAGTCTGGCGCGTCTACCGGTTCCGCCACACCCGCAAGGGCCCGCCCCCTCTTTGGAAGCTCGCGCGCGCAAAATCAAGCGGGGCCGGCGAGGGAGCCTTAACGGCTCGATGCGAAGATGACCCGTCCGTCCGTAGACGCCATCCCCGCCCGATGCTAGAGGTATCCCATGTCCGCTCCCCACGAGTCCGATCCGCCGCCGGGCGCTCGCCTTTCCGGCGAGGCCGCCGCGCATGCGGGCTTCGAGGCGTTCGGCGCGACCGATGCGGCGAGCGAGCATCCGGCCTCCACCTCGGCGGTCCTCGAGATGCTGTCGGCCTCCATCCGGGCGCGCGAGCTGACGCTCGACGACCTGATGGCGGCGCTGTCCGACCGGGCCCTCGGCCTCCTCCTCCTCATCCTCGCTTTGCCCTGCGCCATCCCGTTCCTCTACGGGGTGCCGCAGATCGTGGCGATCCCCATGCTCTTCGTGGCGGCCCATGTCGTGCTGGGACGTCACCATCTCTGGCTGCCACCGAAACTCCGGGAACGCACGCTCTCGGCGGAGTCGTTCCGCACGGTCGTGCGGCGGGGTCTGCCCTGGATCCGGCGGCTCGAATTCTTCGCCCGGCCCCGCTTCGCGGTGCTGACGCACGGGACGGCCCAGAAGGTGGTGGGCGTCTTCCTCTTCGCCTTCTGCTGCGTGATCCTCGTGCCCCTGCCCGCGACGAACACCGTGCCCGGCATCGCCGTCGCGATCGTCGCCCTCGGCTTCATCGAGCGCGACGGCCTTCTCGTCGTCGCCGGCTCGTTGCTCGGCACCGCCTGGATCACGATGCTGCTCACGGTCGGCACCGTGGCGCTCCACGCTCTGGTGGATCTCCTCAAGGGCCTCGTCTAGAGAGGGGAAGCCTCGTCCATGCTGAAGGTCGACCCCGTGCTTCTCGCAACGGCCCGCGCCTCGCACCGGTTCACGCAAGGTCTCGTGCTGTGGGGTCTTGCGCTGGCCTCCGCCGGGCTCCTCGCCGGGGCGTTCGCCTTCGAGCATATCGGGGGGCTTGCGCCCTGCCCCTTGTGCCTCCTCCAGCGCTGGGCGCATGCGGCCGCGCTCGTCCTCGCGCTCATCGGGGCGGCCGGCCCCGCCCTCGGCCTCGTCGGAGCGGACTGGCGGCCCGTCTGTCTCGTCACCTGCGCCTTCGCCCTTCTGGCCGGTGTCCTCTATGCCGGCACGCATGTCGGCGTCGAGGAAGGCTGGTGGTCGGCGCCCACGGGCTGCGCCAGCGGCGGACCGCTCGGCGGACTGACGATCGAAAGCATCGCCACCGCCTTCGAGGGGCCCCGCGTCGTGCCCTGCGACGCCAAGCCCTGGACCCTGTTCGGGATCTCCATGGCGGGCTACAATTTCCTCCTGTCGATGGGTCTTGCGGCCATCGCCCTCCTCGGGCTCACGCGGCCCGAGGGGAAGGCCTGACGGGCCCGGGCTCCGCCGCCGCAAGCCGCTGGTGAAGGAGGCCGCAATGGCACCATCCCCCGATCCCGGCCGCCCGGCCTCCCGCAAGCCCCCCGCGCGCCCGGGCGAGACCGCCCCGCGCCAGCGCCGCGCCGCCATGCTCCGGGTCGATCATGCGGGAGAGCATGGCGCCGTCCGCATCTACGAGGGCCAGCTCGCCGTGCTCGGCCAAAGCCCGGCGACGGCACGCAGCGCGGCGCTCGTGCGCAAGATGGCCGCCCAGGAAGAGGCGCATCTTGCGACCTTCGACCGGCTGCTCGGCGAGGAGCGGGTGCGCCCCACCCTCCTCGCCCCCGTCTGGCATGTGGCGGGCTTCGCGCTCGGCGCGGCGACGGCGCTGATCGGCGAGAAGGCGGCCATGGCCTGCACCGCGGCGGTCGAAGAGGCGATCGACGATCATTACGCGGCCCAATCGGCCGAACTCGGCGCCGAGGGCGGCGCGCTCAAGGACACCATCGATCGTTTCCGTGCGGACGAAGCGGAGCATCGGCAGACGGCGCTCGCCGAGGGCGCCGAGCGGGCCCCGGCCTATCCGCTCATGAGCGCGCTCATCCGGGCGGGGTGCCGGGCCGCCATCCGCCTCTCCGAGCGCGTCTGAGCCCGTCGTCAGTGGGCGATCAGCACCGGGATGGCCGCATTGGCGAGCACGTGCCGCGTCGCGCCGCCGAGGATGAACTCGCGCAGCCGGCTGTGCCCGTAGCCGCCCATGATGACGAGATCGGCATTGCGCCGTTCGGCTTCGGCAAGCAGCCGCTCGCCCACCGGCTCGCCGGACGGCGCGAGCCAATGGCTCTCCGCCGTGACGCCGTGAAGGGCGAGATAGGCGCGCACCGAGGCAAGGCGCGGCTCGGCCTCGGCCTTCTCGCCGATGGTGAGGCAGGTGACGGCGCGTGCCCCCGCGAGCACGGGCAGCCCCGCGCTCAAGGCATTGGCCGCTTCCGCCGACCCGTCCCAGGCGATGCAGACGCGCGTGCCGATGCTGGCGCCCGCCTCCCGGGGGGCGAGCAGGATCGGCCGTCCGGCCGCCATCAGGCATTCCTCGAGCGCATCGGTCAGCGAGGGCTCGTCGCTGCACGTCCGTCCGAACACGACGAGATCGGCGAGGCGGGCGAGCTCGGAGACCGTCGGGACGAGGGCACCGATGCAGCGCTGGAAGCGGACGCTCGGCAACCGGTCGGCGCGCGGCTCGTCGGTGGCGGCAAGGCCCGAGGAGCTCCGCGCCGCGTCGAAGGCCTCCCGCGCGCGGGCGGCGGCGCGGTCCGAGGCCTCCTGCGCGGCCGTGAGGTAATCGTCGATGACCGCCCCGGTGACGCCCTCGCCGAGATAGGGAAGCGTGGTTCGCGGATCGGGCGCGATGTGGACCACCTCGCAATGCGCCTTGACCTGGCCGGCGAGCCGGAAGGCCGTTTCGAGCGTCGCGCGGTCACGCACGTCGCCGATGAGAGGAACCAGGATCTTCTTGAGCCCAGCCATGCCCGCCTCCTTTATCTGGCCGCCCGGACGGGGGACCCTACGGGCCACGCGGGCGGAAGTCTAGCCCGGCGCAGCCTCCACGCGTAGGGCCCGCCATCTTGTCCCCGCCCGCGGCGAGGAGCGTAGACTTGCCGCAAGGGAGCCCAGGGCGCCGCCCCCTCACCCCGCCCGGCGGGAAATTGTTCGGCCTAACCCACTGATCTGCAAGTAAAAAAGGAGACACCCCTCGAAAAATGCGCGGCGAAGGCGCCCGCCCCCGGCGGCCCGCCCCGCCGGGTCAAGAGGTCGCAAGGGCGGTGCCTTCGGGCCGCTTGTCCGAAGGGGTGTGACGCGCCGTCAGAAGACGGACCAGGGGCTGCGTCTTGCCTTGGCGCCGCCCTGGGTGCGGGCGGCCTCGGCGAAGGCCGCAAGGCGCGCCTCCACCTTCGCGTTCAGCGTCCCCTTGGGGAAGCGGCCGCCCTTCGCCCGCTCGCCGGCCCGCATCCCCGTGAGGACCTCGAGCCCCTCCTCGACCGTGGCGATGGCATGGACCGAGAAGCGGCCCGCCCGCACGGCCTCGAGGATTTCCTCGCGCAGCATGAGGTGGCGGACATTCGCCACCGGCACGATGACGCCCTGCCGGCCGGTGAGCCCGCGCGCCTTGCAGATGTCGAAGAAGCCCTCGATCTTCTCGTTGACGCCGCCGATCGCCTGGATCTCCCCGAACTGATTGACCGAACCGGTCACGGCCATGGACTGGGAGAGCGGCACATCGGCAAGGGCGGAGACGAGCGCGAAGAGTTCGGCCGCGGAGGCGCTGTCCCCATCGGTCTTGCCGTAGGACTGCTCGAAGGCGAGCGTCGCGGCAAATCCCGCAGGTCTGTCCACGGAATAATGCGCGAGGAGATAGGAGGAGAGGATCATCACCCCCTTGGTGTGGCGCGGGCCGCCGAGCTGGGCCTGGCGCTCGATGTCGAGCACCTGCGCGCCGGGATTGGCACGGATGCGGGCGGTGATGCGGGCGGGCGCGCCGAAGCGCAGATTGGGCAGCGAATAGACGACGAGCCCATTCACCTGCCCCACCCTGGAGCCGTCCGTGTCGATGAGGCGCACCTCCTCGAGGATGCTGTCGTGCACCTGCTCGCGCAGGAGATCGGCCCGGCGGATGCGGGCGGCAATGGCGGTGCGGACATGTTCGGCCCGCACGACGGAGGCCCCCGCGCTCGCCGCGCAATTCTCGGCCTCGCGGGCGAGATCGGCGATCTCGCCCGTCAGCAGCGAGAGCTTTTCCGCATCGTCCGCAAGGCGCGCGGCCTGCTCGATGAGACGGGCCGTGGCGCCCGCGTCGAAGGGGGCGAGCCCGTCCGCCCGCGCGACGCCGGCAAGCATGCGGGCGTAGAGCTTCTCGCTGTCGACCGTGCGCGGCATGTCGTCGGCGAAATCGGCCTGCACCTTGAAGAGCTGCGCGAAGTCGGGATCCTGCTGGCTGAGGCCGTAATAGAGCCAGGGCTCGCCGATGAGCACGAGCTTGACGTCGAGCGGGATGGCGTCGGGCTCGAGCGTCACCGTCGAGCCCATGGCGAGGAATTCGCTCTGGGTCTCGATGCGCAGCCGCCGGTCCTGGAGCGCGCGCTTGAGCGCGTCATAGGCGAGCGGATGGGACAAGAGCCGTTCGGCGTCGACGAGGAGCACGCCGCCATTGGCCGCATGAAGGCTGCCGGGACGGATGAGGCCCACATCGGTGACCATCATGCCCATCTCGGCCCGGTGCTCGACCTTGCCCACGAGATTGGACAGGGCGGGATGGTCTTCCGTCAGCACCGGCGCGCCGCCGCGCGGATCGTTGCTGACGAGGACGTTGACGGCATAGCGGCTTTCGATGTCCGCCTGCAGATGATGCAGCCCCTCGGCGCCGCCCGCCTCGATCTCCTCCACGAAGTGGCCGAGATGATCGAGAATGTCCGCCGCCATGGCGTCGAGATGATCGACCACCGAGCCGGCCGAGCCATAGGCCGTGCGCAAGGGCTTCATCACCTCGGTGACCACATGGTTCGCAAAGGCGCGGTTGAGGGCGCCGATGGTTTCTCCAAGCTCCCCCTCGAGCCGGGGCAGGAGATCGAGCACGTCCTGAACCGACCGCTCCGTCCGGCCGATCGCCCGCCGCGCCTCGGCCCGGTCGGGCTCGGGGAGGGCGTCGAGCTCCTCGGCCTCAAGCGGCCGCCCGTCGCGCACGATGGTGACGAAGAGGCCCTCCGCCGTCTGAAGGATGCGGGTGCCCCGCGACTCGGCCTCCGAGTGCAGCCGCGCGATCGCCTCGTCGGCCCGGGCGTGGACGCGCTCTTCCGCCTCGCGGCGCTGGCGCACATATTCCTCGCTCTCGAAGACGCCCCGCAGCATGGGCCCGAGATTGCCGACCGCCTTCTCCATCCGCGCGGCGAAGGGCGGCCCCTCGCCGGCCGGCAGGCGCAGGGCGCGCGGCCGATGCACATCGGCGAAATTGTTCACATAGATCCAGTCCGGCGGCGCCGGCAGGGCGCGGGCGGCCTCGGACAGCATGTCGCGGGCCGCCGCGTGCGGATTGGCGCCGGCCGGGGCGAGCACGAAGATGTTGTAGCCGGCATGGCGCATGCCGAGGCCGAAGGAGAGGGCCTCGAGGGCCCGGTCCTGGCCGATCGGCCCCTGATGGGGCGTCAGCTCGCCCAGATGCGCAAAGCCCAGCGTGTCCGGCGCCACGCGCCGATACAGACGCTCGGCGCCAAGCGGTTTGACGCCGATCCGGTTCGCCCGCCCCAGTCCCTGCATCGCTGCACCCCTTCCAGCACGCCTTCGGCGCTCTTCTTCGGCGTCACTATATCAATGGCGGGCGGGCGCGGCGACCACGCCGGCCGCGCATGGACGGCCCGGACCCTTCTCTGTAGTGTGCGGCCGATTCTCCTGAGGACGCGGATGCCAGATCCCATGAGCGCGAAAGCCGCCCCATCCACGCCCCGCGCCTGGCAGCGCATGCTGAGCGGGCGCCGCCTCGACCTGCTCGATCCCTCGCCCTTCGACATCGAGATCGAGGACATCGCCCACGGGCTCGCGCGCGTCGCGCGATGGAACGGCCAGACCCATGGCGCGTACGCCTTTTCGGTGGCGCAGCACGCCATCCTCGTCCACGACATCGCGGTGGCGCTGAAGCCCGGCCTGCCGGCCCGCTGGCGCCTTGCCGCGCTCCTGCACGATGCGCCGGAATATGTGATCGGCGACCTCATCAGCCCCTTCAAGGCGGCCGTCGGGATCGACTACAAGGCGCTCGAGCTGCGCCTTCTCTCCGCGATCCATCTGCGCTTCGGCCTGCCCGCGGAGCTTCCCTTGACGGTGAGCCGGCTCATCAAGGAGGCGGACCGGCATTCGGCCTTCTTCGAGGCGACCCAGATCGCCGGCTTCTCCCTCGGCGAGGCCACCGAGATCTTCGGCGCGCCGAAGGGCGTTCCGTACAAGGAGGTCCGGCCCCTGCCCGCCGCCGAGGCGCAGGCAGCCTTTCTCGATCTTCACGCCCTCCTCGCGCGGCAGATGGGCGGCGAGAGCCGCCCCGCGCCCGCCGCCCTCGCGCTGGGCACACGGCGGACGCTGCTATGACCCGGGTGATCGTCTCCTCGCTCGCGCTGATGCCGGAGGTGGCCCGCCTTCACCGGCCGTCCCACCTCGTCAGCCTCATCGATCCGGGTACGCCGGTTCTGCGCCCCGACTGCGTCACCGGGACCTGCCATCTCACCATCGAGATCCATGACATCACCGGCCCGCGCCCGGGGGCGACGCCGCCGGGGCTTGCCCATGTCGAGACGCTCGTGCGGTGGCTCGACCGCTGGCCGCGCGAGGACCCCATCCTCATCCACTGCTTTGCGGGGGTGAGCCGGTCCACCGCCGCCGCCCTCATCGCCCTCGCCCATCACGAGGGGCCGGGACGGGAAGCGGACGCCGCCCGCCGCCTGCGGCGGGCGAGCCGGACGGCCTCGCCCAATCGCCGCCTGATCGCGCTCGCCGACGACGTGCTCGGCCGGGACGGCCGGCTCATCGAGGCCGTCGAGGCCATGGGCGAGAGCGATTTCCTGGCGGAGGCGCGACCCTTCCACGTCGATCTCGCGCGCGCGGAGGGTGAGGGGTGACGCGGACGGCCGACCGCCCCGCCACCGGCGGACCGAGCCTTGGCGCCACCTCGCGGGCGGGCCACGACCAGACGGTCGTGATGGGGCTGAACGCCGCCATCGTCGCCGTCGCCGAGGAGACCCCGCTCGTCCTCACCGTCCGCCGGCCCGAGCTTCCGGTGACCGGTGCCGCCGGCGCCACCCCGGCGCTCGATGATCCGTCTGCGGAGCAAGGCAGCGTCGAGGGCCTGCCCTTCGGCCCGTTCGACCCGATCCTGCACCGGACGCTCGAAATCGGCCTCAGGAGCTGGGTCGAGGAACAGACCGAGCTTCAGCTCGGCTATGTCGAGCAGCTCTACACCTTCGGTGACCGGGGCCGCTACGCCGTCACGGAGGGCGGCCCGCGGGTGGTCTCGGTCGGCTATCTCGCCCTCACGCGCGGACCCTCCGCCGACGGTGCTCCCGGGCGGCGCTGGTCGAGCTGGTATCACCATTTTCCGTGGGAGGACTGGCGCGCCGGCCGGCCCGCCCTCATCGATGCCGAGATCGTGCCGCTCCTGCAGGGCTGGACGCAGGCCAGCCGCACGTTCACCCAGCGCCGCCGCCGCTGGGAGCGCGCGCGCCTGTGTTTCGGCCTCGAGGATCTCGCCTGGGACGAGGAGAAGGTGCTCGAGCGCTACGAGCTCCTCTACGAGGCGGGTCTCGTCGCCGAATCCGTCCGCGACCAGCGCCTGCGCCATGGCGGGCCCGAGGCAAGCGAGCTCTTCACAGCGCCGGAGCGCCCGCTCGGCGCGCCCATGCAGTTCGACCACAGACGCATTCTCGCGACCGCCATCGGCCGCCTGCGCGGCAAGCTCAAATACCGGCCCGTCGTCTTCGAGCTGATGGCCGAGACCTTTACCCTGCTCGAGCTGCAGCGGACCGCGGAAGCCATCGCGGGCGTGCGCGTGCACAAGCAGAACTTCCGCCGCATCGTGGAGCGCGAGGGTCTCGTCGAGGGCACGGGCGATGTCACCACGCGGACGGGCGGCCGCCCCGCCGAACTCTTCCGCTTCCGCCGCGAGGTCGTCTCCGAGCGCCCCGCGGCTGGCTTGCGCGTGAGCCCGGCGGGGCTCGGCCGGCGGCCGGGCTGAGGCGCGGGGCCATGCGCTGAACGCGCGTCCTCCGTGCGCCCGTGTCGCCCCCCTTGCCATTGACAGGCTAATGCTCATCTATAGCATATCGAAGACGGCCAAGGCCGAGACGCACACGACCCGACTTATACTCAGTTTGTTCATAACTGAGCGGCCCCGGGTGGAGATGGAGGTCCCGATGATCGAGACGACCGCCGCCGACCGCACGCCCGCCCCCCTCGCCTATACGGACGAGGTCCGGAAGGCGACCGATGCGCTCTATCCCCGCGTGGCCGGGGTCATTCCTGCCATCGAGTGGCCGTCCATCGCCCCGCTGATCAAGGCCATCAACGACCTCAAGGCCGAGCGCAACGCGGTGATCCTGGCGCACAACTACATGACGCCGGACATCTTCCACTGCGTCGCCGACTTCGTGGGCGACTCGCTTCAGCTCGCCATCGAGGCGGCCCGGTCGGATGCCGATGTCATCGTGCAGGCCGGCGTCCATTTCATGGCCGAGACCTCGAAGCTGATGAACCCGGACAAGACCGTGCTCATCCCCGACCTCCGGGCCGGCTGCTCGCTCGCCGCCTCGATCACGGGCCGCGACGTGCGGCTTCTGCGCGAGAGATATCCCGGCGTGCCGGTTGTGACCTATGTCAACACCTCGGCCGACGTGAAGGCCGAGAGCGACATCTGCTGCACATCGGCCAATGCGGTCGAGATCGTCGAGAGCCTCGGCGTGCCGCGCGTGCTGATGATCCCGGACGAATATCTCGCCCGCAACGTGGCCAGGCAGACCGATGTCGAGATCATCGCCTGGAAGGGCCGCTGCGAGGTGCATGAGCGGTTTTCCGCCGCCGAGATCCGCGCTTACCGGGAGGCCAATCCCGGCGTCATCGTGCTCGCCCACCCCGAATGCCCGCCCGAGGTGATCGAGGAGGCCGATTTCGCCGGCTCCACCTCGGCGATGATCGGCTACGTCAAGGAGCGGACGCCCCGGCAGGTGGTGATGCTCACCGAATGCTCGATGAGCGACAATGTGGCGGCGGAGCTTCCGCAGACGGAGTTCATCCGCCCCTGCAATCTCTGCCCGCACATGAAGCGGATTACGCTCGCCAACATCTATGACTGCCTGCTGCGCATGGAGCACGAGGTGAGCGTCGACCCCGCCATTGCCGACCGGGCGCGCGGGGCGGTGGAACGCATGATCGCCGCCTCGGCGAAGACGAAGGCGAAAGGCGGCCTCGCGCGGGCGCGCTCGGCGGCCGCATGACCGGCCGCATGAGGGTTGCGTGACGGCCCCGGGCGCGCGGGCGCCCGGGCGGAACGGGTCAGCCAGGACAGGTGATCCATGCAGGACAATGTCATCGACTCAGGGGACGTGCTCATCATCGGGGCGGGGCTCGCCGGCCTGTCGACGGCGCTCGCTCTCAAGGGTCCGCGCGCCACGATCGTCAGTGCCGCCCCCCTCCTGAGCGGCGCCTCCTCCGCCTGGGCGCAGGGCGGCATCGCCGCCGCGATCGGGCCGGACGATAGCCCGGACCAGCACCTCGCCGACACCATCGCCGCCGGCGCGGGGCTCGTCGAGCCGGCGGCCGCGCGCCTCCTCGCCGAGGCAGCCCCCGAACGCATCGGCGCGCTCGAGGCCCTCGGCGTGCGCTTCGACCGGGCGCCCTCGGGCGCCTATCGGCTCAACCGGGAGGCCGCCCATTCCCGCGCCCGCGTCGCCCGCATCGACGGCGACCGCACAGGCGCCGGCCTGATGGAGGCGCTGGTCCGTACCGTCCGTGGCCGGAGCGACATCGCCTGCCTCGATGGCATCCTCATCCGCGATCTCGCCGTGAGCGAGGGCCGGGTCGTCGGCGCCTTCGGCGTGCGCGCCTCCGATGGCGGCGGGCTCGTCTATCTCAAGGCGCGCGCCGTGGTGCTCGCGACCGGAGGCGTGGGCGGGCTCTACGCCGTCACCACCAATCCGCGCGAGGCGAGCGGCACGGGGCTCGGCCTCGCCGCGCGGGCGGGGGCCGTCGTCGCCGACCCCGAATTCGTCCAGTTCCACCCGACCGCGCTCGCCATCGGGGCGGACCCCGCCCCCCTCGCCACCGAGGCGCTGCGCGGAGAGGGCGCGATCCTCCTCAATGACGAGGGGGTCCGCTTCATGCCCTCCGTGCACCCGCAGGCCGAGCTCGCCCCGCGCGACATCGTCGCCCGTGCCATCCAGAGCGAGATCGGTGCCGGGCGCGCGGTCTTCCTCGATTGCCGGGACGCGATCGGCCCGGCCTTCGCCGAGCGCTTTCCGACCGTCCATGCTCTGTGTACGGCCCATGGCATCGATCCCGTTCGCATGCCGATACCCGTTGCCCCCGCCGCGCATTACCATATGGGCGGCGTCGCGACAGATCTTGACGCCCGCACAAGCGTTCAGGGCCTTTGGGCCGTGGGCGAATGCGCCTCGACGGGAGTGCATGGCGCAAACCGTCTTGCCTCGAACTCTCTCCTCGAATGTCTCGTCTTCGGCGACCGGGCCGGGGCCGACATCAGCGGCGAACTTAAGGGCGCAAGCCCCGCGCGCTTTCTGCCCGCCCCGCCTCCAGGCCCCCGCGCGCGCAGCAGCGATGCCGAGCCGATCCGCCCGCAGATCGAACGTCTGCGCCGCGTGATGACGCAGGGCGCGGGTGTCGTTCGCTCGGGGGCGAGCCTCACGCGCGTCGCCCGCGAGATCGCGGACATCGAGCGCCAGGCCGAGGCCAACCCCGTGCCGGTGCCGGCGATCGACGACATGCTGGCGGCCGCCAAGCTCATCGTCGCCGCCGCCCTCAGCCGCACCGAGAGCCGGGGCGCGCATGCGCGGACGGATTATCCGCAGACGAACGAAACGGGCGTGCATTCGCGCCTCACCCTCGCCGAGGCCGAGGCCGTGCTGGCCGGGGCGCGGACAGGCGCGGCGCAGGCGAGCGGCACGGTGGCCGCATGAGCGCAGCCCTCACGCCGCCGCCGCGCCTTCTCATCGAGCCGATGGTGCGCGCGGCGCTTCTCGAGGATTTCGGCCGGGCGGGCGATGTCACCTCCGATGCGGTGATCCCGGCCGGCGCGCGCGCGCGCCTCGCCTTCACCGCCCGCGAGGCGGGCCGGCTCGCCGGGCTCGATTTCGCCGCTCTCGCCTTCGAGCTCGTGGATCCGGCCATCCGGCTCGAGCGTCACATCGGGGACGGTGCCTCGCTCGCTCCGGGCGATGTCATCGCCCATGTGGATGGGCCGGCGCGCGGCCTCCTCGCGGGCGAGCGCGTCGCGCTCAATTTCCTCGGCCACCTGTCCGGCATCGCCAGCGCGACCGGCAGCATCGCAGCCGCAATCGCCCACACCAGGGCGCGTATCGTCTGCACACGGAAGACGACCCCTCTCCTCCGCATTGCCGAAAAATACGCCGTCAGGGCCGGAGGCGGCGTCAATCACCGCTTCGGCCTCGATGACGGTATTCTCATCAAGGACAACCACATTGCCATCGCGGGCGGCGTCCGGCCCGCCCTTTCGCGCGCCCGCGCGGCGGCAGGCCACATGCTCCGCATCGAGATCGAGATCGACACGCTCGACCAGCTCGCCGAGGCTCTCGAGGCGGGCGCCGACGCCGTGCTGCTCGACAACATGGGTCCCGACCGGCTGCGCGAGGCCGTGGCGATGGTGAACGGGCGCGCCATCTGCGAGGCGTCGGGGCGCATCACCCGCGACAGCGCACCCGCCCTCGCGGAGACCGGCGTCGACCTTCTCTCCTCGGGTGCCATCACCCATTCGGCCCGCACGCTCGACATCGGTCTCGATGCCGAATAGACGGGCCGCGAAGCCGTCCGATCAGTCCTCCAGCCGGGCAGACTGGGCCGCCGCGAGCCGGGCGATCGGTACACGGAAGGGCGAGCAGGAGACGTAGTCGAGACCCGTCCGCGCACAGAAGGCGATCGATTCGGGATCTCCGCCGTGCTCGCCGCAGATGCCGAGCTTGATGCCGGGCCGGCTCCCGCGCCCGCGTTCCGTAGCGATCTGAACGAGTTCGCCCACACCATCCGCATCGATCGTCACGAAGGGATCGACCGGCAGGAGGCCCTTCTCGACATAGTCGCCGAGGAAGCGGCCTGCATCGTCCCGGCTGATGCCGAAGGTTGTCTGGGTCAGGTCATTCGTGCCGAAGGAGAAGAACTCCGCGCTCTGAGCGATTTCGCCGGCGCGCAAGGCAGCGCGCGGCAGCTCGATCATGGTACCGACGAGATAGGAGATGGTGCGCCCCTTCTCGATCATCACCGCCTTCGCCACCTTGTCCACGCGCTCCTTGAGGAAATCGAACTCGGCACGTGTCGCGATGAGCGGGATCATGATCTCCGGCGTCACCGGCTCGGCCGCGCCCTCGCCCGCGATCAGCGCAGCCTCGATGATGGCGCGGGTCTGCATCTCGTAGATTTCGGGATAGGAGATGCCGAGCCGGCAGCCCCTGTGGCCCAGCATGGGATTGAATTCCGCGAGCTCGGTCACCCGTCCGCGTACGGCATCGGGGCTCACGCCGAGATCTGCGGCAAGCTCGGCCACCTCCTCCTCGCCGCGCGGCAGGAATTCGTGCAGCGGCGGATCGAGAAGGCGGATGGTCACGGGCAGGCCGGCCATGATCTGGAAAAGCTGGACGAAATCGTCCCGCTGCACGGGCAGGAGCCGCGCGAGCGCCTTCTGGCGGTCGGCGACCGTGTTGGCGAGGATCATCTCGCGGACGGCGAGGATCCGGCTCGCCTCGAAGAACATGTGCTCGGTGCGGCAAAGACCGATGCCTTCCGCCCCGAACTCGCGGGCCGTCCGGGCGTCCTCCGGCGTCTCGGCATTGGCACGCACCCTCAGCGTGCGGATCTTGTCGGCCCAGGTCATGAGCGTGGCGAAATCGCCCGACAGCTCGGGCTGGAGCGTCGGCACCTCGCCGCGCATGACCTGACCCGTGCCGCCGTCGATGGTGATGATCTCGCCTTTCGAGATCGTGATGCCCGATGCCGTGAACCGGCCCTGGGCATAATCGATGCGCAGCGTCCCCGCGCCCGAGACGCATGGCCGGCCCATGCCGCGCGCGACGACCGCCGCGTGGCTCGTCATCCCGCCGCGTGCGGTGAGAATGCCCTCGGCGGCGTGCATGCCGTGAATGTCCTCGGGGCTCGTTTCGATCCGGACAAGGATCACCTTCCGCCCCTGCGCCTTCAGTGCCTCGGCCTCGTCCGCCTCGAACACGACCTCCCCGCTCGCAGCTCCAGGCGAGGCCGGCAGACCCGAAGCGATCACATCGCGCTCCGCATCCGGATCGAGCGTCGGGTGCAGGAGCTGATCGAGCGAGAGCGGGTCGACGCGGGCCACGGCCTCCGCTTGCGTGATCAGCCCCTCCTGCGCCATTTCGACGGCGATCCGGATGGCCGCGCGCGCGGTGCGCTTGCCCGTCCGTGTCTGGAGCATGTAGAGCGTTCCGCTCTCGACCGTGAACTCGATGTCCTGCATGTCGCGGTAATGGGACTCGAGCCTGTCCTTGGCCTCCACGAGCCGGGCATAGACCCCGGGCATCACCTCCTCGAGCGAGGGCTGGCTCTCGCCCGCCCGTTCGCGGCCCGCCTTCGTTATGGCATTCGGCGTCCTGAGGCCGGCCACCACGTCCTCGCCCTGGGCATTGACGAGAAATTCTCCGTAGAAGGTCTTTTCGCCCGTGGACGGATCACGCGTGAAGGCGACGCCCGTGGCCGAGCTCGCCCCCATGTTCCCGAACACCATGGCCTGAACGTTCACCGCCGTTCCCCAGCTCTCGGGGATGCGGTGCAGGCGTCGATAGATGATGGCCCGCTGGTTCATCCAGGAACCGAAGACGGCGCCGATGGCGCCCCAGAGCTGGGCGTGGACATCCTGCGGGAAGGGCTCGCCGAGTTCGGCCTCCACCTTGGCCTTGTAGGCGGCGACGATCTTGCGCCAGTCCTCCGCATTCAGATCGGTGTCGAGCGAGAAGCCGTTCTCCTCCTTGTAGATCTCGAGGATCTCCTCGAAAACGTGATGGTCGAGATCGAGCACGACGTTCGAATACATCTGGATGAAGCGGCGATAGGCGTCATAGGCAAAGCGCGCATCGCCCGCGACCCTCGCGAGCCCCTCGGCCGTTTCGTCGTTGAGCCCGAGATTGAGGACCGTGTCCATCATGCCGGGCATGGAGGCGCGCCCCCCGGAGCGGACCGAGACCAGCAGCGGGTTCGAGGGATCGCCGAAGCGCCGGCCGACGAGCCCGCCGACCGTGTCGAGCGCCGCGGTCACCTGCCCGGGAAGATCCTCCGGGAGCTGACGGCCGTTCGCATAATAATGCGTGCAGGCCTGCGTGGTGATGGTGAATCCCGGCGGCACGGGAAGGCCGAGATTGGACATCTCGGCGAGGTTGGCGCCCTTGCCGCCGAGAAGATCCTTCATCCCGGCGTTGCCTTCGGCCTTGCCGCCTCCGAACTCGTAGACCCACTTCATCGCCTGCCGTCCTTCCCGCGCCGGATCGTTGCCCGGCCCTGTCTTCCGTTCAAGGCGCCCGACCCCCACCCTGCCCTCCCCCGCTGAGGGGAAGGGGTCAGGAGAGGGCCCGTCTGGAAGGTGACCCGCACCGTCAGCCGCCCTCGAGCTTTGAGAAATCGGCAATGGCACCAAGGCTCTGCCGGATCTCGGCGAGAAGGCGCAGCCGGTTGGCGCGCAGGGCCGGATCCTCCGCATTCACCGTCACGGTATCGAAGAAGGCGTCGACCGGTGCCCGCAGCGCGGCGATGGCGGCCATGGCACCCTTGAAATCCTCCGCCGACAGAGCAGCTCTCACCTTCGGTTCGGCGGCGGTGATGGCCTCGGCCAGCGCGTGCTCGGCGGATTCGACGAGGCGGCCCCGCTCGGCGCCCGCGTCATAGGCCGTGCCGTCCTTCTTTTCCTCGATACGGAGAATATTCGCGGCGCGGCGATAGCCGGCCAGAAGGCTCTCCCCGTCCGCCGTCCCGAGAAAACGCTGGAGCGCCCGCGCCCGTTCCACGATGAGCACGAGATCGTCCTGCCCCGGAAGGGCGAAGACGGCATCGATCACATCGTGACGCAGGCCCTCCTCGCGGAGGTGGACTTTCAGACGGTCGGCGAAGAAGGCGAGCCATTCGGAGATTAATTCGGCGGGCCCCGTAATGTTCACTTTGAACCTGATCGGAGACTCAGGACTGACCAATTTGAATCCTTCGTCTCGAAGGCACATTCGGAGACCTAGCTCCAGAACAATCCGTATCACCCCCAGCGCCGCGCGCCGGAGCGCGTAAGGGTCGCGCGAGCCGGTGGGCTTCTCGCCGATAATCCAGAAGCCGACGAGCGTGTCGATCTTGTCGGCGAGCGCCACGGCGGCGGCGACCGGCTCCGTGGGCACGATGTCGTTCGGACCGAGCGGCGAATAGTGCTGACGGATCGCGCCGGCGATGCGCTCCGCCGCCGGATCGTCCCCCGCCTGCCGGCGATGATACTCCGCACCCATCACGCCCTGGAGCTCGGGAAATTCGTAGACCATGCCGGTGACGAGATCGGCCTTGGCGAGGCGAGCCGCGCGCTCGGCCTCCTCCGGGTGGGCACCGGTGACGCGGGCGAGCGCGCGCGCGAGCGCCGCGATGCGGTCCACCTTGTCGGCCACCGTGCCGAGCTTCTCGTGGAAGACGATCTCCTTCAGCTTTGGAAGCCGGTCTTCGAGCGGGATCTTGAGATCCTCGTCGAAGAAGAACTTGGCGTCCGAGAGCCGGGCGCGGATGACGCGCTCGTTCCCGGCACGGATCTTTTTCCCGCCGTCTTCCGCCTCGAGATTGGCGAGCACCACGAAGGCGTTGGCGAGCGCGCCGGTCTTGGGGTCGCGGACCGAGAAATAGCGCTGATGGGTCTTCATCACGATGGTGGGCACTTCTGGCGGCAGCTCGAGAAAGGCGGAATCGAACCGCCCGAGCAGCGGCACCGGCCACTCGACGAGCCCGGCCACCTCGTCGAGAAGGCGCGCGTCCTCGATCAGCTCGAGTCCCTCGGCGGCAGCGGCCGCGCGGGCGCCCGCAAGGATGCGCGCCTTGCGGTCCTCCGCATCGAGACTGACATGCGCCGCCGCAAGACGGTCCGAATAATCGGCGAAGTCACGGACGGCGAAGGGCGCGGGCGCGTGGACCCGGTGGCCGCGCGTCTGGGGTCCCGAGACGATGCCGCCGATCCCGAAGGGCACGACAGCGCCATCGAACAGGCAGAGCACGGACTGAAGCGGTCGCACCCAGCGGAACCGCCCCTCCCCCCAGCGCATGGATTTCGGCCAGGAGAGGCCGGCGATCAGCTCGGGCAGCAGCTCGGCGAGAAGCTCCGCCGTCGGACGGCCCTTGCGTTCGATGACGGCGAAGAGGACCTCGCCCTTGGGCGTCGATCGCCGCTCCACCTGATCGCGGGTGAGGCCCACCGAGGCGAGAAAGCCCTCGATCGCCTTGTCCGGCGCATCGGCGCGCGGGCCCTTGCGCTCCTCGCGCAGGTCGGGCTGGGCCGTGGCGAGACCCTCGATGACGAGCGTCAGCCGCCTCGGCCCGAAGAAGCTCCGTGCCCCCTCGTGCAGGAGGCCCCGCTCCGCCA
Organism: Alphaproteobacteria bacterium; assembly: GCA_013389075.1. Classification (GTDB taxonomy): domain Bacteria; phylum Pseudomonadota; class Alphaproteobacteria; order JACAEB01; family JACAEB01; genus JACAEB01. Next base: position 17,773 of record JACAEB010000051.1, read on the forward strand.
GGGCGCCGACCACGGAGCGTTCCAGCGCCCGCGCGGCATCGGCCTGCATGCGGGCGGGGATCTCCTCGGAGAAGAGTTCGAGAAGAAGTTCGGCCACGGATCAGCCCTCCGCCCGCCGACGGTCGCGGAACCCGACGATGCCGGCGCCCTCGCTCCGGCCCTGCGGGCTCTTCATCCAGGCCTCGGCGCAGGCTTTGGCGAGCGCCCGCACGCGTCCGATATAGGCCTGCCGCTCGGTGACGGAGATCACGCCGCGCGCGTCGAGAAGGTTGAAGGTGTGGCTCGCCTTGATGCACTGGTCATAGGCCGGCAGGGCGAGCCCCGCCGCCACCAGCGCCTCGCATTCGGCGACGTGTTCGCGGAAATGCCGGAACAGCATCTCGGTGTTGGCGTGCTCGAAATTGTAGGCGGAAAATTCGACCTCGGACTGATGGAAGACGTCTCCATAGCTCACGCCGTCGCGGTTGAAGGCGAGGTCATAGCCATTGTCGACGCCCTGCACATACATGGCGAGGCGCTCGAGCCCATAGGTGATCTCGCCCGAGACCGGATCGCAGTCGATGCCGCCGACCTGCTGGAAATAGGTGAACTGGGTCACCTCCATGCCGTCGCACCACACCTCCCAGCCGAGCCCCCAGGCGCCCAGGGTCGGGCTCTCCCAGTCGTCCTCGACGAAACGGATGTCGTGCAGCCGGCGGTCGATGCCGAGCGCGGCGAGGCTTTCGAGATAGAGGTCCTGTATGTCGGGCGGCGAGGGCTTCAGGATCACCTGGAACTGGTAGTAGTGCTGGAACCGGTTGGGGTTCTCGCCATATCGCCCGTCGGTCGGCCGGCGCGAGGGCTGCACATAGGCGGCCTTCCAGGGCTTGGGTCCCAGCGCGCGCAGCGTCGTCGCCGGGTGAAAGGTGCCCGCGCCCATCTCGACGTCATAGGGCTGGAGGATCACGCAGCCCTGGTCGGCCCAGTAGCGCTGGAGCGTCAGGATGAGGCCCTGGAAGGACTGATCTGGGCTTCTGGGGGAGCCGGAGCTGTCGGACATGGGCGTCGCGTTTTCCTATCGCCGGTCCCCCTGAGGCAAGGCGCCCGGCCCGAAGACGGCGGACCGTAGCCCTCGCCCATGGGAGGGTCAACTGCGCGCGCCAGCACCCCCCCGGCGACGATAGGGGCAGTCGCCGCGCTCGCACGGCGCCTCGGCGCTGGCCGCCCGGTAGGTGCCGCAGACGGGGCACTCGGTCATGTCCTCGCCGAGCCCCTTCGTCCGGGCGCGCATGGCCTCGCGCCTCTCCGCCTCCACGCTGTCGCGCCGGCGCTGCCCCTGTCCGCGATGGAGAATGTAGGCGACCGCCGCCACCGCGATCAGAAAGAGTGCGAGCAGCTTCATCCCTGCCCCTCCCAAACGTGCATCCGGGGTCTCATAACCCGAAACGGGCCCAGAGCGCACGCAGCTCGAGCGCGGCGACGAGGTCGAAGCCGAACCCGCCCGCAGCGGGCTGCCGGCTCCCGCTCCCCCGCCAGAAGGGCAGCGCGAACGGACCCCGCCGGCGTTCGACCGTGCGGAAGCGGACGGTGTCGCCGAAGCGCTTGCGCATCTCGGTCCTGAGATCGCCGATCCCGTCGACGAGACCCAGGCGGACCGCCTCGGCACCCACCCACACATTGCCGGTGAAGAGCCGGCTCTCGTCATCGGCGAGACGGCCTGCCCGGCGCGTCCGCACCAGATCCTTGAAGGTCTCGTGGACCGAGCGCTGGATGTCCTCGATGCGCGCCACGTCCTCGGCCCGCTCCGGCGAGAAGGGGTCGAGCATGGCCTTGCGCTCGCCGGCGGCGTGCACGCGCCGCTCGATGCCCAGCCTCTCGAGGAGGCCCGGAAAGCCGAAGGAGGCGGAGACCACGCCGATCGAACCGACGAGCGAGGCCTCGTTGACGAAGATCTCGTCCGCCGCCAGCGCCAGCATGTAGCCGCCCGAGGCCGCCACATCCTCGGCGAAGGCGATGACGGGGATGCCCTTCTCCTGCGCGAGCGCGACGATGCGGCGGTGGAGCAGCAGCGACTGAACCGCCGAGCCGCCCGGCGAGTTGATGGTGAGCGCCACCGCCTTCGCCCCCTTGACCGAGAAGGCCGCCTCGATGCGTCCGGCAAACGCGGCGAGCGTGAGGCCGGGCCGCAGGCCGGCCGCGCTTCCGATCGCGCCCTGGAGTGGCAGCACGACCACGAGGGGGCGCGGCGATCGGCCGAAGGGCCACAGCCATCGGGGCAAGGCAGTCATCGAGCAGCCTTTCTTCTCATTCGGCCCCGAGGTCGATGCCGGCCGCCTCGCGCAGCACAGCGTCGGCGGCCGGAGTGAAGGCGCCGGCCGCGTCATGGAGCGCAAGGCCTGCCGACAGCCGGAGCGGCGTGGCGGACCCCCGCCAGGCCTGAAGCAGCGCGGTCTTGGCCGGCCGACCATTGCCCGGCCAGAGGGGAAAGAGCACGAGCCCGCCCAGTTCCCCGGCAGCCCCGGGACCGGCCCCCATCGGCCGCATGAGGTCGGGAAGAGCCGCCGCCCGCGCGATGAGGGTGAGGGAGCCGCCCGGACGGACCGCCGCCGCCGCGAGACGGATCCAGGCCTCGAGACTGCCGCGCGGGGCGTGGCGGGCGGTGGCGCGGGCCGCATCGGCCGGGGCGCTCGCCGCCTCGCTCTGGAAGAAGGGAGGGTTCAGGAAAACATGGTCGAACCCGCCCGCGCCGAGCCCGGGCGGCGGAACGGCGACATCGCCCACGATCACCTCAAGCGTTCCCGAAACGGCGCCCGCCGACCGATTGCGGGAGAAATTGGCTTCGGCAAGCCTGCCCAGCACCGGCTCGATCTCGAGCCCGGTAATCGCAAGGCCCTCGACCCGCGCCGCAAGGGCGAGGCTCGCGACGCCGGCGCCGATGCCAAGCTCGAGGACCCGCTCGCCTGGCGCCGCCGGTACCGCGGCGGCGAGGAAGAGCGTGTCGCTGCCGGCGCGAAATCCCTTCTTGGGCTGGAGGGCGACGAGCCGCTTGCCCAGAAAGCCGTCGGCTGTCGTCTCGGTGTCAGGGCCCAGGTCCAAGGTCCACTCCTGCCTCGCTTACGAGCCGGCGGGCCGCGTCGAAATCGTCTCGCCGGACCATCACGCGCCGGGGAATCGCTGAAATGCTGCCATCGAGGACGCTCATATGCACGTCCAGAACGAAAACCGGTATCCCGGCCTCCGTCAGCAGGGCCTCGAGAAACGAGACGAGCACCACGTCGTTGGTACGGAGCAACTCCTGCATCGGATCCCTCGACAGCCGGAACCGGCGCGACACCCGGCCCCCTTGATTCCCTTGGAGGTGGCGCCCACAGTGCCTGTCCCGCAGAACCGATCATAGAGGCCAGAGTGGGTGTCGTCGTCTCCTATCCGGGCGAGCGCGAAAGCGGCGCCAACGCGCTGGAACACCTGATCGCCCTGGTCGGCGATGACATGGCCAGTGTCAACACGGTGATTCTCGAGCGCATGGCGAGCCATGTGCCGATGATTCCCGAACTTGCGGGCTATCTCGTCAACTCGGGCGGCAAGCGGCTGCGACCCATGCTCACGCTCGCCTCGGCGCGGCTGTGCGGCTATGGGGGCGAACACCATGTCCGCCTCGCCGCCGCGGTGGAGTTCATCCACACCGCCACGCTGCTGCATGACGACGTGGTCGATGAAAGCGATCTCCGGCGCGGCAAGGCCACCGCCAACAGGCTCTGGGGCAATCAGCCGAGCGTCCTCGTGGGCGACTTCCTCTTTTCACGCTCCTTCCAGCTGATGGTGGCGACGCAGAACCTGCGCGTCCTCGACATCCTCTCAAATGCCGCCGCCGTGATCGCGGAAGGCGAGGTGATGCAGCTCTCGACCGCCCAGAACATGGGAACGACGGAAGACACCTATCTCAAGGTCATCGAGGCGAAGACCGCCGCGCTCTTTGCCGCCGCCTGCCAGGTCGGCGCCGTGATCGCCGGCCGCCCGGGCGAGGAAGAGGACGCCCTCTTCTCCTACGGGCGCAATCTCGGCATCGCCTTCCAGCTCGTCGACGACGCGCTCGACTATGCGGGCGCTCGCGACGCGCTCGGCAAGAACACGGGCGATGACTTCCGCGAGGGCAAGATCACGCTGCCGGTCGTGCTCGCCTATCGGCGCGGCAGCGAGTCGGAACGCGCCTTTTGGCGCCGGGTGATGGAAGAGCGCGTGCAGCACCCGGACGATCTCGCCCATGCCGCCGATCTGATGCGCCGGCACAGAGCGATCGACGACACGATGGAGCGCGCCCGGCACTACGGCTCCATCGCCACCGACGCGCTCGCCATCTTCCCCGACGGCGTCTGGCGGAACGCGCTCGGCAGGCTGGTCGGCTTCTGCATCTCCCGCACGCACTAGGGCCGCGCAGGGTCCGCACGGCCCCCCGCGTTATAACGGGAGCGCCGGCTCCGCGTCCGGCCGCATGCGCTGACGGGGGAAATCGCCATGAACCGACACCTGCCCTTCGACCCTGCCCTCACACGACGGACCGCCCTCCTCGCCGGCTCGGCCGCCGGCATCTTCGCCGGAAGCGGCGCGGCTTTCGGGCAGATCAGTTTCGAGGACGGCCAGCCGGGGACGCTGCCCGGTTTCGCCGAGGATGTCCTTGCCCGGATGGCCCGGTGGGAGGCACATGGCTGGAAGCGGGGGCGGGTCGGCGACATGCGCTCGCGCATCACCCTCGTCTACCGCACCGATCCGGAGAAGACACGCGCGCTTCTGCCTCCGCCCTTCGAGGTGGACCCCGAGGCGCTCGTCTACTTCAACAGCCTCAACATCCTCGTGCCCCCGGGCTATGACACCGTGCTCGCTCCGGGACCGGACTATGGCGAGGTCGACCTGTCGGTGACCTGCTACTACAAGGGCCTGCGCTACCAGACCTCCCTGCCCTGGATCCTGACCCGCGATTTCGGCCGCTATGCCGGGCGCGAAGGCGCGATGCTCCGCAAGAAGGACGGCTTCATCCATCACGATTTCGAGGATGGCGTCGCCACCAGCTACACGGTGCGCCAGGGCCGCAAGATGCTCGTCTTCGAAGGGCGATGGCTCGACGAGCCTGCCCACCCGCGCGCCTGGTACCGCGAGCGCGGCAATGGCGAGCTGCGGGTCGACATGCGCCTGCATGCCGACTGGACGAAAGGTCCGTTCTCCGATCTTCCCGTCGAGCTGTGGCGCCATTTCGGCTCTCCGGAGGGCGAGCCGACGCAGATGCCGCCCGACACGGGCGACCATGCGCGATTTCCACGCCGCCTCGATCTGAAGAACACGCGCTTCTCCCTGGGCGATGCAAGCCCGCTCGACCCCTATATCGACCTGCCCGTGCTCGAGATGATCGACGGATCGATCGGCGACAGCTCGCAGGTGGGCGTCGCCGGCTATGCCGTCCCCCGCGAACGCGGCACGGGACAGGAGCGGCGCGGCGCCGGCGGGGGGATGCGCGAGAAGATCGCCGAACTCGACCCGGCCGAGATGGCCCCCTTCGCCTTCTGGTGCAGAGCCTATGACCCCCCGATCTTCGACAACAAGGTGAAGGTCCCCGCCGGCTGGCCCGATCGGGGATCGGCGGTCGCCGCAAGTCCCGAGGCGCTGGAAGGCTGGAAGACACGCGCGGCGATGAGGCTGTCGGACGCTGATCTTCTTCTGGTCGATTTCGCCCTCGACCCGACCGTGTACGGACGGAGTCTGCCGCCGGGGACGAACCCCGCGCGCCCGGTGCTCCGGATGATCGGGGCCAATGTCCGGGTCAGCGATTTCGCGACCGTCCCCTTCACCGAGATCTGGCTGCTCACGCCGTGCGAGCTCGACGGGTCGGAGGTGTGGTACGCGCTTTCCCATATCGTGAGCCCGGACGGCGACGTTCTTCTGGGGCGCGAAACCTGGGGCTATCCGACCAAGCAGGCGGAGATCCTGACCATCGAACCGGGCGCTGACGCCATCTCGCTCCGTTTGCGGCGGCTGCATCGGGAGGTCGCCGCGGGGCGGATCTCGCGAACGGCGGCCAGTCCGGCATCCCTTGACGAAAGCTTCACGGTCCTTGGTATCCAGAGCCTCGGCGTCTCGGACGCCGGCACGCGCAACGCGCGCTACGTCACCCAGCCCTGGACCGTCCGTATCCGGACCGCCGAGCGCCTGCCGCCCGCCGCCATTGAGCTCGGCTTTCCGCGCGAGGCGTCTCCGAGCCGGATCGGGCGGAAGGATCCCTGGTTCGAGTTCGATGGCGCATCGGTCACGCAATCCCTGTTCGGAAGCGGCGAGATTGCGCGCCGTCCGGGGGCCTATGCGAGCGGACCTCTCGGCGCCGAGATCCGGGCGGCGAGCGCCGAGCGCAACGACGCGCCGGGCGGGGACGATCCGCACCCGTCCACCTTCCTCATTCGTTCCGACTGAGGCGCGTCGACGCCGCCCTGATCCACCAGTCCGGATGTGCCGCGGCGAGGGCCCGGGCGGCGGCCCTGGCCTCTTCTGCCGACCCGAAGAGGCCCAAGACGGTCGGGCCCGAACCCGACAGACGCGCGAGCCGGCATCCCGGCGCCGCCGCCACGCCGGCCAGTGCCGCATCGATGGGCGGACAAAGGCGTCGCGCCGGCCCCTCGAGATCGTTGCGCGTGGCCGCGAGCCATCCGAAGAAATCCGCAAGGGGACGATCCGGCGCGGGGCCCGAATACTCCGCGGGCGACAGAGCCTCGAAAACGGCGCGCGTGGACAGCGGTACGCCGGGATTGACGAGGAGGAGGTCGAGCGCCGGCACCTCGACCGGCTCGAGACGCTCGCCGATCCCCCGCATCCGCGCCGGCGTGCCCGCAAGACAGACCGGCACATCCGCCCCGAGCCGCCCGGCGAGGGCCGCGAGCGCGGCCACGCCCGGATCGAAGTCCCACGCCTCGCAGAGGAGAGCGATCGCCGCCGCCGCATCGGCCGAGCCGCCGCCGAGCCCCGCCGCAACGGGCAGGATCTTTTCGAGCGTGATGTGTATCGGCGCGGGCGGGGCCTCGCGCATGGCCACATGGAGGGCGGCAAGACCGCCGGCCGCCCGCGCGACGCTGTTGTCCGTGGGCGGCGTATCGGCAAGCGCCCCGGCGAAAGGTCCGGTGAGGGCGAGGGCCGTCACCTCCCGCGCAGGCGTCACGCTCAGCCGGTCACCGATATCGGCGAAGACCACGAGACTGTCGAGCTCGTGATAACCGTCCGTCCGCCTGCCGAGCACATGAAGGAACAGATTGACCTTGGCGGGCGCGAGACGGGTCCGGATGGCGGACGTCATTGCGTTCCGCTCGAATAGTCCGCGTGCTCGTCGCCGACGAGGTCGAGCCCGAGCTCCAGCTTGCGACGGACCCGTGCCGCCAGCTCCGGCTCGGGGTCCATGTCGAGCACGTGGCTCCACTGGAAGCGGGCCTCGAGCTTGCGCCCCACGCGCCAGAACGCGTCCCCGAGATGATCGTTGATCGTGGGATCGCCCGGAGCCAGTTCCACGGCACGCTCGAGATAGCGCACGGCCCTGTCGTAATTGCCGAGCCGGTAATGGGCCCAGCCGAGGCTGTCGACGATGTAACCGTCATCGGGCCTCAGCTCGACGGCCCGTTCGATCATGGCGAGGGCGCGGTCGAGATGAAGCCCCTGATCCACCCATGAGTAGCCGAGATAGTTGAGGATCAGCGGGTCCTCGGGCCGCATCTCGAGCGCCGTGAGGAGACTTTCCTCCGCCTCGGGCCAGCGCTTGAGGCGCTCGAGCACCGTGCCGCGCGCATAATGCAGCGCCCAGAAATCCCCGTCCTGAGCATCGACCCGCGAAAGCGCCGCGTCATAGGCCGAAAGCGCCTCGCCATACCGCTCGCGGGCGCGCAGGATGTCCGCGATGGCGATGGGACCGCGATAGAAATCGGGATTGCGGGCGGTCTTCTCGCGCAGGAGCTCGACGGCCTCGTCCGTGCGGTCGAGCCGGTCGAGATTGTAGGCGATCTGTACGGAGATGGTCTCGGCGAGGGGCGAGTCCCGCTCGATGCGGCGGTAGACCTCGACCGCCCTCTCCCATTGCTGCGCGTCCTCGAACCGGTCGCCGATGAGGGCGAGGGCCACGTCGAAATCGGGCCGCAGATAGACCGCGAGGTTGAGATAGATGAGCGGCAGCTCGACGCTCGCGATCGAGGGAAACACGCTCGCGATGCCGTAGAGCGCTTCCGCCGCGCCGGCACGCGGATCGGTCACGATCGGCGCCGGCGCCCGCCCCGCCTCGAGGTCGGCAATGGCGGCGAGAATGATCGGATTGTCCGGGGCGAGCTCGAGATAGTCGGTGTAGAGCTCGAAGGCCTCGTCCTCGCGGCCCTGCCGGGCGAGGAAGCTGCCATAGGCCTCGATCATGCGGAGCGAGCGGCCCTGGCCGAACAGGATGGCTTCCTTGTAGGCCGCGTCCGCGTCTTCGGCATTGCCCGTCAGATCCGCAAGGAGGCCGCGATGGAAGCGCTCGAAGATGCGGACCGTCTGCAGATCGCCGAGCGAGTCGAGTTCGGCGATGGCGGCCGCCTCGTCGCCGCGCCCCAGCTCCGCCCAGGCCCCGACAAGGGCCGCGGACAGACGTCCGAACGGCCCCTGCGCATCGAGATTGAGATTGGCGAGCGTGCGGCCGTAGTCGCGGCTCCGCAGCGCGTCCAGCGCGAGCACGAGCTGGGCATACGGATTGTCGGGATCTGCCTCGAGAATGGAGGGCGCGGCACGGACCGCCGAGGGCACCGATCCTTCGGCGAGGTCGAAGAGAAACTTCCGCTCGAGGAGGACCGGGCTGTCGGGTTCGATCGAGAGAGCCAGCCCGTAATAGCGGGCCGCATTCTCCGAATCGCGCGTGGCCGCCGCATAGCGCGCGGCGAGGTAGGAGCCGAGCAGTTGCGGCTGCTCCGACAGGCCCCGGCCCCAGACATCGTCCCGACCCCCGATCCAGCCATCGGCCCAGCCCCGCGGCGCGGAGAGCTGGGCGCAGGCGGCGAGGGCTCCCAGCATCGCCAGAGCGATGCCGGCGCGCCGGACCGCCCGGCCCTTCGGGGAAGCTCTGCGGAAAACCGGCTTGATCACCAGGGCGTGCCCTTTCCACCTGTCGCGGCGCGGAAGATTTCCCTTGACGGCCGCGCCCGCGGGGACCGGTGACGGCCTGCGAGGGGCCCGGAGAGGCGCGTGGAGCAGGCCGGCAAAGGGAGTGAGTGCCTCTCACATGTTCGGATAGTTGGGCCCGCCGCCGCCCTCGGGGACGACCCAGTTGATGTTCTGCTCCGGGTCCTTGATATCGCAGGTTTTGCAATGCACGCAATTCTGCGCGTTGATCTGGAAGCGCGGCGTGCCGTCATTGCCGTGCACGACCTCGTAAACACCGGCCGGGCAATAGCGCTGCGCCGGCTCCGCATATCTCGGCAGATTGACCGCGATCGGGATCGACGGATCCTTCAGCTTGAGGTGGATCGGCTGATCCTCCTCGTGATTGGTGTTCGACAGGAACACGGACGAGAGCTTGTCGAAGGTGATCTTGCCGTCCGGCTTGGGATAGGTCGGCTTCACGCACTGATCGGCCGGCTTGAGCGTCTGGTAGTCGGCCTTGCCGTGGGAGAGCGTGCCGAAGAGGCTGAAGCCGAACAGCGAGTTCGTCCACATGTCGAGCCCGCCGAGCCCCACCCCGAGCAGCGTGCCGTAGCGCGACCAGAGCGGCTTCACGTTCCGCACCTTGTGGAGGTCCGTGTAGATCCCGGAGGCCCGGAAGGCGCTCTCGAAGCCGCTCAGCTCGTCATGATGGCAGCCCGCGCCGACGGCCCGGAAGATCTCCTCGGCGGCGAGCATGCCGGACTTGATCGCGTTGTGAGAGCCCTTGATGCGCGGCACGTTCACAAGGCCCGCCGAGCAGCCCACGAGAAGCCCTCCGGGGAAGGTCATCTTCGGAACGGACTGCAGCCCGCCCTCGGTGATCGCCCGGGCGCCATAGGAAAGCCGCCGCCCGCCCTCCAGCGTGGGCCGGATGGCGGGGTGGAGCTTCACCCTCTGGAACTCGTCGAAGGGCGAGATCCACGGGTTCGAGTAGTTGAGATGCACGACGAAGCCGACCGCGACCAGATTGTCCTCGAGGTGATAGAGGAACGATCCGCCCCCGGTGCTGTTGTCGAGCGGCCAGCCCATGGTGTGCATCACGAGACCGGGCTTGTGCTTCGAGGGCTCGACCTCCCACAGCTCCTTGAGGCCGATGCCGAATTTCTGCGGCTCGCGCCCCTCCGAGAGGCCGAAGCGCGCGATCAGCTTCTTCGCGGTCGAGCCGCGCACGCCCTCGGCGATGACGGTGTATTTCGCATGGAGCTCCATGCCCGGCGTGAAGCTGTCCTTGGGCTGACCGTCGCGGCCGACGCCCATGTCGCCGATGACCACACCCTTGACCGCGCCGTCATCGGTATAGACGCAATCGGCGACCGCGAAGCCGGGATAGATCTCGACGCCGAGCGCCTCGGCCTTGCCGGCGAGCCAGCGGCACAGATTGCCGAGACTGCCGGCATAGTTGCCGTGATTGTTCATCAGCCGGGGGAAGAGGATGTTCGGGAAGCGGATGGAGCCCTTTTCCGTCAGGTAGAGGAAGCGGTCGTCGGTCACCTGCGTCTTGAGCGGCGCATCGGCGCGCCAGTCGGGCAGGAGCGCATCGAGCCCGGACGGGTCGATGACCGCGCCCGACAGGATGTGCGCCCCGACCTCGGACCCCTTCTCGAGAACCGCGACCGAGAGCTCGCTGCCCGCGTCCGTCGCGAGCTGCTTGAGGCGAATCGCCGTGGCGAGGCCGGCAGGCCCACCGCCCACGATCACCACATCGTATTCCATGGATTCGCGCTCGACGGGTTCGGCCATTGGTTCTCCCATGGGTCTCCTCGACTTCCGGACGGTTGCGGCGGCTCCCCTCCGCCCGGGCCCCGCGCGGGCCCTTGAAGGTGGTAACACTATGATACGCAGTGGCAAGGTCAAACGCGCGGCCGGCCGGATCGGCCACCGGTGCAGGGCCCGCCCGCGCGCAACCTTTCAGGGAGCATAGCCCCGAGCGATGGCCCTCACGCCTCCAAGCGACCCGCGTGTCCTGCGGGCCCTCCTCGCCTTCTACGAGGCGAGCGGCGTCGACGTGGCGCTTGGCGCTTCGCCCGGCGGACTGATGCAGGCGCCCGCGGCCGCCGCGCCGGCACCCGTACCGGCCCCGGCGGGGAGGTCCCCCCTGGCGCCCCCTGCCCCGCCCATGGCGCCGCTTCCCCCGAGGGCGCGGCCCGACGCCCCCCCCGCACCGGCGGAGGCCTGGGCGGAGACGGCCTTGCGCGATGCCCGCGCGCTTGCGGACGGCGCCAGCAGCCTTGCCGCCTTGCGCGCGGCCATGGAGAGCTTCACCGGCTGTCCGCTCGCCGAGGGCAGCCGCCTCGTCTTCGCCGACGGCAATCCGGCCGCCCCGCTCATGCTGATCGGCGAGGCCCCCGGGGCGGAGGAAGACCGGCAGGGCCTGCCCTTCGTCGGGCGGTCGGGCCAGCTTCTCGACGCCATGCTCGCGGCCATCGGCCGTGACCGCACCAGCTCCTACATCACCAATGTCCTTCCCTGGCGCCCGCCGGCCAATCGCCCGCCCACCCTGTCGGAGCTCCTGGTCTGCCTGCCGTTTCTCGAGCGGCATCTCGCGCTCGTCGCGCCGCGCGCCGTGGTGCTTCTGGGCGGGGTAGCCGCCAAGCACCTTCTGGGCACCGAGGAGGGCATCACCCGCCTGCGCGGCCGCTGGTTCACCCTGTCCGCCGGCGGGCGCGAGGTCCCGGCGCTGCCGACCTTCCACCCGGCCTTCCTCCTGCGCCAGCCGGCCCTCAAGCGCCTTGCCTGGGCCGATCTCCTCGCCCTCGCCGCGAAGCTCGCGGACTGAGCCGAAAAGGCCGATCGACCGCATATTGCGAAAATTCAATGTGGCATGTCGCTTGCCCGTTCACAGGGCCGAAGCTTTAATGCCGCAAAAGGGTGGGGATGGAGGTATCGGTGGTGGCGAGTACGGGGTCGCGGTCGCGCCCCGTCGACGGGCTCCGGAGACCGGGCGCGCCGACGGGCGGAGAAGGCCTTTGCGCAGGACCGAGCGGCCGCTGGCGCCGGCTGCGCCTGCCGCTCCTCCTTGGCCTTGCCGGCTTCGCACTCTGCCTGAGTCTCTCCCTGCCCGCCATCGCCAGCGGCTCCGAGCGGACGGCCTCCCTCAAGGACCCGTCGGGCCGCACCGCCGATCCCGCCGCCCGCCTCGAGCCCCGTGTCCTGAGCGCCGCGGACGTGGACCGCTACACCCGCATTTCGGCGCTGCAGGAACAGGGGCGCTGGCCCGAGGCCGACCGGCTCATCGCCCGGCTCGAGAACCCCGTGCTCATGGGACATGTGCTGTTCCAGCGCTACATGCACCCGACCGCCTGGCGCTCGAGCTATGCCGAGCTGAAGGGCTGGCTCGACCTCTATGCCGATCACCCGGACGCCGACCGCATCCATGCCCTCGCGCTCAAGCGGCGCCCCTCGGGCGCCCCTGCTCCCCGGGCGCCGGAGCGGACGGTCGTTCGCGGCGCCGCGCGCGAGCCGAGCGCCTTCGACGTCTACAATCCGCCCCGCAGCAGCGCCCAGCGGACCGCGGCGAATCGCATCCGCGCCGAAGTCTGGTCCCTCCTGCGCCGCGAGCGGCCGACCCAGGCCCTCGGCTATCTCACGCGCGCCGACATTCGCAACCAGCTCACCGAGGTGGAGTTCGACACGCTGCGCCAGGCGATCGCCCAGTCCTACCTCGCCGAGCAGGTCGAGGACGAGGCCCTCACCCTTGCGGAGGCGGTGATCGCCCGCAGCGGCAAGGCCGTTCCCCTCGCCTACTGGACGGCGGGGCTCGCGGCATGGCGGAAGGGGGATCTTCCGCGGGCGGAACGCCATTTCGAGGCCCTGGCGGAGGCGGGGCATGTGGAGGCGGACACGCGGGCGGCCGGCGCCTACTGGGCGGCGCGCGCGCGGCTGCGGATCGGCGAGCCCGAGGGCGTCCTGCCGCTCCTGCGCCTTGCCGCCGCCCGCCCCGACAGCTTCTACGGACTGCTGGCGGCCTATCAGCTCGGCCAGATGCCCGACCTGACGGAACTGCCGCCCGCGCCGGGTCCGACCGAGATCGCGGCCGCCCTCACCCTTCCCGGGGTTGCGCGCGCCGTCGCCCTGTCACAGCTCGGCCGGTACGACATCGCCGAGCTCGAGCTGCGCCGCGCCCACGGCCCTACCGCGCGCGAGCACGACGCCGCGCTTGCCGCCATCGCCGCCGCGCTCGACCTGCCCGCGGCCCAGCTTCAGGTCGCCCGTGCCCTGCCGGGCTCGGAAGGGCTCGCCCATCTCTATCCGCTCCCGGATTATGCTCCGGCCGGCGGCTTCCGCCTCGACAAGGCGCTCGTCTATGCGTTCGTGCACAAGGAAAGCGAGTTCGTCGCCGATGCCGAGAGCCATGCCGGCGCGCTCGGCCTCATGCAGGTGATGCCGCGCACCGCTCTCCACATCACGGGCGATCGCTCCGTGCTCGACCGGTCGGGCAAGGCGCGGCTCCTTGAGCCCGATTACAATCTCGCTCTCGGCCAGAGCTATCTGCGCGAGCTGATGGGACGGGTCGAGCCGGATGGCAATCTCTTCAAGATGGCCGTCGCCTACAATAGCGGGCCGAGCAATCTCAATCGCTGGACCGGAACGCTCGGGCCGCACGCCGAGGATCCGCTCCTCTTCATCGAGAGCATCCCCGCGCCCGAGACACGCAATTTCGTCGAACGCGTGATGACCAATCTCTGGCTCTACCGTGCGCGGCTCGGGCAGAAGCCGGTGACGCTCTCGTCCGTAGCCGCCGGCGACTGGCCGGTCTACACCCCGCTCGACGGACTGTCCGTACCCCTCGCCGCGGCGCCAAGGTCCACCGGGTCCGATGACCGGCGCTGAACACGGGGCCGCCTTCGAGCCGCTCGGCATCGCGGTTCTCACCATCTCCGATACCCGTACGCGGGCGGACGACCGTTCGGGCCAGCTTCTGGTCGAGCGCCTCGAAGGCGCGGGGCACCGGCTTGCGGCCCGGGACATCGTCCGAGACGACATCGCCGCGATCCGGGCGAAAGTGACGGCCTGGCTCGAGGACCCCGCCATCGAGGTGATCCTGACCACGGGCGGGACGGGCCTGACGGGCCGCGATGTCACCATCGAGGCTCTCCGCCCGCTCTTCGAGAAGGAGATCGAGGGGTTTTCGGTCCTCTTCCATATGGTCAGTGTCCGGAGCGTCGGCACCTCGACCATCCAGTCGCGCGCCTGTGGCGGGCTCGCGCGCGGGACCTATGTGTTCTGCCTTCCGGGATCGACGGGCGCGGTGAAGGACGGCTGGGACGAGATCCTCGTCCACCAGCTCGATTCGCGCCACCGGCCCTGCAATCTCGCCGAGATCCGCCCCCGGCTCGGCGAGCGGTGATGTCAGCCGACGACGCCGATCCGCCCGCCGCGGGCCGAAAAGCGCGTCCAGTCGTTCCCCTCGTCGAGATCGGCGAGCCGCTCGGTCAGCACGAGGACCGGCCAGCCGGGCGGCAGGCTCGCGCGGGAATCGGCGAGCGCATGCGGACCCGACCAGCGCACATGTTCGAGCGCCCCGGGCGGCAGGCTCCCTTGCGCGCCGCCCCGCACGCCCACGAGCCAGTAGCCGCCATCCTCGGCGGGCCCGAAGACCGTCCGTGCCCGGCGCAAGCCCGCCAGCGCGGCGGCGACATGGCGGGGGGCGAGCTCGGGCACGTCGGTGCCGACGACGAGGGCGGGTCCCCGCCGTCCCTGCACCGCAAGGGCGCGGGCCATGCGCGCGCCGAGATCGCCCTCGCCCTGGGCCACAAGGCCGGCGCCCACCCCGCGCGCGAGTGCCCGCAGGTCGGCCCGCCTCCGGGCGGCGTCGGGCGTCACCGCGCGC
>JACAEB010000052.1 GCA_013389075.1 Alphaproteobacteria bacterium
CTCGCCGCCCTTCCCGTGCCGGCGGGGTCCGCCGCCGGGGCGCCCTGAGGCGTCAGCGCTCGGGGGGCGGCTTGCCCGCGCCCGCATGCCGCCCGAAATCGGGCGCGCCGCTCTCCTGCCCCGCCTCGATGATCTGCCGGCGGATCGCCCGGGTCTTCCTGAAATGGGCCTCGAGCATCGCCCCGTCGCCCCAGCGTATGGCACGCTGGAGCGCCGTGAGATCCTCGACGAAGCGGCCCAGCATTTCGAGGACCGCCTCCTTGTTGGACAGGAAGATGTCGCGCCACATCACGGGGTCGGACGCCGCTATGCGCGTGAAATCGCGAAATCCGCCTGCGGAGAATTTGATCACTTCGGCCTCGGTCACCGCCTCGAGGTCGGCGGCCGTGCCAACGATGTTGTAGGCGATGAGGTGCGGCACGTGGCTCGTGATGGCGAGGACGAGGTCGTGGTGCCGCGCCTCCATCACCTCGACCCTCGCGCCCATGGCTTCCCAGAGCGCGCGCAGCCGCGCGACCGCCCCTTCGTCCGTGCCCGGAGGAGGGGTGAGGATGCACCAGCGCTGGTCGAAGAGCTCGGCAAAGCCCGCCTCGGGACCCGACTGCTCGGTGCCCGCAACGGGGTGGCCCGGAACGAAATGGACGCCCGCGGGCACATGGGGCGCAACGGCCTCGATGACGCCCGCCTTGACCGAGCCCACATCGGTGAGGATCGCCCCCGGCGCCAGCGCCGGCTCGATGGCCCGCGCGAGCGCGCCATAGGTGCCGACGGGGGTACACAGAATGACGAGATCGGCGCCCGCAACGGCCTCTTGCGGGCTTGCCGTCACCGCATCGACGAAGCCGATGCGCATGGCCGCCGAGCGCGTCGCCTCCGAGCGGGCATGGCCGACGATGCGGCCGGCGAGCCCGCCCCGCTTCAGCGCGTGGCCGATGGACGAGCCGATGAGCCCGAGCCCGATCAGCGCGACGCGGGCAAAGAGCGGAGCTGGCGGCGCCGCGCTCATGAGCGACCCTTCGCGGCGAGAAAGGCCTTCGTGGCGGCGAGGAAGCGCTCGAGCGCCGGGCGCGTGCCGATGGTGACGCGGATGAAGCCCTCGAGCCCCTCGCCGGCAAAGCGGCGGATGTGGATCCCCTCGCCCTGCAGATGGGCCTCGAGCGCCGCCGAGGCGGCGCCGCCCCCCGGCACCGCCGCCAGCACGAAATTGGCGGCCGAGGGCACGACAGTGAAGCCGAGTCCTTCGAGCTCGCTCGTCAGCCAGGGGAGCATCCGCGCATTGTGCGCCCGCGCGGCCTCGAGATGGGCAAGGTCGCCAAGACTCGCAATGGCCGCCTCCTGGGCCGGCGTGCTCACATTGAACGGACCGCGTACGCGGTCGATCACCGAGACGATCCCGGCCGGCGCATAGGCCCAGCCCACGCGCAGCGCGGCGAGGCCGTGGATCTTGGAGAAGGTCCGTGTCATGACGACGTTGCGGTGCTCGGAGACGAGCTCGAGCCCGCTCTCGTAATCGTCGGCCATCACGTATTCCGCATAGGCCGCATCGACCACGAGGAGGACGTGGGGCGGCAGGCCGCGATGGAGCCGCCGCACCTCGGAACCGGGCAGATAGGTGCCGGTCGGATTGTTGGGATTGGCGAGGAAGACGATGCGCGTGCGCTCGGAGAGCCCGCCGAGCAGCGCGTCGACATCGGCCCGGTAGTCTCTGTCGGGCACCTTCACGACGCCCGCCCCGTGCGCCCGGGCCGAGATCTCGTACATCATGAAGGTCCGCTCGCTGATGAGCACCTCGTCGCCCGGCCCCGCAAAGCCGGCGATGAGCAGCCCCAGAAGCTCGTCCGACCCCGCCCCGCAGGCGATCCAGTCCGCCGCGAGCCCGAAGCTCTCCGCGAGCGCGCCGCGCAGGCCCCCGCTCGCGCTGTCGGGATAGGCCGCGAGGGCGCCGGCCGCCGCCCGGTAGGCCTCGATGGCGCGGGGCGAGGGGCCGAGCGGGCTTTCATTGGCCGAGAGCTTCAGCGTGTTGACCTGCGCCCGTCCGCCGCCCGTGCCGCCCTTGTAGGGGACGAGGCCGGACAGATGGGGCAAGGGTCGGGGAGCGGGCTCGGTCATGGGCGCGGCTGTCCGGGGCGGGGCGGCGAGCCTCAGGCTCAGCGCCGGTAAAGGATCGGGTCGGCATAGGCCCCGATCAGGTGCAGTCCCAGTAGCCCATGTGCCCGCGCCTCGGCAAGGCGGGGGTCGGCCGGGTCGAGAAAGCCCGGGCAGGCGAGGAGGAGCGAGCGCGCGCCCCCGGGCTCGCGCGCCATGGACAGCGTCTCCCCCTCAATGCCGGCGGCGGCGGCCATTTCGGTGAGGCGCGCGGGCGTGCCGGATTCGGGGCCGCGGACGACGACGAGGCTCGTATCGGCCCCCGAGGGGTCGAGCGGAATGGCGCAAAGCGCGAAGCCGCCGCGCCCGCCCGCATCGGCCTCGCGAAAAAAGGGCAGGCGCGCGATCACCCGCGGCCTGCCCGGATCGTCGGACACGAGCGCCGCCCACCAGGGCCGGTCGTCGCCCTGCGGATGGGGCGCGGGCACGATGCCCACCGTGCCGGGTTCGGCCGCGAGGTGGAGCAGAAGGCCCGACTGGCCGCCATGGGCAAGGCGCATCCCGACGCCACCGCCGAAATGGGCGCGCGCGAGGTCCCAGAGCTCGAGCGAGCCCTCCTCGCCCAGCACCTCGACGCGGAAGGGCCGCTGCACGCCGAGCCCGGCCGAGATGAGCTCGCGCCAGACGCGCATCACCACGTCCAGCGGATAGGGGCCGCGATGGGCGGCGGCGATGCGGCGCAGGATCTGCGCCTCCCGGCCGGGGCGCATGTAGCCCGCCGGCGCGCCCTCGCGCGCCTTGGCGGCAGCGACGCGGTCCTGCAGGCTCGCCCGCTTCATGATCAGCTCGTGAATGGCGGTATCGATGGAATCGATCTCGCCGCGCAACGCCTCGAGCGAGCTGCCCGCCCCCTCGCCGCTCTCGCCTGCCCGTCCACTCACGCGCTGCTCCCCGCCCCGATTGGCGTCTTTCCTGCCTTCTGATAGGGCTTCGCCCCGGCAAAGGCAAAAGGTTCCCATTGACAAGCCCGCGCCAGCGCCGATCTGTTGGGCCGTCGGCCGGGGAGAGCCCCCGGGGCCGGCGACGGGCGGTTTCGCCGACCGCCGTCCCAAAGGCAACGCCATGAGTCTCTTGCGGTTTACCGAGGGCGGGACCGGCGCCGACA
>JACAEB010000026.1 GCA_013389075.1 Alphaproteobacteria bacterium
GTTGCCGCCCGATGCCATCAACGACGGATTGCTCCACCACCATTGCGACGGGTCGAACGCGACCATCAGCGGCAGGCGCGGTCCGCGGCCCCCATAGCGCACGGATCGCGCGACCGCGAGCGCCGCCGTGACGCCGAAGGGATGGCCGATCAGCCCCGTGGGATCGCGCCAGCCGCGCAAGGTCTGCGCCCAGCGCCGCCAGGACGCATAGTCCTCATAGTTGCAATAATCGACACCATCGATGCGTTGCAGCCGCATGAGGATGGTCTTGAGTGTCAATCGGCATTCAAAGTTGACCCTCCATCGGCGTGCAATATTGACCCCCTTGGCTCGCTGGTCGGGACGCCCGGAGGCGATGCGCGGAGCCCTTGCGTAGCGCAGCGCATCGCCGGAGGGCGCGCGGAAGAAGGCCGGGTCAGGCGCGATTCTTGAAGCGCCAGCTTTCGTTGCCGGTCTCGATGATGTCGCAGTGATGGGTCAGGCGGTCGAGGAGTGCCGTCGTCATCTTGGCGTCGCCGAACACGCTGGGCCACTCGCCGAAGGCGAGATTGGTGGTGACGATGATCGAGGTCTGCTCGTAGAGGCGGCTGATCAGGTGGAAGAGGAGCTGTCCACCCGATTGCGCGAAGGGCAGATAGCCGAGCTCGTCCAGGATCACGAGATCGAGGCGCGCGAGATGATCGGCGAGGCGGCCCTGACGGGCGGCCCGGGCCTCGCCCTCGAGCCGATTGACGAGGTCGACCACGTTGTAGAAGCGGGCGCGCGCGCCGGCGCGGATGCAGCTTCGCGCGATCGCGACGGCGAGATGCGTCTTGCCTGTTCCCGTGCCGCCGACGAATACGGCATTGCGCTGCTGGGCGAGGAAGGCGCCGGCGGCGAGCTCGCGCACGAGGGCTTCGTTGATCGGCGTTCCGGTGAACGCGAAGTCGGCCATCTCCTTCGCCAGGGACAGCTTGGCGATGGTCAGCCGATACTTGATCGAGCGCGCCTGCTTCTCGGCGATTTCGGCTTTGAGCAGCTCGCCGACGATTTGCGGCACCGGGTGCTGCCGCTTGAGGCCGTTGGCGACGATCTCGTCAAAGGCAGCACGCATGCCGGCGAGCTGCAGGTTGGTCATCATCTCGAGGATCTCATGGCGTTCCATCAGATGGCCCTCCGCAAGCTGTCGTAACGGGCGCAATCGGCTGCCGGTTCATGTTGCAGCCGCAGTGCGTCCGGAGTGAGGATGGTGATCGGCGCGGCCGGCTCGCGCCGGCGGGCGAGGATGTTGATGATGACGTCGCTCGAGCAGACGCCGCCCTTGAGCGCTTCCGCGCAGGCCGCCTCCACCGCGGCAAGCCCGTCCGTGAGGACGGCACTGAGCAGATCCACCATTTGCCGGTCGCCGTCGTCGACCGCGGCAAGCTTGCGGCGGATCCGCTCCAGAGCGCCCGGCAGCACCCAATCCTTGAACGGGGCGCCGTTCCTCAGCGCGCCGGGCTTGCGGGCCAGCACGGGCACGTAATGCCACGGGTCGTAGATCCTCTGCTCACGCCCGAAGCAGCGCCGATGGCTGCCAACGACCGCGCCGTCCTGGCGGATGACGATCCGATCGGCATAGGCATGGATCTCGACCGGACGCCCGACGGCCGTGGCCATGACCGAGTACTTGTTGTTGTCGAAGCGCACCAGGCAGGTCTTCGACACGGACGCCGGCAGGGCATGGAAGCCGTCGAAGCGGCCGGCATAAGGCACCAGCCGCGGCCGCTCCGCCTCGAACACGGACCAGATCGTCTGATCCGGATACTCGGGGTGGCGATGGACCTTGGCGTAGGCGATGCAGCGGTCGAGCAGCCAGCCGTTCATCTCCTCGTAGCTCTTGAACCGCAGCCGCGGGGTGAAGAACCGCTCCCGGACCAGCCCGACCTGGTTCTCGACCTGCCCCTTCTCCCAGCCGGCCGCCGGCGTGCAGGCGGTCGGCTCGACCAGGTAGTGCCCGCACATCTGCAGGAAGCGGCGGTTGTAGGTCCGCTCCTTGCCGACGAAGACCGTCTCCACCGCCGTCTTCATGTTGTCGTAGAGGCCGCGCCGGCACGCGCCCTTGAAGACGGCAAAGGCGCGGTCGTGGGCGTCGAAGACCATCTCCTGCGTCTCGCGCGGATAGGCCCGCACGAAGAACATCCGGCTGTGGCAGAGCCGAACATGGGCAACCTTCACGGTCACCGTCATGCCGTTCAGCAGCACGATCTCGTGGCTCCAGTCGAACTGGTAGGCCTCGCCAGGCGCGAAGGTCAGGGGGACGTAGGCATCCGCCGACGCGCCAGCTTGGCGCTTGTACCAAGCCTTGGCGTAGCGGCGCACGGCGTCGTAGCCGCCGGCGTATCCAAGGGCGCGCAGCTCCTCGAAGAGGCGGATCAGTGTCAGCCGCTCGCGGCCGGGCTTGGCTTCGTTCGCCGCCAGCAGCCGATCAAGACGATCCTTCCAGCGGCCGAGCTTTGGCAGCGGCTGCACCGCGCGCTCGTAGGCGAATGCCGTCGCGCCTGAGCGCAGCACCTTGCGCACCGTGTTGCGCGACACCTTCAGGTCGCGCACGATCTCCTTGATCGACTTGCCCTTGACGAAGAACTCGCGCCGAATCCGCGCAATCGTTTCCACGACCAGCATCCCCCAGCCCACCCGCTCTCGTCCCCGGAAGCGGGCAGCTTCGCCGACATCACTGCGAGGGGGGTCAATATTGCACGCCGATTACCCCTCAGAGGGGGTCAGTATTGCGCGCCGAATAACA
>JACAEB010000078.1 GCA_013389075.1 Alphaproteobacteria bacterium
CGCCCGCAGCGCCTCCAGCCGGGCGGTCACCTGCCGCTCGGGCGCGGCGATGCGGAGCTGCTTGTGCCGCGACCCCGCCCCGCTCGCGAGGGTGATGGCGCTGCGGGGCAGCTCCAGCCAGTCCGCGAGGAGGGCGAGAAGCGCCTCATTCGCCCGCCCCTTTTCCGGCACGGCCCGCACGCGCACCCGAAGCCAGCTCCGCCCCGCGGCATCGAGGACGATCGCCTCGACGGCATCCCGGCCCCCGCGCGGCACGAGCTGGACGGAAAGGACCGGCCCCGCGCCGGTCATCGTCATCGGCAGGGGCGGGGAGCCCTCGGGCATCGCGGCTCAGCGCAGATAATTGATGTCGAACCAGAAGAGGCAATATTGCAGGAACTGGATGCCGATGATCGCGATGAGCGGCGACAGGTCGAGCCCGCCCAGCGGGGGCATGATGCGGCGGATGGGCCGCAGGATGGGCTCGGAGACCTGCTTGAGGAAATAGACGACGCGGCCGACGAATTCGTTGCGCGTGTTGATCACGTTGAACGCGACCAGCCAGCTCATGATCACCTCGATGATGATCACCCATTTGACGATGCCGAGAATGGTCGACAGGAGCCAGATGATCGGATGCTGTATCAAGGGGCTGTCCCTCCCGCTGGCGGCCCGGTGACTGCTCGCAAGGGGTTTATCTGCGCCGCTCCCGCTCCGCAAGGCCCGCTTGACAGTGGGCAGAGCACCTTCCTAGATACGCCCCCATATGCCGGACCTCCCGAATCCGGCCGGCCGGGGCAGTAGCTCAGTCGGGAGAGCGCGACGTTCGCAATGTCGAGGTCAGGGGTTCGATTCCCCTCTGCTCCACCAATCCGCACCCGCCCTCCCCACCCTGTCATCACCGCCGCCCTGTTGAGGGCCGGCCACCCAAGGCGCCGTCCGGCGTGCCGTGGGCATGGGTGCCCCGGACGAGCCGAAGGTGACCGGTGCGGGCGGGGCGCCGGC
Source organism: Alphaproteobacteria bacterium (assembly GCA_013389075.1). Lineage (GTDB taxonomy): Bacteria > Pseudomonadota > Alphaproteobacteria > JACAEB01 > JACAEB01 > JACAEB01. The sequence goes on from JACAEB010000078.1 coordinate 985, forward strand.
GCGGCGTGGCCGGCCCGGCGATGCCGCGTGCGCGCGGGCTGATGGCGTCCAATGACGGCGCGGGCAACGCCGCCGACCCGCTCTCGGGCCAGCCCATCCGCTTCACCGGGTCAGGGGGCCGTGTCAGGATTTCGGGTGGGGCCCCGATCCGCCCCCGAACGGCAGGGTCCCGAAAGCGGGCTCGCCACTTCCGTGGCTCCGAAGGGTACCGCGCCCGGCAGTACTCCGCCGAGCTCGGACGGTTCACCTCCCCCGTCACATCGGCTATGGCGACGGGATGAACATGCAAATCGAGCAACCGGGGATAGCGCAACAGCATGTCAGATCATACGTCGTAGTAGACGACGTAACAGGTGAACTATTTGTGAGGCCTATATGAGGTATAAATCGAAAATGAGTGCCTGTATCGGGTTCTGGGGAAGGGATGATATTGTACTGCGAGAGATATTGAATATGTTTCATTGCAGCCCTGATCACCAAATTGGGCTTCAGCCAAATGGAAAAATTTATCATGCACGTATAGAGCTATTCGATAAAAGAAAGGCTGATCCAGAGTTTGTGATTAAAAAATGTATAGAGTTGGTTAGTGGCATAGAGTTGGTTAGTGGCGATGATTGGAAAAAAATATCTAATTACATAAGTGGAGGCATTGAATCGTGGATAACCGTGCAGTTGTATGACAAGGATTTTGTTCAAATAAATATTTCTTTGGAGGAAATGAGATGGCTTGTTGGAATTGGAATTGAATTTACAATTGAGAACCATGCATGATGCAGATAATGCGGATCGATTTTGGAACGATCCATTTTTCAATGATTTCTATGATTATAGCGAGGGAGAGGAGCTTGAAGTGCTATGATGGAGATGTTTTGGCTTGTTGATCGAGATTGGCCAACGGAATACAAATGCATAAGAAAGATAGAAACCATTAATAAAATTATCACTCCACGGCAGCCTGACAGCAGATTTGTCCGTGTTGATCCATGCTGGGGTTCGGACGAAATAAATCCAGGTTACGCTATAATAGAGTTACGGTCTATGCATCCAAGTGATTTTGTAGTCAATAGGAGGAGGGAGGTCAACGTCTATAGGGACATAAGATTCGATCCAATGAATCTGCCTGATCGGATCTCGTATAGAGAAAAGAGTGGTTCATTGGGAGATTATGGTATTTTTTCCATCGGGTTTATATTCAAAGAATATGAAGATGCGGATTATGTTGTGGGCGGGGGATCTATATTTGATATGCCGTGCGGATGAAATAATATCACGAACATGCTAGTTTTATATCTGTATTGGCGGGTTCTATATGCGGTCGCTCATATTGAGAGAGAGCTGCAATGGGCTCTTGGTCAAGCGGCGAGGCGGTGAAAATGACGAAATCGACTGGGCGCAAACTGACTGGAGCTGCAATTTGCGGCTTTATCTTCTTAGCTTCGGATGCCGCCTCCGCCACCTGCCCGGACTCCGTCTGCACCACCTGTGACGCGAGGGAGAGGAGCTTGAAGTGCTATGATGGAAAGATATTGGTATGTTGATGCGGATTTGGCTCCAGAGGAAACCTGTGTAAGGATAGTCAGCGTAATCGGAATAATAGGGACCGGGCGACAGCCGGACAGCCGTTTAGTTCTAGTGTCTCCGGCTTGGGATAACAATCTGAATAATCCCGGATTTGCAGTCTTAGAGCTCCGGGATCGAGTTTCAAAAAATTTCCTGTTCGATAGGTGGGCTGAGGTTAATGTTTACTATAATTTGAAATTTGATCCAATGCATCCACCAAAGCACATAAAGTACATGGTAGCGGGAAATAGTATTAATCAGGACTTCGGTTTTGCTACAATAGGGTACATTTTTGTGAATGAGAGTGACGCTATTTCAGTCTCTGGAGGGGTTTACCCGGGAAGTATTTAGTTTTGTTTTGAGGTTATATTTGTGATGATGGGCGAAATGCGCGAAGCAAATACGTTCGAGAGGGCGCCGCATGAGGGTGAAGATTGTCGGAGGGCTTGGGTGCAGATTGATAAGCTCTGTATTATGCAGTCTTCTCAGCGCAATTGCCGCCCCCACCCCCGCCTCCGCCACCTGCCCGGATTCCGTCTGCACCACCTATGACGAGCTGGGGCGTCTGACGCAGGCGGACTATGAGGACGGGCGGACGATCGAATACACCTATGACGCCGCCGGCAACCGCACGAGCGTGGTGCGGACGGCGGTGAGCAAAACCGCGCCCGTGGCGGGCAATGACAGCTTCCCCATCGTCAAGGACACGGCCGGCACCTTCGATCCGCGCGGAAACGATACGGACGCCGATGGCGATCCGCTCGATCAGGACCTGGTCCTTATCGACATGATCGAATCGAGCGGGATCGGACGGAGTGAGATGAAGGCGAACGGTATCCCCTTTTCCTGATCCCGCTCGAGATCACCGCCGTTGGGGCGGCGAGCCATGGCACGCCGGTGATCGCGTCCAACGGCGCGGAAATCACCTTCACCCCCACGGCGAGCTATACGGGCGCGGACAGCTTCACCTACACGATCTCGGACGGGACGGGCGGCTCGGATCCCCCCTCCCCCGCCCGGCCTGTGCTATAGCTCGCGGCTCGCTGCCCCTGTCCTCCGCCGCAAGGCTTGCCGCAAGACTCCATGACCGACGCCGCTTCCCCGCCCGCCCCTGACGGACCGCCGCTCATCGAGGCGCGGAACGTGAGCGTGCGGCGCGAGGGCGTGCCGGTGCTCGAGCATGTGGACCTTGCCTTGCGCCCCCGCGAGATCGTCACCCTGATCGGGCTCAACGGCGCGGGGAAATCGACGCTGGTGCGGGCGCTGCTCGGCATCATTCCCGTTTCCGAAGGCGAGATCCGCCGCCGCCCGGGCCTCAGGGTCGGCTATGCGCCCCAGCAGATCGCCCGCGACGCCACCCTGCCGCTCACGGTCGCCCGCATGCTCTCCCTCGCCGCCCCCGCGCGCGCGGACCGCATCGCCGAGGTGCTCGCGGAGGTGGGCGCCGAGGGGCTCGGGAACCGCCCCTTCCATGCCCTGTCGGGCGGGGAGACCCATCGCGTGCTGCTCGCCCGCGCGCTCTTGCGCGACCCCGAGCTTCTCGTGCTCGACGAGCCCGTGGCCGGGGTGGATGTGGCCGGCCAGGCCGCGCTCTATCATCTCATCGCCGATCTGCGCGAGCGGCGCGGGCTCGCCGTGCTCCTCGTCTCGCACGACCTTCACCTCGTCATGGCCCGGACGGACCGCGTCATCTGCCTCAACGGCCATGTGTGCTGCACCGGATCGGCGCGCGAGGTGGTGGGTCATCCCGCCTTTCGAGCGCTCTTCGGCGACCATGTCGCGCACGAGCTCGCCTTCTATGTCCACTCGCACGATCATGAAGATGACGTGCACGGACATGTGGTGACGCAGCGCGGGGCGGACGGCGGAGGCGCGCCATGATCCCGGACTTTCTCCTGCGCGCGGGGCTCGGCGGGCTCGCCTTCGCGCTGATGTGCGCGCCGGTGGGCTGCTTCGTGGTCTGGCGCCGCCTCGCCTATTTCGGCACCGCCGTCTCGCATGCGGCGCTCCTGGGCGTGGCGGTGGGGCTGCTTGCCGGCATCGATCTCATGATCGGCGTCTTCGCCGTCGCGGTGGCGACCGCGCTCCTTCTCGCCCGGCTCGACCGGATCACGCGGCTGCCGGGCGATACGCTCCTTGGGCTGATGGCCCATGGCTCGCTCGCCGCCGGCCTCGTCGTGCTCGCCTTCCTGCCGCGCGTGCGGGTCGACCTCATGTCCTATCTCTTCGGCGACGTGCTGGCGCTCGGCTGGGACGATGTGGCGCTCGCCGGCGGGGCGGCGGTGCTGGTGGGGCTCGCCATGGCCGCGCTCTGGCGGCCGCTTCTCTCCATGGCGGTCGATCCGGACATCGCCGCGGTGGAAGGCGTGCCGGTGCACCGGCTCGACCCCGCCTTCCTCGTCCTCCTCGCGCTCGTGGTCGCGGTGGGGCTTCAGATCGTCGGCGTGCTCCTCGTCGTCTCCCTGCTGATCATCCCGCCGGCCACCGCCCGCGCCTTCGCCCGCACGCCCGAGGCCATGGCGATCGGCGCGGCGCTCGCGGGGACGCTTTCGGTGGTGGGCGGGCTTGCGCTGTCGGCCTCGGCGAACCTGCCGGCGGGCCCGGCCATCGTGCTCGTGAGTTCGGGGCTCTTCGCGCTGTCGCTGCTCGCGGCAGGCCTGACGCGGCGCTGACGGCCGGGCTCGGCCCGGGGCCGGCGGTTGGGGAGGGGTCAGGCGGCGGCGGAGGGATCCGGGCCGAATGACCCGTTGGGGTAGAGGGTGGGGACGGTCATTCGGACCCGGATCTGTCTTCCGCGGAAGAACTTGGACGGTGTGGGTCACCGGATCTCGAGAGAACGCCGAGGCGCATTGGCTGCGCTCCAAGTCTGTCGAGGATGGGTGATTCGCCGCACAGGGCGCAAGCCAAATCGGCGAGTTGGTGAGCTTGTTCACAACTGAGTGGGGAACCGTGTGGAAAGAGCGGCCTCACCGGCCCGGCCGGGGCGCGGGCCGCATCAGCAGCCGCAGCGCCGGGTCCGCGAGGGCCGCGTCCACCGCCTCGGGATTGGAGAAGCGCTCCCGCGCGGGCCGGCAATCCTGCCGGCGGATGGTCGGCATGCGGAGCGGCGCGGGGCCGGCGCCAATCGTGTCCACCACCCGCGCCAGCGCCGCCGCGCGCGCCTCCGGCTCCCCGGTCAGATCCTCGTAAAGGACATGGCAGCGCCGCTTGCGCCACAGGAGCCGCTCGATCCGCCGCGCGTCCGTGTCGAGGCGCTCGCACCAGGCGGCGAAGCGCGCGGGCTCGAAGCGAACGCGCGTGTCGCCCACCTCGCCCATGGTGTGCACCCAGGCACCCGTCCGCAGGGCGATCTGCAGCGAGGCCCATTGCGCGAGCCGGTCGGCCCGCTCGAGCGTCACGACGGCGATCTCGGGCGCCGTGCAGACGAAGGCGAGAAGCTGCTCGCCATGCTCGGGGAAGAGCTTGAAGCCGATGCACTGCGCCTGCGGCGCCAGCGCCGCCGTCTCGGCCACGAGGC
>JACAEB010000027.1 GCA_013389075.1 Alphaproteobacteria bacterium
CGCTCGCCTTGCGCGCCGGCCTCGCCGTCGATGCCGGTAGCGACCACCGAGACGCGCATCCGCCCCTCGAGCGCTTCGTTGAAGGTCGAGCCCACGATGATATTGGCGTCCGGATCGACCTCGGCCCGGATGCGGTTCGCCGCCTCGTCCACCTCGTAGAGGGTGAGGTCCATGCCGCCGGTGATGTTGATGAGCACGCCGCGCGCGCCCTTCATCGACACCTCGTCGAGCAGCGGATTGTTGATGGCGGCCTCGGCCGCGTCGATGGCGCGCGTCTCGCCCTCGGCCTCGCCCGTGCCCATCATCGCCTTGCCCATCTCGTTCATCACGGTACGAACGTCCGCGAAGTCGAGATTGATGAGGCCGGGCATGACCATGAGGTCGGTGATGCCGCGCACGCCCGAATGCAGCACCTCGTCGGCCATGGCGAAGGCGGCCGCGAAGGTGGTCTTCTCATTGGCGATGCGGAAGAGGTTCTGGTTCGGGATGACGATCAGCGTGTCGGCATATTTCTGGAGTTCGGCGATCCCCGATTCGGCGATCCGCATGCGGCGCGCGCCCTCGAAGTGGAAGGGCTTGGTCACCACGCCCACCGTGAGGATGTTCATGTCGCGCGCCTCGCGGGCGATGACGGGCGCTGCCCCCGTGCCCGTGCCCCCGCCCATGCCGGCGGTGATGAACACCATGTGCGAGCCCGTGAGGTGATCGCGGATCTCGGAGATGCTCTCCTCGGCCGCGGCGATGCCGATCTCGGGCCGGGCGCCCGCGCCGAGCCCCTCGGTCACGCTCGTCCCCATCTGGACGCGCCGTTCGGCCTTGGACTGGCTGAGCGCCTGCGCGTCCGTATTGGCCACGACGAATTCGACGCCCTCGAGCTTGGCGTCGATCATGTTCGAAACGGCGTTGCCGCCGGCGCCGCCAACCCCGAACACGGTGATTCGCGGCTTGAGTTCCGTGACGCTCGGCGCCCTCAGATTGATCGTCATTACTCCCTCCAGATCGAGAGCCCCATGCGGCCCCGTGCGACAGCTCCGCATCCCGAGAGGTCACCACCACCGACGGGACCACGCTCGCAAGACGAAGCCCGCCCGCCCCGTCCGGGACGGCCCGCTCCGTCTTCTCCGCGATGACCCATCACCATTCATCCCTGAGCCGGTCCTGACAGCTCCCGGGCGCCGTATCGAGCGCCCTGCCGCCTCGTCCCGTTCCGGCTCCTCGCGGCATGACGGGGCCCCATTTTTTTCGGGGACCTCCGTGTTCCTTGCGAGTACGCAACCCGTGCCGCCGAGCGGCCCCGGCCGCCGTCCTACCAGACGGAGGCCCGCAACCATTTGTTCATCCTGCCGAACGGATTCAGCCGGCTCCACGTTCCTTGAATACCATCTCCGCGCGACGCCTCAAAGGGCGCGTAGAGAGGAAATGCGACGAGCCCCGCCGCCGCCGTGAATCCGGGCCCTCCGGTTGCCTCGGCAAGGCCCGACAGACCGCCCGGACGGCCGATCCGCACCTGCCGGCCGAGAATGCGCTCGGCGAGTTCCTTCACGCCGGTGAGCTGGCAGGCCCCGCCCGTCAGCACGAGCGAGGCGGGGGTCGCCCGCCCCGGCCCGAGCTTTGCGATGTGGTCGCGCACCAGCTCGAGCGTCTCCTCGATGCGCGGACGGATGATGCCGGTGAGCAGCGAGCGCGGCACCGGAATGGCGCTCTCGCGATCGTCCTCGCCAAGGCGCGGCACGCTGATCATGTCGCGGTCGTCCGAGGGGCTGACGAGCGCGCTGCCGCACAGCGTCTTGAGCCGCTCGGCCACCTCGCGCGAGGTGGAGAGGCCATGGGCGATGTCGTGCGTGACGTGCTGGCCGCCCACCGGCACGACGCCGACATGGCGCAGCCGCCCCTCCGCCATCATGGCGATGCCGGTCGACCCCCCGCCCATCTCGACGAGCAGCGCGCCGAGCTCGGCCTCGTCCTCGACCAGCGCGGAGATGGCGCTCGCATAGGGAGCGGCGACGAGGCCCGCGATCTCGAGATGGCACCGCTCGACGCAGAGCATGAGATTGCGCAGCGCGGTCTGGGCGATACTGACGATGTTCACTTCCGCCCGGAGCTCGCCCGCGAACATGCCCTGCGGATCGCGCACGCCCACAGATCCGTCCACGGCATAGCGCACCGGAACGGTGTGGAGGATCGCCGTGTCGGGCGCCATCACCTGGCTGCGGGCCATCTGCAGGATGCGCCGCACGTCGCCCTCGACGAGGTCACGCTCGCCGATGACGAGACCCGCGCGCACGGTGCGGCTCTGCAATGTGGCGGTGCTGACGGTGAGCCAGACCCGGGAGATCAGCGTGCCCGCCATCCGCTCGGCGGCTCCCACGGCGCGGCGGATCGAATCCTCCGCATCCACCGAATTGACCACCTGCCCGCCCGACAGCCCCCGCGAGAGCTGATGGCCGATGCCGACGACGCGCAGCCGCGGGCCGCCCGCCTCGCGCGGGGGTTCGGGCCGCGCGATGAAGCAGGTCACCTTGGTCGTGCCGATGTCGAGGCCGGCGATGAGGCCCTGCCGGCCCAGCGCCGCCGTGCGGTCCCATCGCGCTGCCTCGGGGCTCGCCAGCATCAGAGCGTCACCTCGTTCCCGGTCACGAAGTCGGTGAGGATCTCGCCGCCTTCGCCCTGCTGTTCGGACGGTCCGTCCCCGTCCTTGCCCGGATCGATGATCCAGCGGTCGGGAAACCGCAGATCGATGCTCCGGATCGAGCGGCCGAGAATGTCGTGCTGCGCATTGAGCTCGACGAGCTCGCGAATCGCCTCCTCGACGCCGCTATCAGGTAAACGCACGGTGATGCCGTTGTCGAGGCGCAGATCCCAGCGCCGGCCGCCCATGCGCACCGCCGCGACCACGCGCGCCTTGAGCAGGGGCTGGCGGTCGAGGATCTCGATGAGCTCGCCCGCCGTGCGTTCCGCCCCCGGACCGACCACGAAGGGCAGGCCGGCGAATTGCGTGACGTCGTGGCGGGTGATGACCGTGCCCGCCCGGTCGATCAGCGCATCGCCCTCCCGCGTGCGCCAGATGGCGAAGGGCCGCCGCTCGTGCAGCTCGATGTGGATCGTGCCGGGCAGCATGCGCATGACCGTCGCGCTCTCCACCCAGTCGATCGCCTCGACCCGCGCGCGCGCCGCCTCGAGATCGACATGCAGGATCGACTGGCCGAGATCGAGCTGCAGCGCTTCGATGATCTCGTCGCTCTCGACATTCGTCCGGCCGCGAATGGTGATGCGCTGGAGCGACAGGCCCGCCTCGACGAGCCCGGCCTGGAGGCGCGTGTCGACGAAGGCGAGTGCGCTCGCCGCCGTGCCGCTGGCCACGAGCCAGACCGAGCCGATGGTGACGGCCGACAGGCCGGCGAAGAGGAGGATCGGGCCGAGCCGGTGGGCGTCGCGGCGCAGATCGGTGATCCGCCGGCCGAGCGTGGTGACGACGCCGCCGAGAAACCCGCCCCCGGCCTTGCCGCGACGGGTGGTCCTGCGCGGGGCGGCCCTGCCTTGCGC
>JACAEB010000104.1 GCA_013389075.1 Alphaproteobacteria bacterium
CCCGCGCCGGGGCCGCGCCGGACCGCCGGGGAACCCCGTGGGGGGCCGGCGCTCCGGCGATGCCGGGCCCCCGCTCCCGCCGGGAGGGCAGGGGCCGGACGCGCTACCATCCAGAGCCATGTCCGATCATGGCCCGGGAGAGAGTGACCTCAAGATCATGACCCCTCAGCCATCGAAAGTGCATCCCATGCGTGCCATTTCCGCCCTTCTCCTCGCCCTGCCCCTGCTTCTTGCCGCCCCGCTCGCCGCCACCGCCGCGGAGATCGCGGTGGTGGATACCAATGTCCTCTGGAACGACACCGCGGTCGGCAAGGACGTCCAGGCCCAGCTCAAGACCTTCCAGCAGACCGTCGCCGACGATCTCAAGACCCGCGAGGACGGACTTCAGAAGAAGGCCGAAGATCTGCGCAAGAAGAAGGACGAGCTGACCATCACCGAGGCCGCCTTCAATCAGGGCGTCCAGGAACTGCGCCAGGACGGCGCCCAGTTCGACCGCTACGTGCAGATGAACAGCCAGCGCGTGAACGTCGCCAACCAGCTCGCCCGCCAGCAGTTCTATCAGGCGATCGAGCCCATCCTCCTCAAGGTCACGAAGGACCAGAAGGCGAGCGTTCTCCTCGAGGCGGGCCAGCTCCTGCATTTCGAGCCGTCCCTCGACATCACGAAGAAGGCCGTGAGCGCCATCGACAAGAGCCTCAAGACCCTGGCCGTGAAGCTCGAGCCCGAGAAGGAAGGACCGTCCGCGCCCGCCCAGTGATGGGGCGCCTCCGGGAGATCCGCCATGGCCGATCCGCGCTTCTACCGGCATCTGGGCCCGATCGGTCTGGAAGCCCTCGCGGGTGCGCTGAAGGCCGACCTCGTGCGCAAGGGGACGCGCTGCGAGGCCGTCTCGGACGTGGCCTCGCTCGAAGAGGCGGGGGCTGACGATCTCGCCTTCCTGGCCGCGCCCGGCCACAAGGCCCTCGCGGCCGGGAGCAGGGCGGGGGCCGTCCTGACGACGGCGGCGCTCGCCGAGGATGTGCCGGAGGCCACGGCCCTCCTTCTCTCGAGATCGCCCGCCCTTGCCTTCGCCGAGGCGGCGCGGCAGCTCGTTCTGCCCATCGGCGGCGTCTTTCCGTCCGCCGACCGCCCGGCAGTCTCACCCGAGGCCAGCATCGCGCCGGACGCCACCCTCTGCTGGGGCGCGGTGGTCGGTGCCGGAGCCGAGATCGGCGCCCGCAGTGTCATCGGACCGGGCGCGGTGGTCGGTCCGGGGGTCACGATCGGCCGGGACTGCCATATCGGGCCCCGCGCGAGCCTTCTTTATGCCCATCTCGGCGACCGTGTGATCGTGCACGCCGGAACGAGTCTGGGTACGGACGGATTCGGGTTCACCCTCTCCCCCGCCGGACATGTGAAGCTGCCCCAGTTCGGGCGGGTGATCGTGCAGGACGACGTCGAGATCGGGGCCAACTGCGCGATCGACCGGGGCGGGCTCACCGATACGGTCATCGGCATGGGCACCAAGATTGATAATCTGGTACAGATCGGGCACAACTGCCGGATCGGACAGCATTGCGTCATTGCGGGCCAGGTCGGGTTCGCGGGTAGCACGGTGCTGGAGGATTACGTCGCGTTGGGCGGGCAGGCCGGAGCAGCCGGACACCTCACCATCGGACGGGCCGCCCAGGTCGCCGGGCAGGCCGGGGTGGTGGGAGACATTCCCGCCGGCGCCCGCTTCGGTGGCTTTCCGGCGCAGCCCCTGATGAACTGGAAGCGGGAGGTCGCCTTCATCCGGCGCCTCGTCGCGCGCAAGACCTGAAGACCCGGGCGCCGACTGCCCTCAGGGATGACCGGGGACAGGCCGGCGCGCTCGATCAGGAGGGCAAGGGCCCCATGAGTGAAACCGCTGACGCAGGCGCGCGCGCCGTCTCCGTTCCGGCGCCGGCCGCCGGGCCCGAGGGGACCGAGGCCGACGTCAACCGCATCATGGAGCTCATTCCGCATCGGTATCCGATGCTGATGATCGATCGCGTGAGCCACATGATCCCGGCCAAATCCGCGGTCGGCATCAAGAACGTCACCATCAACGAGCCCTTCTTTCCGGGCCATTTCCCCGGCCACCCCATCTTTCCCGGCGTGCTCATCGTCGAGGCCATGGCGCAGACGGCGGCGGCTCTGGTGATGCAGACGCTGGGCAAGGCGCTGGGCAATCGCGTCGTCTATTTCATGACCATCGACAAGGCCCGGTTCCGTCACCCGGTCCGCCCGGGCGACACGCTGCGCATCCCGGTGCATGTCGTCCGCAACCGGGGCCCGGTCTGGAAGTTCCGCGGCGAGGCCTTCGTGGGCAACGTGCTGTGCGCGGAAGCGGATTACGCCGCCACCATCATCGAGCCCCCGCCCGAGGCGTGAGGCCGCACCGCCGGCCATTGCGGGACCAGCCAGAATGGATGCAGCATCAGGCGGGGCATGGCGCCCCGCTGGGCACAGGGGATCGGCGTGACGAGTATCCATCCGACGGCAATCGTTGAAGACGGCGCGGAGCTGGCCGAGGACGTCGAGGTCGGCCCCTTCTGCATGGTCGGCCCGCAGGTCCGGCTGAGCAAAGGCGTGCGCCTCGTGTCTCATGTCGTGGTGGCCGGGCACACGACGCTGGGCGAGGACTGCATGGTCTATCCCTTCGCCTCGCTCGGCCATCCGCCTCAGCATCTCAAATATGCCGGGGAGGACGTGACGCTCGAGGTCGGTCCGCACACGATCATTCGCGAGCACGTCACCATGAATCCCGGAACCGCGGTCGGCCGGGGCCGGACCGTGGTCGGCACTCACGGCTTCTTCATGGCGAGCTCGCATGTCGCCCATGACTGCAAGGTGGGCAATCACGTGATCTTCGCCAATGGCGCCGTGATCGGCGGCCATGTGGATGTCGGTGATCACGTCATGCTCGGCGGGCATGCGGCCGTCCACCAGTGGAGCCGCATCGGCGCGCATGCCTTCGTGGGCGGCATGGCCGGGCTCGAGGGCGACCTCATTCCCTTCGGCTCCTGCATGGGCAACAGGGCCCATCTCGCCGGCCTCAACATCGTGGGGCTCAAGCGCCGCGGCTTCACGCGCGAAAAGATCCACCGGCTGCGGAACGCCTATCGTCTCCTGTTCGCCGAGGAGGGCACGCTGGCCGAGCGGCTCGACGATGTGGCCGAGCTTTTTGCGGAAAGCCCCGAGGTGATGGAAATCGTCGCCTTCATCCGTGCCCAGAGCAACCGACCGCTCTGCCTGCCCAGCCGCGGGTGAGGGGGGATGCTGCCTGATACCGGACGGCTGGCGCTGATCGCAGGAGCCGGAGAGATCCCCATCCGGATCGCGCAGGCCTGCGCCGCGCGGGGCGTGCCGCTCTTCGTCGTGATCCTCGACGGCCATGGCGAGGCCGACCTTGCCGTCTATCCGCATCTGCGGGCCTCGCTCGGTCAGGTCGGGCTCATCCTGTCGCGGCTCAAGCGCGAGGGCTGCACGGCCGTCACGCTGATCGGGCGGGTGCCGAGGCCCGATTTCCGCGCGCTCAAGCTCGATGCACGGGGCGCCATGCTGCTGCCGAAGGTGCTCGTCGCCGCCCGCTCGGGCGATGACGCGCTCCTGCGCACGCTCGTCCGGGTGTTCGAATCCGAGGGACTGCGCGTCGTCGGCGCCGAGGAGGTGATGCACGACCTCGCGGCGCCCGCGGGGCTGCAGGGCGCCCATGCCCCAAGGCCGCAGGACTGGCGCGACATTGGCGTCGCCGTGCGCGTCGTCCGCGCGATCGGGGCGCTCGACATCGGTCAGGCCGCCGCCGTCGCCGACGGGCTCGTTCTCGCGGTGGAAGCGGCGGAAGGCACCGATGCCATGCTCGCGCGCGTCGCGGAGCTCGACACGGCCCTTCGCGGCACGGCCCAGGCCCGGCGCGGGGTCCTCGTCAAACTCCCCAAGTCGGGCCAGGAGCTTCGCGTCGATCTGCCGGTGATCGGTGTACGGACGGTCGAGGGCGCGGCGCGGGCCGGTCTTGCGGGCATCGCCATCGCGGCGGGGGCGAGCCTCATCGCCGATGCGCCGGCCGTCCGCGCCGCCGCCGATGCCGCGGGCCTCTTCGTCGTCGGCATCGACGCCGACGACCTGCCGCCGGAGGCGGGGGGCCGGGCGAGCTGATGGCCGGGGACGTGCCGCACCTCATGCTGATCGCGGGGGAGCCGTCGGGCGACGCACTCGGCGGTCAGCTCATGGCATCGCTCCGCCTGCTGACGGATGGCCGGATCCGCATCACGGGGTCGGGCGGTGAAGCCATGACGCGCGAGGGGCTCGTCAGCCTCTTCCCCATCTCCGACACTTCGGTGATGGGACTGAAGGAGGTGGCCCCGCGCGTGCCGCTGATCCTGCGCCGGGTGCGCGAGATGGCGGATGAGGCCATCCGGACACGGCCCGATGCCGTGGTGCTGATCGACTCCCCCGACTTCACGCACCGGATCGGCCGGCGGCTCAAGCGTCTCGCGCCGGAGATCCGGATCATCAAATATGTCGCGCCGCAGGTCTGGGGCTCGCGGCCCTGGCGGGCGCGCTCGCTCGCACAGTTCGTCGACCTCCTCCTCGCGCTTCTGCCGTTCGAGCCGCCCTTCTTCGAGAGCTATGGCCTCAGGACCGTCTTCGTCGGCCATCCGGTGGTCGAGCGCGCGGCCGCCATGACCGGCGGCGATGCCTTCCGGGCGCGGCACGGCATCGGGGCCGGCGAGCGGCTCGTGCTCGTGCTTCCGGGCAGCCGCGTCTCGGAGGTCCGCCTCCTTCTGCCGCTCTTCGCCGAGGCGATGCACATGGTCGCCTCCGCCGTGCCCTCGGTGCGCATCTGCATTCCGGCGGTCGCCCATGTCCGCCAGCTGATCGAGGCCGGGCTCGAGGCCTTTCCGGTTCGTCCGCTTGTCGTCGGCGCGGACGAGAAGTTCGCCGCCTTCGATGCGGGCGATGTCGCGCTCGCGGCCTCGGGGACCGTCTCGACCGAACTTGCCCTTGCGCGCACGCCGATGGTGATCGGCTACAGGGTCGGCTGGCTCACGGGCGAGATCTTCCGCAGGCTGCTGACGGCGCCCTTCGCCACGCTCGTCAACCTGATCGCCAGGGATGGCGTCATCCCCGAATTTCTCCAGGAGAGCTGCACGCCCGAGGCTCTTGCCGATGAACTCGTTCGCCTGCTGACAGATCCGGGAATCTGCGAGCGCCAGCTTGCCGGCATTGGCGCGGCTCTTGCGGCCCTCGGCCTCAACGAGGCCCCGCCATCCGAGCGGGCGGCCCGGGCGATCCTCGATGCGATCGGCTCCCCTGGTCAGACGAGCTCGCCCCGGTAGACCCAGGCGGTCCCGAGCTTTCCCTTCGTATAGGAAACATTGTAGCCGGCGGCATAGAGAGCCCCCGGTTCTCCATTCCAGCCTGGGGTGTCTAGATCGCGGGCGACTGGAGGCCGGGCACATCCCCCAGAGCCTGCTGGAGACTCGCAGCGTCGCCGGTGGCGCGGCCAGGCCCGCCGGCGCCCAGAAGCGCGGGGACAGCAGCGATCCCGGTTTTCGCAAAGGTGCGACGGGTCAACATGGGCAACGCTCCGCAGGATCGGGCGGGGTATCATCCGTTCAACGCTACATCTGATATGAATCAAGCGGACAAATGTCATATCATTGGTCCGCGCACAAGCCAGAAGGAGACGGGGATGGCGCAACGGTCGATTGTGAGGCTGCTGGCTGCCGGGCTCTGCCTTTGGGCCGCACCGGTGCAGGCGGCCGAGGTGCTGACGCGAACGAGCGCCCTTCACGATCCCGCCCGCGGCGGCAGGGAGGTGGGCGTCACGGTCTATGCTCCTGCGGACCCCGAGGGGACGCTCAAGATCGTCCTGATGTCTCACGGGGGAACGGGAAACGCGTCGGGAGAGGTCCGCGCCTTTCGTCCCCAGGGGAAGGCCCTGGCCGAAGCCGGCTTCCTCGCCATAGCGCTCGGGCACCGGCCGTCGGCATCGAATGCGCAGCACCGGCTCGACCGCCCGGCGGATGTGAGCTTCGTGCTCGACAGTCTCGAGGGCGGAACCCTTCCGCTCCCGGATGGATTTTCCGCCCCGCTCGATCTCGACCATGTCGGCCATGCGGGCCACAGCTGGGGTGCCTACACGGCCAATGCCGTGGGTGGCGCGCGTTTCGACCATGGGGAGTTCCGCGACCCGCGCATCGCCGCGATCATGCCGATGAGCCCTCAGGGTCCCGATCAGTTCGGATCGTTCGATCGCGGTCCGGACGACAATAGCTGGATGAGCGTCCTCGTTCCGGCCTATCTCATCGTCGGGGGAGAGGAGATGGACGGACCACCGGCCGGCTTCCGCATGACGGGCTGGCGGGCACAGGGTTTTCATCGCTACCCGGCGGACGGCCGGCGCTTTCTCACCGTCATCCAGGGGCAGGACCATGGCGACATCGGCGGAGGTGCCGAGCCCGACGTGATCGCTCACATGGTCGCGAACACGGTGCTGTTCTTCGACATCTACCTGCGCGGCGCCCCGGCCGATCCCTGCCTCATCGGCAGCCTCGCCCCCATCGCCATCAGCCGCACCGAGCGCAGCCTGCCGACCGGTGTCGTTCCGGCCGCCGAGAGCTGCGCCGCCGACTGAAGCCTCGTCCCGATCGGGAAAAAGGAAAGGGCGGACCTGTTGGTCCGCCCTCTGATTGTCCGGGAGCCACCCGATCAGGCGCGCTTGGAGATCGGCACATAGGGGCGGTGGGTCTCGCCCGTATAGAGCTGCCGGGGGCGGCCGATCTTCTGCGCGGGATCGTCGATCATCTCCCGCCACTGGGCGATCCAGCCCGCGGTGCGCGCCAGCGCGAAGAGCACGGTGAACATGGTGGTCGGGAAGCCCATCGCCTTCAGCGTGATCCCCGAATAGAAGTCGATGTTCGGGTAGAGCTTCTTCTCGATGAAGTAGGAATCCGAAAGCGCGATCCGCTCGAGTTCCATCGCCACGTCGAGCAGCGGGTCGTCCTGGATGCCGAGCTCCTTCAGCACCTCGTGACAGGTCTTCTGCATCACGCTGGCCCGCGGGTCGTAGTTCTTGTAGACGCGGTGGCCGAAGCACATCAGGCTGAACGGGTCGTCCTTGTCCTTGGCGCGGGCGATGAAGTGGGGGATGTTCTCGACCGAGCCGATCTCCTCCAGCATCTTCAGCGCCGCCTCGTTGGCGCCGCCATGGGCGGGACCCCAGAGGCAGGCGATGCCCGCCGCGATGCAGGCGAAGGGGTTCGCGCCCGAGGAGCCCGCCAGGCGCACCGTGGAGGTGGAGGCGTTCTGCTCGTGATCGGCATGCAGGATGAAGATGCGGTCCATGGCGCGCGAGAGGACCGGGTTCACCTTGTAGTCCTCGGCCGGAACGGCGAAGCACATGCGCAGGAAGTTGTCGGCATAGCCGAGGTCGTTCTGCGGGTACATGAACGGTTGGCCCACGGAATATTTGTAGGCCATCGCCGCGATGGTCGGCACCTTGGCGATCAGCCGGTGGCTCGCCACCATGCGCTGATAGGGATCGTTGATGTCGGTGCTGTCGTGATAGAAGGCCGACAGCGCGCCGACGACGCCGCACATGATCGCCATCGGGTGCGCATCGCGCCGGAATCCGCGGAAGAAGCTGGTGAGCTGCTCGTGCACCATGGTGTGGCGCGAGATCGTGAAATCGAACTGCTCGAACTGCTTCTGGCTCGGCAGCTCCCCGTGCAGCAGCAGATAGCAGGTCTCGAGGAAATTCCCCTTCTCCGCGAGTTCGTCGATCGGATAGCCCCGATAGAGCAGAACGCCCTCGTCGCCATCGATATAGGTGATCGAGCTCTCGCAGCTGCCCGTCGAGGTGAAGCCCGGATCGTAGGTGAACATGCCCGTTTCGGCATAGAGCTTCCGGATGTCGATGACCTTGGGTCCCACGCTGCCTTGCAGCACCGGGAACTCGACCGTCTTGCCATCCGCGGTCATGGTGACCGAACCGCTCTTCACGCCGGGATTGGGATGACTGTTCATGTTCAACCTCTTGTCATTCCGCCCTGCCCGGGAGGCAGGGGTCGCGGACGCCATGTCCGCGGGGTGTTTGGGCCTGCGGTGTGGTCGGGGACGGACCCTCCCGCCTCTCGGCCGGGTTTTCGGCGGGATGGCCCGGTTGGACAATGGCCCGGAGAATGAGAGTCTGGACTGGTGGTGTCCCTCGCCGTCGCCCCTCGCGACGCCAGTCCCGCTCACCCGCCGAAGAGCCTCCGGCACCCGGGTCGCCGGCACTATAGCGGCCCGTTCCCGCCACGTCAGCAACATCTTTTGCACCGCAGCAATCCTGAACGCTGGCCCCTCGGCGCCCCGATGTCAATGGGTCCGGCCGCCCGGCGGCGGGCGGGAGCCTCAGTCCGCGGCGGGCGGTTCGGACAGCCGCGCTAGGCTTTCCTCCCGGCCGAGGGCATAGAGGAGATCGCTGAGGTCGATGGGGCTGCGCCCGGCCACGAGAGCGGCGCGGGCGGCGGGCCCCACCTTGCCGAAGGACACCCCTTCCGCGTCCGCGAAGGCCGGCAGGGCCTCCGCAAGGGCATCGGGGCGCCAGTCGGGCAGGCGGGCAAGGTGGGACGCAAGGCGGGTGAGCCGGGCCCGCGCCTCCTCGCCGAGCAGCTTCGATGCCTTTCCGTCGATCGCGAGGGGCCGATCGAGAAGGAGCGGCTCGGCCTGGGAGAGGAGCTCGGGGACCGTCTCGGATCGGTTCGCCAGCGCATGGGCCGCCCGCTGGAGCCGCTGCGCGTGGACGGGGTCGAGGGCCCCGCGCGCCTCGACGATCAGCTCCACGAGCCCCTCGGGGGTGCGCTGACGAAGGTAGTGGGCGTTGATATGGGCAAGGCGCGCCAGGTCGAGCCGCGCGGGGGCGCGATTGAGACTGTCGAGGTCGAACCAGGCGATGGCGTCGGCATCGGAGATGATCTCCTCATTGCCGTGGCTCCAGCCCAGACGCATGAGATAGCTGCGCAGCGCCTCGGGCAGATAGCCCATCTCCCGATAGGCCTCGATGCCGAGGGCACCATGCCGCTTGGACAGCTTGGCGCCGTCCGGCCCGTGAATGAGCGGGATATGGGCGTAGACGGGCGCCGTCCACCCCAGCGCGTTCAGGATCTGGAGCTGCCGCGCGGCATTGTTGAGGTGATCATCGCCCCGGATGACGTGGGTGACGCCCATGTCCTGATCGTCCACCACGACGGCGAGCATGTAGGTGGGGGTGCCGTCCGAGCGCATCAGGACGAGATCGTCGAGATCGGCATTGCGGAAGGTGACCCGGCCCTGGACCTTGTCCTCGACCACCGTCTCGCCCTCCGTCGCCGCCCGCAGGCGGATCACGGGCGCGACGCCCGGCGGCGCGTCGGCCGGATCACGGTCGCGCCAGCGGCCGTCATAGCGGGGCTGCCGGCCTTCGGCGAGAGCACGCTCGCGCATCTCCTGCAGCTCCTCGGGGCTCGCATAGCACAGATAGGCCCGGCCCGCGGCGAGCATCTGCTCGGCCACCGCCCGATGCCGGTCCGCCCGCAGGGACTGGTAGACGACCTCGCCGTCCCAGTTGAGGCCTAGCCATTCGAGCCCGTGCAGGATCGCCTCGATCGCCTCGGTGGTGGACCGGACGCGGTCCGTGTCCTCGATGCGCAGGCGGAACTGCCCGCCCGTGTGCCGCGCATAGAGCCAGTTGAACAGGGCGGTGCGCGCGGTTCCGATGTGAAGCCGGCCCGTGGGGGACGGAGCGATGCGCGTGACGACGGCGTCGGAGGTCATTGAGGCTGTCCCTGGGGGCCCGCGGAGGGCGAGGGCGACTGTGCTGCGCGGCCTAACCGGTTTCCGCCGCGCGCGCAAGCTGCCCGGACCGGAGGTGACGGCGGGGGGTGCCGCGCATTAAATGGGGCGACCGGGCAGTCCGGAGCAAGGCGGCGCGCGGGCGGGGACCGATGCAGGCGGACGAGGGAGAGGATGGCGGCGGGCCTCACCCGGTCTGGGTGCGGCCGGCTCCCCGCCATGGGGGCACTGTCGTCGGGCGGCTGCTCGCCGGACCGCTCGCCCCGGCGCTTGCCGCGCTGCGGCGCGGGCTCGCCGCGCAGGAGGGGCGGCTCACCCTCTTTGCCCCCCTCCTTCTCGGCTGGGGCATCGCCCACTATTTCAGCCTGCGGACGGAGCCGGGCCTTGCCACGACGCTCTTCTGGGCGCTCGCGGCAGGCGCCGCGGGCGCCGGTCTCCTGCGCTGGCGCCCGGCGGGACCGGCGCTGTGGCTCGCCGCCGCCCTCGTCCTTCCGCCGACCGGCATGCTGCTCGCCAAGCTCAGGACCGAGGCCGTCAGTGCCCCCCGCCTCGCCCGGGAGACCGGCACGGTGGAGCTGTCGGGCCGCATTCTCGGTCTTGCCCGCGAATCGCCCGGCAGCGTGAAGCTCCTCCTCGCGCCCCGCGCCATCGAGGGGCTCGCGCCCGAGGCGCTGCCGGCCCGCATCCGTCTGACCGTCCGCGGAACACCCGAGCGGCTCGAAGCGCTCACGAGCGGCGCCGAGATCACGGGGCTCGCCCGGCTCATGCCGCCATCCCCGCCCGTGGCCCCGGGGGCCTATGATTTCGCCCGCGCGGCCTGGTTCGACCGCATCGGCGGGCTGGGTTTCACCCTCGGCGTGCCGCGCGTCGTCGAGCCGGCCGTGCCGGACCGGACGGGGCCCGCGCTCTGGCTCGCGGGTCTGCGCGAGGGAATCGCCCGCCGGATCGCCGCCGCCCTGCCGGAGGCGCCGGCGACCCCCGGC
>JACAEB010000105.1 GCA_013389075.1 Alphaproteobacteria bacterium
AGATACTGCTCGCCGCCGAACCGGGCGCCGCCTTCCTCTGGCGGGCCCGGCCCGACCGCTCCGTGGACGGCCTTCCGCCGCCGGACGGCCATGCCGGCACCGATCCCGTCACCGCGCTCACCCTCACCGGGACGGGACCGGGGCGCGCCCTCGAGACCGTCCTCGGCCATCTCGTCGAGGACGACCGGCCCGCCCTCGCCGAGGCCGCCACGGCGCTCGTCCATCAGGGCGAGGGGTTCGTGCGCGCGCTCACCGGCCGCAATGGCGAGGCGCTCGTCGCGCGCGGCGCCATTCACGGGCTCCACGCGGTCGTCCGCGTCCGGCGGATCGTCTCGCGGGAGACCGAGGGGCGGACGGACGGCGCCCCCGCGAAGGGACAGGAGGAGGGACTCGCCGAAGTGCTGCCCCTGCCCTCCTGGACGACGGGCCCGGACGGGCTCGTGCGCTGGTGCAATCCCGCCTACAGGGCCGCGACGATGGCCCGCGAGGACGAGGCGCTGATCGGCCGCCCCCCGCGCATCGAGCAGGGTACGGAGGATCGCTGGCGGGTCGTCCGCGCCGGGCTCCCGGGCGGGCGCGCGGGCGCCGCCTGGTTCGCGCTGCCGGCGGAGATGCCCGGCGGACCGGCGCCGACCGTCTCGGCAGAGGCCCTCGGCGCCACGCTCGACCGTCTGCCCACGGCGGCGGCCTGGTTCGGGCCGGACCGGCGCCTGCGCTTTGCCAATCAGGCCTTCCGCACCTTCTTCCGGCTCGAGGCCGACTGGCTCGACGAGGCGCCCTCCGACAGCGAGCTGATCGATCATCTGCGCGACAGCCGTCAGCTTGCGGAGCAATCGGACTTCCAGGAATGGAAGCGCGCGACCCTCGAGGCCATCGGGCCCCGGACGGGCACCCATTCGGACACCTGGCACCTGCCGGACGGACGCCATGTGCGCATGACCGCCCTGCCCCATCCGCAAGGGGGCACACTGCTCCTGTTCGACAACCTCACAGCCATGGTCGAGCTCGAGAGCTCGCTCAACTCCGTGGTGAAGACGCAGCGCACCACGCTCGACAATCTGCACGAGGCGGTCGCGACCTTCGGCTCGGACGGGCGGCTCAAGCTCCACAACCAGGCCTTCGCCCGGGTCTGGCGTCTTGGAGCCGACCAGCTCGCCGGCGAGCCGCATTTCAACCGCATCGTCGCCCATTGTCGCACCGTCTTCGACCATGTGGACGAATGGGCGCGCATCGGCGAGCAGATCACCGCCGTCACGGGAGAGCGGCGCGCGCACAGTGCACGGATCGAACGGGCGGACGGCACGGTGCTCGACTACGCGACCATCCCGCTCCCCGACGGCGGCACGCTCCTCACCTTCCTCGACGTGTCGGACACGGTGCGCATCGAGCGCGCCCTGCGCGACCGCAACGAGGCGCTGGTGGCCGCCGACCGGCTCAAGTCCGAATTCGTCTCGAACGTCTCCTACCAGCTCCGCACCCCGCTCAACACGATCATCGGCTTTGCCGAGATGATGGTGGGCGGCATGGCGGGCCGCATCACCGGCAAGCAGAAGGCCTATTCAAGGAACATTCTCACCGCGGCCAATGATCTCAAGGATCTCATCGGCGACATTCTCGACCTTGCGATGATCGAGGCGGGGACGCTCGAACTCGAGCTTGGCCCCGTCGCGCCGGACGAGCTGCTCGAGGCCGCCCAGGCCTTCGCCAGGGCGCGGACGGAAGGCCAGGACGTCACGCTGGTGCTCGAGCGCCCCGCCGAGCTTGCCACGATCGTGGCCGATGGACGGCGGCTCGCCCAGGTGCTCGCCAATCTCGTCTCCAACGCCGCCCATTTCGCGCGGCCGGGCGACACCATCACCATCGGCGCGGAGGATGCGGGCGCGGGCCTCAAGCTCTTCGTCGCCGACACCGGCCCGGGCATCCTGCCCGAGCATCAGGCCCGGGTCTTCGACCGCTTCGAGGCGCGCGGCGCGGCGGGCCGCGAGACCGGCTCGCGGCGCGGCGCGGGGCTCGGCCTTGCCCTCGTCAAGAGCTTCATCGAGCTGCATGGCGGCTGGGTGACGCTGCAATCGGCGCCGGGCGCGGGCACGCGCGTCGAGTGCTATGTGCCGCGCCATGTCGAGGTGCCGGCCGTGGCGGAGAGCGCGGAGGCCTGAGGCCTCGTCCGCAGGCGGACGGATGCCGGGTCGCTGCTCTAGAGCACGCCCTCCGCCGCGGGCCTTGCCGCGGGCACCGCGCGGACGGGCGGGTGCACCAGCGTCACCAGCACATAGCTCAGCAGCATCAGGAGATACCAGGCGCCCATCTTGCCGATGGGCACGACATGCCATCCGTCCTGCTGGCTCGGATAGACCCAGGCGGCCGCAAAGGTGCCGGCGTTCTCGGCGGCCCAGATGAAGAAGGAGACCAGCACGAAGCCGAGCAGCATCGGCATGCGCCGCGGCGTCCGGTCGGCCGTGAAGGTGAAGCTCGCGCGCCCGAAGATGAGGGCGGAGGCCGCGAAGAGGCCGGGGCGGATATCGACCGTGTAATGATGGGTGAAGAAATTGACATAGGCGAGCAGCGCCAGCGCCCATGTCGTCCAGAGCGGCGGATAGTGGATGTAGCGGATCTCGAAGAGGCAGATGGCGCGGGCGATGTAGGAGCCGACGCAGGCATACATGAATCCCGAGAAGAGCGGCACGTCGCCGATCCGCAGGAGGCTGTCCTCCGGATAGACCCAGGATCCCTGCGCCGTCTTGAAGATCTCCATGATCGTGCCGACGACATGGAAGATCAGGATGACGAGCGCCTCGTCCCAGCGTTCGAGCTTCGTCAGGAGAAGCGCGGCCTGAATG
Source organism: Alphaproteobacteria bacterium (assembly GCA_013389075.1). Lineage (GTDB taxonomy): Bacteria > Pseudomonadota > Alphaproteobacteria > JACAEB01 > JACAEB01 > JACAEB01. Next base: position 2,838 of record JACAEB010000105.1, read on the forward strand.
GCGATGGCCGCAAGGACGAGAAAATCGTAGCGCGCGAGCGGCAGGTCGTCCGGCCAGACGAGATGCGTGCCGACGAGCAGCACGATCATCAGCCCGCCGAAGAGACACGCCCAGGCCTGCTTCAGGCCGAAGAGCAGGAATTCATAGGCCCAGCCATGCCATTTCGAGCGGAGCGCCCAGGGCCGCGCCAGGGCGTCGAACGCCGCCACCTGCGCCTTGATGCGGTCCTTCACGCTCATGCGGGCTCCCCGCCGCCCGCGAGCGCGCCGCGGCCCCGCCTAATGCTGGCTCTTCGGTGTACGGACGACAAGGCCGTCGAGCTCGGGCGTCACCCGGATCTGGCAGGACAGGCGGCTGTTGGGGGCGACGTCCTCGGCGAAGTCGAGCATGGAGGTCTCCATGCCCTCGGCCTTGCCCACCTTGTCCATGAATCGCTCGTCCACATAGACATGGCAGGTCGCGCAGGCGCAGGCGCCGCCGCAATCGGCATCGATGCCGGGCACGTTGTTCTTCACCGCGCCTTCCATAACGGTGAGACCCACCGGCACCTCGATGGTCCGTTCCTTTCCGGCGTGGTCGATATAGGTGATCTTCGGCATGCTCGCTTCCGTCCTGTCTGCGCCTTTACGAAAGAATGTCCTTGAGGGGGATGTCGGGGTCGGCGAGGCGCTCCGGGTCGGGCCGCGCCCGCTCCCCGATCGCCTTGCGGCCCAGCATGTAGTCGGGCGGGCGGTTGACGGCGTCGACGGCGATCAGCACACCCCCCGACAGATAGAAGGCGGCGAAGGCGCGCGTGGCGGGATCGCCCCGCAGCACGACCCGGTCATAGCCCGCATTGAGCCCGGCGATCTGGAGCTTGAGCGCATACTGGTCGGACCAGAACCAGGGCACCTCGTCGTAAGGCTGGTCGCGCCCCAGGAGATGGGCGGCCGCCGTCTTGGCCTGGCCGATCGCGTTCTGCACCGATTCGAGCCGCACCCTGTGGCCATAGAGGAGGCTCGGATGGCTCGTGCAGTCGCCGATGGCGAGGATGCGCGGGTCGGAGGTGCGAGTGAGGGCGTCCACCGCGATGCCGTTGTCGCAGGCAAGGCCCGCCGCCTCGGCGAGCGCGACGCCCGCCGGCACGATGCCGATCCCCACGATGATGACATCGGCCTCGACGCGCCGCCCGTCGGCGAGCCGCACCGCCTCGGCCCGTCCCGCCCCCTCGATCGCCTCGACCATCGTGCCGCAGGCGATGCGCACGCCGGCCTCCCGATGCACCGCCTCGAAGAAGCTCGACATCTGCGGCGCCGTCACGCGCATCATCACCCGCGGGGCCGCCTCGAGCACGGTCACCTCGAGGCCGAGCCCGCGCGCCACCGCCGCCACCTCGAGGCCGATATAGCCCGCCCCGATCACCGCAAGGCGCGCGCCGGCGACGAGATGGGGGCGGATCGCCTCCACATCGTCGATGCCGCGCAGATAGAAGATGTTGGACAGATCATGCCCCGGGCAGCTCAGCCGGCGCACCCGCGAGCCGGTGGCGAGCACCAGACGGTCGAAGCCGAGACGCTCGCCGCTGTCCAGGCGCAGCATGCGGCGGTCGCGGTCGATCGCCACGGCCCTGCGGCCGAGCCGGAGCTCCACCCCCGCCTCTTCATAGAAGCTGTCCGCCTTGAGGATGACGCGGTCGAGCCCGATCTCGCCCTTGAGGAAGGCCTTGGAGAGCGGCGGGCGCTGATAGGGCGGATAGGCCTCCTCGCCCACCAGCGTCACGGGGCCCTCGAAGCCGTCGGCGCGCAGGCTCGCGATGAGCTGCGCGGCGGCCTGTCCGGCTCCCACGATGATGAGGCGGGGGCGCTTCAAAAAGGTGACTCCCTCGTCATGAATTTCAGCGACCGCTCACCATGCCCGAGCCGGACCGGCTTTATCAAGCTCCCGTCTTGGAGGGAAGCGAAGCCACCTGCTACACAGGGAGCGGGCCGGGGGCAAGTCGAAGCCGGGGGAAGGTGAAGCACGTCCGTCACATCGATCTCGCCGACGAGCTGGCGACCGAGCTGCTCGGGCGCCGCATCGCGGCCACCCTGAAGCGGGGCGATCTCGTCACGCTGAGCGGGGAGCTCGGCGCGGGCAAGACGACGCTCGCCCGGGCGATGATCCGCACGCGCGCGGGCGTGCTGATCGAGGTGCCGAGCCCGACCTTCACCCTGGTGCAGACCTATCCCGAGACCGACCCCGAGATCTGGCACGCCGATCTCTACCGGCTCGACCGGCCGGGGGAGGTGGACGAGCTCGGCCTCGGCGAGGCGCTCGACGCCGCCGCCGTGATCGTCGAATGGCCCGAGCGGGCCCGCCGGCCGCTCGGCGGGGACCGGCTCGACGTGACGCTGGTGCATACGGGGGCGGGCAGCCGGCGGGCGACCCTCACCGCCCACGGATCATGGAAGGGACGGCTGCGCCATGTCTGACGCCGACCGGAGGCACGGGCCAGAGGCGCGGGCCGAGACCCGCGCCCGCTTCCTCGCCGACGCCGGCTGGGCGGGGGCCGTGGCCCGGCCGCTCGCGGGCGATGCCTCGACGCGCTCCTACGAGCGGCTCGAGGGCCCGCGCGGACGCGCCGTGCTGATGAACGC
>JACAEB010000062.1 GCA_013389075.1 Alphaproteobacteria bacterium
AGACCCCGCCCGCCAGGGACTGGAAGGCGCCGAAGGACTGGCAGCTCGTTGGCGGCGAGCTCGGGGAGTAGATCTTTCCCCCTCTCCCTCGGGAGAGGGGGCCTTCGCCGGTGGACCCTCACCCGAAAATCCGGAGACGGATTTTCGGCCCCTCCCAGGGGAGAGGCAAGAAAGGAACTCCCTCTCCCTCAGGGAGAGGGTCGGGGTGAGGGCCCTTCAAGCCGGATCGGGCCAGTAGAGGCTCGCCCGGTCGAGCGGCAGGCCCGTCGCGCCCGGCGCGCGCTTGATCGCCAGCGTCTGATAGGACGAGCAGGCGCCGCGCTCGAAGCCCTTGGCGAAGATCGCGAAATAGAGGAGCCACAGGAGCGTGCGCGCCTCGCCGGCCTCGGCTCTCGCCGCCGCGCGGTTGGCCCAGAGCCGGCGCTCCCATTCGCGCAGCGTGAGCGTCATGTGCTCGCGCAGACACTCCGTGTCCAGAACTTCGAAGCCGAGCCGTCCCAGATTGGTGATGGTGTTGCCGATATAGTCGAGCTCGCCGCCGGGGAAGATGAACCGCGTGATCGTCTTCATGGCGCCGGTGGGCTTGCGGAAGGCGCGGATGTCCCGGCCGCCGCGCCGCACCGTCGCCTGGTGGAAATAGAGCCCGCGCGGGCGTAGCAGGCGATGCATGTGCTCGAAATGGGTGTCGAAATTCTCGAACCCCACATGCTCGAACATCTCGACCTGGGCGATCTTGTCGTAGCTCTCCGGTTCGTCGAGCGTGCGATAGTCGCGCAGCTCGAGGCTCACGCGGTCCTGAAGGCCGAGCCGGGCGATCTTGTCCTGCCCGTAGGCGAGCTGTTCGCGCGACAGCGTGACGCCGTGCACCCTCACCCCGAAATGCCGAGCCGCATGCGCGGCGAGCGCTCCCCAGCCGCAGCCTATGTCGAGCAGCCGCTCGCCGGGCGAAAGGCGAAGCTTGCGGCAGATGAGGTCGAGCTTGCGCGCCTGCGCCGTCTCGAGGCTTTCATCCGGGCTCTGATAATAGGCGCTCGAATAGACCATCTCCGTGTCGAGAAAGAGCGCGAAGAAGGCGTTCGACACGTCGTAATGGAACGAGATCAGCGCCTGATCGTCGCGTCCCGCGCCCGGGCGCGTCCCGATCCGGCCCTCGAAGGCGGGCAGGGGCGCCATCGGCGCGTTGCGGTCGAGGAGAAAGGGCAGGGCCGCCCAGGCAAGGCGCGCGGGGGGAAGGCGGCGCCGGAGATGGACGGCGCGCCCGTGATCCCAGCGGTCGGCGAGGGCGAGGGGGCTGCCGCCCTCGATCGTGACGGCTCCGCTCGCCAGCAGCTCCGCCAGCGTCACGAGGCTGGGCGCGCGGAAGAGCCGTCGCAGGACGCCCGGACCGTGCAGCACGATGCGGATGTCCTCGCGCGCCCCGGGGCCGAGAGGGATGCGCTCGCCGGTCCAGAGCTCCAGCGTCGCGTCCGCCCGCAGCGCTTCCGCCACATCGGCGGCGAGGTCGCGGGCGGCGGCGAGCTGGCGCTCGGAGAGGGATGTCATCGCTCGTCGGCCTCCCTTCGCGCGGCGGCTCCCCGCGCCGGAGGCGCCGGGGTTCTTGCGGTGATAGCCGCGCCGTCCCATCGCATCAAGCCCGGGGCCGGAGCCTCATCCCGCGCGCGCGTGTTGCTCCGGGGCCGGGGCGGGACGGACAGGGAGGCACGCGATGACCGGGACTTTCGAGGCGGCGGGCGCGGGGCTGCGGGCGGTCTTCGTGAACGGGACGCTCAAGCGCTCGCCCGACCGCTCCAACACCGACGGGCTCCTCGGTGTCGCGCGCGCCATTCTCGAGACTGCGAGCGTCGTCTGCGACACCATCCGCGCCGTCGATCACGCGATCCCGGCCGGCATGGCCGCCGACATGCGCGGGCCGTCGATCGCGGCCGACGACTGGCCGGCGCTGCACGCGCGCATCCTGGCGGCGGACATTCTCGTCCTCGGCACGCCGATCTGGCTCGGCCGGCCGTCCTCCGTCATCCGGCGCGTGGTGGAACGGCTCTACGCGCAGTCCTCCGAACTCAATGCGGACGGTCAGTACGCCTATTACGGCCGGGTGGGCGGCTGCATCGTCACCGGCAACGAGGACGGGCTCAAGGCCTGCGCCGCCGAGCTTCTCTACGGACTGCAGCACATCGGCTTCCTCGTGCCGCCCCAGGCGGATGCGGGCTGGGTGGGGCCGGCCGGCCCCGGCCCCTCCTATCTCGACGAGGGCTCGGGCGGGCCGGACAACGACTTCACCCAGCGCGGCGTCACCTTTCTGAGCTGGAACCTCCTTCATCTGGCGCGGATGCTGAAGGCGGAAGGCGGCGTGCCCGCCCATGGCAACCAGCAGCCGGCCTGGCAGGCGGGTGCCCGCTTCGGACACCCGGCCGGCGACCGGGGCCATGATTGAGCGCCCAACCGCCCCCCGATAGACTGAGCCGAGCGGGATTCGGCGCTTTCGACAGGAAGCGCGCGGCGGATGAGGGGACGGGGGCATGGTTCACGAAACCTGGTCGAACCGGGCGATGTTCATCCTCGCGGCGGTCGGCTCCGCCGTCGGGCTCGGCAACATCTGGCGGTTTCCCTATCTTGCCGGCGAGAATGGCGGGGGGGCCTTCGTGCTCGTCTATCTCGCCTGCGTCCTCGGCATCGGCCTGCCGGTGCTGATCGCCGAGCTGATCATCGGCCGGCGCGGCCGGTGCTCGGCCGTTGCGAGCGCACGCTCCGTGGCCCGGGAGAGCGGGGCGAGCGGCGGCTGGGCCATCGTCGGCTGGCTCGGCATTCTCGCCGCCGTCCTCATCCTCAGCTATTACAGCGTCATCGGCGGCTGGCTCGTGGCCTATGTCCCGATCACCGCGACGGGCACCTTCACCGGCGCCGACGCCGCGGCGGTGAGCGCACGGTTCGGCGCCTTCCTCGCCGACCCCTGGGTCATGACGGGCGCCCATGCGGTCTTCATGGCGATCACGGTCGGGCTCGTGGCGCAAGGCGTCCGCAAGGGCATCGAGGCGGCGGTGCGGGTCCTCATGCCGGCGCTCTTCCTCCTCCTCGTCCTTCTCGTCGTCTTCGCGATGGTCGAGGGCGCGTTCGGCGAGGCGCTTGCCTTCCTCTTCGTGCCGGACTTCTCGGCCATCACCTTCGGGGTGGTGATAGAGGCCATTGGCCAGGCCTTCTTCTCGCTCAGCATCGGCATGGGCGCGATGATCACCTATGGTGCCTATCTCGACCGCGACACGAGCATCCCGGCCTCGGCGCTCACGGTCGCGGGGGCCGACACGCTGGTGGCGATCCTCGCGGGCCTTGCCATCTTCCCGATCGTCTTCGCCGCGGGGCTCGACCCGAGCGGCGGGCCGGGGCTTCTCTTCCAGTCGCTGCCCTTTGCGTTCGGGCAGATGCCGTTCGGCGCCCTGGTGGGCACGCTGTTCTTCCTCTTCAGCCTCTTCGCCGCGCTGACCTCCTCCATCGCGCTCCTCGAGATCGTGGTCTCCTGGGCCGAGGAGCATCGCGGCTGGCCGCGCGCCCAGGCCACGCTCATCGTCGGCGCCATCTCCTTCGTGCTCGGGCTCGCCACCGTGCTCTCCTTCAACCGCCTGTCGGGCTTTGCCCCGCTCGGCTTCCTGCCGGGGCTCGAGGGCAAGACGATCTTCGATCTCCTCGATCTGCTGACCAACAACATCATGCTGCCGGTGGGCGGCATCCTGATCGCCCTTCTCGCCGGATGGGTGATGAAGCAGAGCGTGATCGCCGAGGAATATGGCGCGGGCGTCCTGCGCGGCCCCTGGTACCTGATGCTGCGCTACGTGGCGCCGGTGGCGATCGGCCTCGTGCTGGTCTTCGCCTTCATCGCCTGACCCGCGGGCCGGTGACCCGGGTGCCTACCGTTGATCGGGCCGGGGGAGTGGCTATCCTGTGGACGCGCGGCGGCTTGCGTGGGGTAAGCCGGGAGGGCAGGGGCATCCGCCAGAAGGCGGGGCACCGCATCGGGTAAGGCCCGGGCCGCGCTACAGGAGGGGGTAGTACCATGTCCATTCGGCGTCGGCTGCTGGCGAGCGTGTCCGTCAGCGCGGGGCTCGGCCTGTTCGTGCCCGGCCAGGTTCTGGCCGTTGACGAGATCATCGTCACCGCACAGAAGCGCGCGGAATCCATCCTCGACGTGCCGATCGCCATCACGGCGGTGACGGGCGAGTTCCTCGCGGAAACCGGCATCACCGAGCTCGACGACGTCTCGGACTACGTGCCCGGCTTCCAGCTCCAGATCCAGAGCGTGAACACGCCGAGCTATGTCATCCGCGGCATCACCTCGGACGTGTCCGAGCCCAATGCCGAGCCGAACATCTCGGTCTTCTTCGACGGGGTTCCGGGGAGCCGGGGGGCGGGCTCGATCATCGAGCTCTTCGATCTCGAGCGGATCGAGGTGGCCAAGGGTCCGCAAGGCACGCTCTTCTCGCGCGGCGCCTCCAACGGGGCCATCAACTTCATCATGAAGAAGCCGGAAGACGAGTTCGGCGGCTCGGCCCGTGTCGAGTTCGGCAATTACGAGAGCCGGCGCTACGAGGGCATCCTCAACCTGCCCGTCGTCGAGGACAAGCTCCTGACGCGCTTCGGCGCCGTCTACCACGAGCGCGAGGGGTACTCGGACAATCTCGTGAATGGCGGCAAGCTGAACGGCAAGGAGTCGCTCCAGCTGCGCGGCTCGGTGACGGTCCGTCCGAGCGCGTCTTTCGAGTACACCGTCCTTGGCTATCATCAGCGGGACAATCCCGATCCGACCGGCTTCAAGACGCTCGTGCCGGCGCTGACCCAGATCGATCCGCTCACCTCCGATACCGATCCCTTCGGCGACATCGCCAATGACGCGGACGCCTTCCTCGAACGCGACGTCACGGGGATCACGGGCCTCGGCGAGTGGGACCTCACAGACGCGCTGACTCTCGCCTTCACCACCGGCTATCGCGAGTTCTCCTCCGAGGACCGGTTCGATCCGGACGGGGTCGGGCCGATCTCCATCCCCGCCCTCTTCGTGGATAATGACGGCAATCCGTTCACCCCGCCCGTGCTGACCGTTCTCGGCACGCCGCTCACCTCCGACTTCATCCTCGCCGGTGTCGAGGATGACGAGGGCGATCTCTTCAGCCACGAGTTCCGGCTGAATTTCGACAATGGCGGGCGCATCCGGGGGTTCGGCGGCGTCAGCTACTACAGCGAGGAAGTGAGCCGCGGCCGGGAGTTCTCCTACAATCAGGGCACGGGCATCGCCGCGCTCGGCAGCGTCTTCTTCCCCGCCGGCCTGCCGGCGCCGCTGGTTCCGAGCCTGCCGTTCCTTCCGACCGTGACCGAGCAGACGACGCTCGAAAACAGCAATGAGAGCTATTCCGTGTACGGCGACGTCACCTTCGACGTCACCGAGCGCTTCTCGCTCACGGCGGGTCTGCGCTGGACCGTGGACAACATGGAATTCTCCTACCGGTCACCTGCGGCCTCGACGCCCTCGGCTCTCGTCATTCTGTTCGCGGACATTCCGGGCCTGAGCTTCCCGACCAACCCCTTTGCGCCGGGCTTCTTCGGGCCGGGCACGCAATCGAATCCCTTCGCGGAGGGTGCCCTTATCTCCCTTGGGGTGCCGGGCTTCCTCATCCCGCTCAACCTCGAGACCAACGCGCTCGAGGGCACGACCAATGGCCAGACGCTGACCACGGAGGAACAGTTCGACTATCTCGAGCCGCGCCTCATCGCCCAGTTCGACATCACGCCGGACTGGATGGCCTATGCGAGCTGGTCGAGCGGCGTGCGCTCGGGCGGGCTCGACATCGATCCCCGTCAGGGTCTTTCCGAATCCCAGTACCGCCGCGTCATCAGGCCCGAGCGGGTGACGAGTTACGAGCTCGGCTCCAAGGGTTCCTTCGATGCGCTGGCGGGGTCGTTCCAGGCGGAAGGCGCCGTCTTCTACTATGATTACGAGGACTTCCAGTCACTCCTCGTGCAGGCGGGCTCGCTCGTGCCGGTCAACACCGGCAAGGCGAGTGCGATCGGCGCCGAGGCGGCCCTGCGCGCCTCCTGGGAGAACGGTTTCTCCGCCTTCGGCAATGTCGCCTATCTCGATGGCGGCTATGACGAGGGGGTGACGGCCGATCTTCTCGGCAACACGGTCGACCTCGAGGGCAATTCCTTCCGCCTCACGCCGAAATGGACGCTGTCGGGCGGCCTGTCCTATCAGCGGCCGCTGACACCCGACATTTCCGCCTTCGGATCGATCCTCGCCACCCACAAGTCCGACTTCTTCTTCAACCCGGAGAACGAGCCGAACCTCGCCCAGGATGCCTACACGATCGTCACGCTCAATCTCGGCCTGACGATCCATGATCGCTGGGAGCTGCGCGGACGGGTCGAGAACCTCTTCGACGAGGACTATCTGCTCGATGCGGGGAATACGGGCCGGATCCTCGGCATCCCCACATCCATCCGGGGCCAGCCCCGGCTGTGGACGATCGGGCTCGGCGTCAAGTTCTGATCGGAGGTGGCGGGCGGCCCCCGACCCCAACCCCTCCCCACGAGGGGGAGGGGCTACAAGTGGCGTGCCCTTCTTCTCCCTCGCCTTTCTTTCTTCTCCCTCCCCCTTGCGGGGAGGGCCGGGGTGGGGGGCGGCCGGCGCTCTACTGGGCCATATCCTGCGCGGGCACGATGCGGTCGTTCTCGTCGAGTTGGGTCTCGATCGACAGGTTGAGGACGCGCGCGGCCATCAGCGGGGCGAGGGTGACGATGGCGGCGATCTCGGCGAGCGAGGGCGGCGTCTCGGGGGCGAGTTCGAGCGTCACCGAACCCGGCGCCTCGATATAGTCCGCCGCCGCCTCATGGGCCCGCTGCAGGAAGGGATCGGCCGTGTAATCCCGCGCGGCCGTCCGCAGCTCCGTCGCATAGTTTCGGACATAGGCCTCGAGCGGCTCGCCAGCGTCCTCGGCCCCTTCGGCGAGGAGACGGCGGACGAGCGAGTCGTCGGCATAGGTGAGGGTGAGCCCGTTGAGGCGCACGCCCTGCAGGATGCGCGTGAGCTGTCCGCCCTCGACGAGGTCCTGCACCGTCAGCCCGACGATGTCGCGATAGAAGGTGACATTGCCGAATTCGGCCGCGAGCGAGAGCGTGCCCATCTCGGCGCCCGAGAGCGAAAAATCCTCGATGCGGGAGATGGCGGTGGAATCGTCATAGGCGAGGCGGTAGCCGAGGTCGATCAGCAGTGTCTCGTAGCCGAGCGCGGCGAGCTGGGTCGCTGATCCGTCCGTACCCGTGGCATCCACCGGCACGCGCAGACCCGTGAGGTCGAGACGGCCACCGACCGCGATGGCGCCGAGATAGCGCGTGTCGGTGAGGGTGAGCCCGGCAATGTCGATCGTCCCCGCCGAGCCCGTGGCGGTGAGCCCCTCCGCCCTCAGCTCCTCGAACTGGGGGGCCCAGACCGGAACGAGGGGCATGGGCTCGCCCGCACCAGGCAGATGGTTCTCGCCGATGGCGCGCACGAGGCCCGAGACATCGAGCGCGCGGCTCGTGATCCGGCCGATCGTGAGTGTCTGGGGCTCGCCTTCGGCGGTGCGGCCCTCGCTCCGCAGCCCGCCGATCTCGACCGTGTCGATGCGCCCGGCCTCATAGGAGACGAGCTTGAGCTCGTCCACCAGAAGCGGCTCGGCACTGGCGGGGGCGAGGCGCGCATCGGTGAGCGTCAGCCCGTTGAGGCTGAGACGGAGCGCGGCCTTCGCCAGCTCCTCGCGCAGCGAGCCCGTCACGAAGGCATCGAGGGCGATGCCGGCCTGCGCGTTCGGCATCTCGCGAAGCGCCATGCTCGCCTCGCGCGCCATGAGGCCGGCGAACTCGGTGCGGCCGCGTTCGTTCGAGAGGCTTACCTCTTCGAGGTCGAGCGCGGCGAAAAGGCGGACCGCGCCGCCGGGATCGCCGGGCTTGGGCGGGGCGAACGCCCGCCGCCAGCCCTCGGGATCGGGATCGACGAGACGGAGCTGACCGATGCGGATCTCTCCCTCGTCCTCGCCCTCGGTCGGCAGGACCAGCCCGGAGATGAGAACGGTATTGGCGCCGGCCCTGTAGGAAATGTCCTCGAAGCTGCCGCCGGCGTCGGTGATGGCCTTCTCGATGGCGACCGCGACGCCGCCCTCGGTCCCGCGCTGCACCAGAAAATAGAGCCCGATCGCCAGAACGGCGGCGAGGGCGAGGATGGCGGGCAATCCGAGTGAGCGCTTCATCCGTGGGTCCTTGTCTTTGGCCGGGGCGCGTCCGCATCGACCGCGCGGACGCTAGCATGATAAGGCCCCAAACGCAGCCTGGGTGGCAGGCTTGTTGGGTCCCCGGCTTTAAGGTACGAGAACCGGCTCGACGGCACCAAGGGGCCACGGCACATGGCGCAAGCGACCGATACCGAAGCGGACACGTTCCGGCCCAAGGCCCGGGTGCCCAAGGGCTTCCGCGACCGCCTGGCCGGCGAGGTCGAGCTCGAGATGGAGATGATCGCGACGCTGGCCGCGCTCGCCGCGCGTTACGGATTCAGCCCGCTCGCCACCTCCGCGCTCGAATATGCCGACGCGCTCGGCAAGTTCCTGCCCGATCAGGACCGTCCGAACGAGGGCGTCTATGCCTTCGCGGACGAGGATGGCGACTGGCTCGCCCTGCGCTATGACCACACGGCGCCGCTCGCCCGCCTCGTGGCCGAGCGTTTCGACGCCCTGCCGCGGCCCTTCCGCCGCTATGCCTTCGGCTCGGTCTGGCGGAATGAGAAGCCGGGGCCGGGCCGCTTCCGCGAATTTCTCCAGTTCGACGTCGACAGCGTCGGCGCCCCCAGCATGGCGGCCGATGCCGAGCTGATCGCCTTCCTGGCCGAGGGGCTCGAGGCGGTGGGTTTTGCGCGCGGCGACTACATCCTCAATGTGTCGAACCGCTTCGTGGCGCAGGCCGTGATGGAGGCGGCGGGTCTTGATGGCGCCGACCCGGCGCTTCGGCTGCGCGTGCTGCGCTCGATCGACAAGCTCGACCGGCTGGGCATTGCGGGCGTCCGCGAGCTGCTCGGGCCCGGGCGCACGGACGAGTCCGGTGATTTCACGAAGGGCGCGGGGCTGAGCGCGGGGCAGGTCGATGCGATCGCCGGCCCGCTCGCGGCCTCGCTCGCCGAGGGCTACACGCTCGCCCGCCTGCGTGCCGACATCGGCGGAGGTGCGACGGGCGCACGGGCCTGCGACGAACTCGAGCAGATCTTCGCCTGTCTCGACGCCTTCGGGATCGGCCCCGACCGGGCGCGCGTCACGACCCATGTCGTGCGCGGCATCGAATATTACACGGGCCCCGTCTTCGAGGCCGAGCTCACGGGGACGATCCTCGGCCCGGACGGGGCGCCCATGCGCATCGGCTCGGTGGGGATCGGGGGGCGCTATGACGATCTCGTCATGCGCTTCACGGGTCAGACCGTTCCGGCCACCGGCGCCTCGCTCGGCATCTCGCGCCTCATCGCCGCGCGCCTCGCGCTCGCCGGCGAGGCAGAGGCGGCGGCGGGCGGGACGGGGGTCCTCGTCCTCGTCTTCGATCGCGACCGTCTGCCCGACTATGTGCGCATGGTCCGTGAGCTGAGGGAGGCGGGGCTCCCGGCCGAGCTCTATCTCGGCGGGGCGGGGCTCAAGGCCCAGATGAAATATGCCGACCGGCGGGGGGCGGCCGTCGCGGTGATGGAAGGCGGCGACGAGCATGCGCGCGGGGAAGTGACGCTCAAGGATCTGCGCCTCGGCGCCGAGATGGCCCGTTCCATCGCGGACAACCGCGAATGGCGGCAGGCGCGGCCCGCGCAGGAGACCGTCGCGCGCGGCGATCTCGTTCCGGCGGTGCGCGCCATTCTGGAGCGCTCCGGCGCGGGAGGGGGCGCATGAGCGATGCCTCCTTCGATCCCGCGGCGCTCGCCGGGCTCGAGGCCGTCGCCGGCAAGGCGCGGGCCGTCTTCGCCGGGGCCGGCTATCAGCCCGTGCAGCCGCCGATCATTCAGCCGGCGGACATCTTTCTCGACCGCTATGGCGAGGAGATCCGTGGACGGATCTTCGTTCTCTCCGATCCCTCCGGCGCCGAGCTCTGCCTGCGGCCTGATCTCACCATCCCGACCTGCCGGGCCTGGCTCGAGGCGGGCGGGCTCAGGGGCGCCCCCGCGCGCCTGTCCTATTACGGGCCGGCGTTCCGCTACCAGCCGCGCGCGAGCGGCCGGCCGAGCGAGTTCCGCCAGACCGGCATCGAATGTTTCGGCCTTCCCGACACCGAGGCCGCCGACGCCGAGGTGATGCTCACCGCCATCGCCGCCTGCCGGGCGGCCGGGCTCGCCGAGGCCGACTACGAGCTCGGCGATCTCGGCCTCTTCGAGGCGCTGATCGACACGATCGAGGTGCCCGCCCAATGGCGGCCGCGCCTCAAGCGCCAGTTCTGGCGGCCGGGCTATTTCTCCTCGCTCATCGAGCGCCTCGCGGGCGCGGATGGCGGGGCGGAGCGCGGCGCGCCGGGCGGGTCGGCCGAGGGGCCGGCCTTCCTCACAGCGCTCGGCACGCTGGGCGAGGCCGAGGCCCGCGCGGTGATCCACGACATTCTCGCGCTCGCCGAGATCGCCCCGGTCGGGGGTCGGAGCATCGACGAGATCGCCGAGCGCTTCCTCGAGCAGGCGGCGGACGCCTCCGCTCTCACCATCTCGCGCGAGGCGGTGATGCTGATCGACCGCTTCCTGAAGATCCGTGCCCGTCCGGACGAGGCGCTTGAAGCGATCGCGGCGCTCGTGACGACGGCGGGTCCGGCCATGCGGGCGGCGCTCGACCGGGCGGGCCGGCGGCTCGACCTTCTGGTGAAGGGCGGCTTTCCGCTGGAGCGCGCCGTGTTCGCGACCGCCTTCGGGCGCGGGGTCGAGTATTACACGGGCTTCGTGTTCGAGATCCACGGGCCGGGCGAGGCAGGCAGAGCGCTCGCCGGGGGCGGACGGTACGACTCGCTCCTCACCGAACTCGGCGCGCCCGCGCGCGTGCCGGCCGTGGGCTGCGCGATCCGGCTCGAGCGGCTTGCCGCAGCGCTGGCGGGGAGGGCGTCATGAGCGGTCTCGTTCTCGCCGTTCCGTCCAAGGGCCGCATCCAGGAGGGGGCCATCGCCTTCCTGCGCGAGGCGGGTCTCGACATCGCCCGCGACCCGGAGGCGCGCGACTATCTCGGCCGCATCGCGAGCCTTCCGGGCGTCGAGGTCCGCTTCCTGTCCGCCTCGGAGATCGCGAGCCAGCTCGAGTCGGGCGCCGCCCATATCGGCATCACGGGCGAGGATCTCCTCCGTGAGCAGACGAGCGATTTCGACAGCGCCGTCGCGCTTCTGCGCCCGCTCGGGTTTGCGCGCGCCGACGTCGTGGTGGCAGCGCCCCAGAGCTGGATCGACGTGCAGAGCATGGCCGATCTCGACGATGTGTGTCTGGCCTTCCGTGCACGGCACCATCGCCATCTTCGGGTGGCGACGAAATATGTCGCGCTGACGCGGAGCTTCTTCGCCGCCCATGGCGTTTCGGACTACCGGATCGTCGAGAGCTTCGGCGCGACGGAAGGGGCGCCTGCGGCCGGAACGGCGGAAATCATCGTGGACATCACCTCGACCGGGCAGACGCTCGCGGCCAACCGGCTCAAGGTGCTGCGCGACGGGGTAATCCTGCGCTCGCAGGCCCATCTCGCCGCCTCGCTGCGCGCGCGCTGGACGGACGGGGCGCTCTCGGCGCTCGGGCTCCTTCTCGACCGCATCGCCGCGCGGGCGGATGCGGACGGGCTCTTCGAGGTGCGGGTCGTCCTGCCGGCCGCCGCGAGCAAGCGGGCCGAGGCGCTCGCCGCCGAGTTCGGCTGCGAGGCGCTGGTCGCGGCCGGCACGGAGGAGGGCGGGAAGGCCGCCGAGGCCGGCGGGGTCCACCACGCCTTCCTGTGTCCGGGCCCGCAACTGCATCCGCTCAGCCTCAAGCTGCGGCAGGAAGGGGCCTCGATCGTGCGGGCGATGCGCGTCGACTATGTGTTCCGATCGGGCGACAGGGTCCTCGATGCCTTCCGGGCACGGATCACGCCCGTGTCATCGTGAGACCGGAGCGCACCGCGTGAAGCTCGGGATCCGCCATCGCGAGAAGTTCGCGGCCGTGGCCGCATGGCTGCCGCCCGGCCTGCGTCGGGCGGTGACGCCCTTCTTCGCCTGGGCGGACATGCTCCTCGTCGATCACGGCGTCTTCCGCTGCTTCTACGCCAACCGGCACCAGGTGACGCCGCAGCTCTGGCGCTCGAGCCAGCCCGCGCCCTACCAGATCGCGTATCTGCGCCGCCAGGGTGTACGGACGGTCGTCAATCTGCGGGGGGGAAGGGATCAGGGCGCCTATTATCTCGAGGCCCGCGCCTGCGAACGCGAGGGGATGGCGCTCGTCGACTGCGTGCTGCGCTCGCGCGAGCCGCCCCGCCCGGAGACGGTCCGTGAGCTGAAGGAAATGTTCGATACCATCGCCTATCCCGCGCTGCTGCACTGCAAGTCGGGGTCGGACCGGGCGGGCCTCGCGGCCGCGCTCTATCTCATCCTGCGCGAGGGGCGTCCGGTCGAGGAGGCGCTCGGTCAGCTCAGCCTGCGCTACGGCCATGTGCGGCAGGGCAAGACGGGCGTGCTCGACGCGTTCTTCGAGAGCTATCTCGCCTATGTGGAGGCCCGCAAGGCCGATCCCTCGGGCGGGCCGCCGCTCGATTTTCTCGGCTGGGTCGAAAAGGTCTATGACTGGCGGGCGCTCAAGACCGCGTTCAAGCCGACCCTCGCGGGGTCGATCCTCGTCGATGTCATCCTGCGGCGGGAATAGGGAGCCGGACTATTTCGTCCGGCCCATGGCGTCGGCCTCGAGCGCCGTGATCGGGCCGTCCTGGAACAGATATTCCCTCAGCTCCTTGTCGAAGTCCTTCGAGTTGCGGCGGAGCCATTCGAGCACCATCGCCGCATGCTCGATCTCCTCGCGCATGTTGTGCAGAAGGATGGCCTTCAGCTCGGGATCCTCGCAATCGTCCGCCCGCTGGCGATACCAGTCCACGGCCTCGAGCTCCTCCCTCAGCGAGGAGATCGCCTGATGCATGTGGATGGTGTCCTTCGTCAGCCGCTCGCGCGGCGCATGAAGATCCGACATTGATGCCTTGCCCTCCGGTTGCAGTCCCGCGGGCGGAAGGCTGTCGCCCGTGCCCGTCCTCAGTTCCGGACCGGGCGATGTGGCGTCCCCCGCCGCCGCCCGCGATCCGCTCGATGCCTCGGTTTCCCGGCGGCGAAACCAGCGCGAAACCATTCCTTCCCACCCGGCCCTGTTGATGCCCCAATTGACGGAGAGACTCTGTCGTCAAACAGAAGGGCTTTCAAGGCCCATTCCCGGACGGCCGCGCGCGCCGGGCCGGCCTTTCGCGGGCCGAGAGGAAGGAGAGGACATGGTCTTCAGGATCTGGCCCCGCCCGGCGGGACAGGGCATGCGCGCCTTTGCCGCGCTCTTCCTCCTTCTTGCGCCGGGGCTTTTGGCCGGCTGCGTGGCGATCGCGCCCTTGGGTCCGCCCCGCTTCGCCCAAGAGATGCGCCCCGGGCTCGAGGCCCATCCGGACGCGCTGTTCGGCCGGCTCGAGAACGGGCTTCGCTATGTCGTCCTCGACAATGATCTTCCCAAGGATCATGTGAGCATGCGGCTCGTTGTCCTCACGGGCGCGGTCGACGAGGGCGAGGACGAGCGCGGCTACGCCCATCTGCTCGAACACATGCCTTTCCGCGGCACGCGGACGATGAGTGCGCAGGAGGTGACCCATTTCCTCAATGCGAACGGCATGAAGCTCGGGCCAGACGCCAACGCCTCGACGGGGCCGCTCACCACGCAGTACATACTGAACCTGCCCAAGAACGACGCGGAGTCGCTCTCTGCGGCCTTCGCCTTCCTGCGCGAGGTCGCGGACGGGATCGCTCTCGACCCGGAGGATCTCGAGGCGGAGAAAAAGGTGGTCCAGAGCGAGCTGCGCCAGCGCGATACGCCGGGCGCGCGGGCGAGCGAGGAGCTTCTCGACCTGATCTTTCCGGGCACGCTCTATGCCGATCGCCTGCCGGTGGGCGGGTCGGCCGAGAGCGTGGGCGCGGCACGGGTGGAGACGATCCGAGCCTTCTACGACCGGACCTACCGGCCCGAGGCGATGGCGGTCGTGGTGGCCGGACGGGTCGAGCCCCTGGCCGTTGCGGCGGCGATCGAGGATGCCTTCGGGGATCTCGCCGCCCGCGCGCCGGACCCTGCGGAGCGGGATCTCGGGAGGGTGCCCGGCGAGGCCGGGCAGGTCGCCATCGTCGCCGACCCCGCGCTCCCCACCCAGGTCCTTCTCCTGACGACCGGCCCCGCGCCGCCGGCCCCGCCCAGCCTTGCGCAGGAGCGCGCGGAGGACATTCTCTCGCTCGCCCATGCGCTTCTCTCGCGCCGCATCGACGAGGCCGCGCGCCGGCCCGATGCGCCCATCATCGCCGGATCGGCGGGTCTTGACTTCCATGGCGACTGGGCGCGGGTGCAGACCCTCTCGGCGCGGATGCCGACCGGGGAATGGGAGAGGGGCCTTGCCTTTCTCGAGCAGGAGCTGCGGCGGGCGCTCGAGCACGGCTTCACCCGGAGCGAGCTCGACGAGATCGTCGCCGAACGCCGGAGCGCGCTCGCCCGGCTCGAGGCGATCGCTCAGACCTACCGTACACAGAGCTATGCGAGCCTGATGGCCGGTGCGGTCGCATCGGGGTCCGTGTTCCGGTCCATTCCACAGGAGGTGGCGCTCGGCCGGGCGACGCTCGACACGATCCGCCTCGAGGAGGTCGATGCCGCCCTGCGCGCCGCCTGGGCCGGGCGTGATCCGGCCGTGTTCATCACCGGCGAGGTGGACATCGCCGATCCGCAGGCGGCGGTCCGGGCCGCGCTGACGGCCTCGCGCGCGCTCCCCGTGGCGGCGCCGGAGGAACGCCTCGCCGTCGCCTTCGCCTATGACGGGTTCGGTCCGGCGGGCGCCGTGATCGAGGAGCGGGTCGACGAGACGTTCGGCTTCCAGTCCCTCGTCTTCGACAATGGGGTGCGCGCCAACATCCTGAAGACACCGTTCGAGGAGGGGACCGTCCGTGTTCAGATCCGCATCGGCTCGGGCCGGCTCTCGGTGCCGAAGGACAGGCCGGGGCTCGGCCAGCTCGGCGAATATGCGCTCCTGTTCGGCGGGCTCGAGAACCAGTCCTTCGAGGAGCTGAGGCGTCTTCTCCGGCAGGAGAGCGTCGGGCTCAGCTTCGACATCGGCGTCGACGGCTTCGTCTTCCGCCTCTCGGGCCGGTCCGGACAGCTTCCCTTTCTCCTCTCGCTTGCGACGGCCTATGTCGAGAAGCCGGGCTTCCATGACGAGGCCTGGGACTATGTGCGGCGGAGCCTCTCGGACTCCTATACGCGCCTGCGCCGCTCGCCCGATGCCGTCTTCAATGCCGAGGTCGCGCGCATCATCCGCGACGGCGATCCGCGCTTCGGCGTCGTGCCGCCCGAGGAGGTCCTGGGCCACGACATCGCCGAGGTGCGGGACTGGCTGAAGCCGCTCCTCTCCTCGGCCTATCTCGAAGTGGCGGTGGTGGGCGATATCGATCCGGACACGGCGCGTGCCGCCCTCGCGGGGAGCCTTGGCGCCATCGGCGACCGGCCGGCGCGTCTGCCCGACCTCGCCGAGGCGCGCGATCTGCGTTTCCCCACGGGCCGGGCGGCGATCACGCTCACCCATGAGGGCGATGCCGACAAGGCCATCGTCGCCGCCTACTGGCCCGTCTCCACGCCCTACAGCAACGAGCTCTTCGCCACGGGCGAGCTCGCCGCCCAGCTTCTCGAACGCCGGGCCCGCGACCGGTTGCGGGTCGAAGAGGGCAAGACCTATGGCGTGGATGCCGCCTCCTACATTTCGGCGGTGTTCGACGGCTATGGCTGGATCCGCATCCTCGCCAATGTCGACCCTTCCGACATTCCCGCCGCCATCGACGCGCTGGCCGGCATAGCGCCCCGGCTCGAGGAAGAGCCGCTCGAGGAAGCCGAGATGGTGGAGCTGCGCGAACCTCTGCGGGCGGAGGGACGGCGCCGGCGGGAGGACAACGGCCAGCTCGTCTCGCTGCTTTCCTATGCCCAGGCGGAGCCCGACCGCGTCGCCACGGCGCTGTCGGGCAGCTATGCGCTCATCTCGCGCGGGCAGGTCATGCGCTTCCTCGAAACCCATGTCGAGGGGGCCGAGCCGCTCGTGATCGTGGTGCGGCCGGAATAGGTGGAGAGTGGTGCGACGCTCCACGCGGGTCGCAGGATCGGCCGCGCTCGCTCCGTTTTCGCTGCAGGTGCCAAGGGCCGCAGCGGGAGCCAGGAGACACGTGATGAGCCGTACTTGCACCAAGGAGCGTGCTTCGTCCTCTCGGGGAGGTCTCCGAAGCGGCCGCGGCCGGCTGGCTGCCCTGGCCCTCGCTGTCAGCCTCGGTGGCGCCGGTGCAGCCGGTGCGGCCGACATTCCCACGCCTGAGGCACGGCAGGCGGCCCGCGCCAATTCCCCGAATTCCATTCCACATGAAAGCGGCCCGCTGATGCCGGCGCCGGCAACCCATCCCTATGCCGCTCTCGACGGGGAACGGATGCACGACCATCTCAGCCACTTCGTGGATCTGGCGCTCGATTCCCGCGGCGACGGCGCGCTCCTCTGGGGGCGACTGCCGGGCAGCGTAGCGGCGCTCGCCGCGACGGAATATGTGCATAAGGGCTTTCTCGAATACGGCATCGAGGATGTGGAGCTCGTCCGGTTTCCGATGAAATGGAACCTGTGGTGGCCGACCCGGCTCGACCTGACGGTCGAGGGGTCGCAGGGGCCGTACACGCTCAGAAGCGCATTTGCCGCGACCCCGTCGGCGCAGACGCCGGAGGGTGGCATTAAGGCTCATCTTGCCTATGTGGGGCTCGGTCATCCCGCCGATCTCATGGGGCGCGATCTGACGGGCAGGATCGCCCTCGTCTATTCCGTGCCCCAGCCCTCAGCCTTCTATCATTCCGGGCTGACTTCGGTGCGCCGGATCGCCCAAATGACCAATGCCGCCGGCATCCTCATGGTCATGGATCTGCCGGGCAATGTCGTCGTCGCCGGCAATCTCGGCTGGTCCGCAGGAAAAATCCCGCTCATGACCCTGGGCAAGGATGACGGCGACTACCTCCGGGAGCTGATCGAGGCGGGAGGTCTCGACGATCCGCCAATGATCAGAATGGTCGTGGAAGGGGAGATGCGTCAGCCGGCGGAGGCACGGAACGCCATCGGCATCCTGCCTGGCAGGTCGGACGAAACGATCGTTCTGCTTGCCCACACGGACAGCTGGTTTCAGGGGGCGACGGACAATGCCAGCGGGCTGGCCGTCCTCATGGAACTGGCACGGCACTATGCTTCGATGAAACAGGAGGACCGACCGCGCACGCTCATCTTCGCCGCGACGGAAGGCCACCATGCAGGCTCGCCCGGCGTGTCCTACCTGGTGCGGCAGCGTCCCGAATTCTTCGAGAAGGCGGTCCTGGGCATCAACCTCGAGCATGTGGCGTCCGTGGGCGTCGGCGTCTATGCCGGCAGCATCGTCACGTCAAACACCGAGAACCCGCGAGAGCTTTCGATCGTGGGACAGAGCCCGCTGCTCAAGCGCATCACCTATAAGGCCGTCCAGGACAACGGAATCGTCGTCAGTATGCAGACGAGTCACAATTACCGAGGCGATGCCAATCACCTGCGTGAGCTGCCGCCTCCCGGCCTGCCGCTGATCGGCCTGATCGAATCCCCGATCTGGTATCATTCGACGCTGGACGATGCGAGCGTCGTCTCACCGCAAGGCCTTACGCGAGCGGCGCGCTTCTTTGCCCAGATCATCGACGGAGTGAACGCACACACGGCCGCCGAACTCGATGAGGGGCGTAAGCCGATCCCGACCCGGGGCGCTCACCCGATGGGCGAGCGGAACCCGTCTCAGAGGATGGGCGAATAGGCGATCAGCTGGCGGAGGGAGCCGAGCCCTTCGGCCGAAGCTCGCCCGCGCCATTGTCCCACCAGTTGGAATTTGTCCGCCCGAGCGCGTCGGCCATCCGCCCGATCGACCGGTTGAGCGCCTCGAAGCCGAAGAGGCGCTTCTCCTCCTCGGTCAGGTCCTCATACACCTCCTGCCGCAGCGAGACGGGCATGTTGTCCTGCTGGCGGATGAAGGGGAGGCAGAAGGCGGTGTTGAGGCCCGGGCGCGGCGTGTCCGTCCGGTTGGCCCCGCCCCCATGCCAGAGGCGCGCGTCGAAGACGAGGGCCGAGCCCGCCGGCGCGATCGCCCGCACGGTCTCGGCGGGGTCCGGGCCGAGCCGCGTCTCGCCCCTGTCGTCCTTCACGAAGGAGAGGGGCGGCGGCGGCCAGCGATGGGAGCCGGGGACGAGGCGCGTGGCTCCGTTCTCCTCGGTGAAGTCGCACATCATCCAGATGATGTTGCAGGCGACCGGCACGGGGGTCGGGAAGGGCACATAGCCCTGGTCCGAATGCAGCATCTGCGGGCTGCCGCCCTTGCCCATGATCAGTGAGCAGATGCTCGTCAGCATGAAATTGTCGCCGAGCAGGAACGGAACGAGCTCCCGGATGAGCGGGTGGCGCAGATGCTCGCGGAAGAGGCTGCCCTTGTTCACGAGGTGAGCGAGGCGCTGGTTGGGCGCACCGTCGAGCTGCATGCCCGGACCGGGCATCCCCGTGTAGTCGCCGCCGAAGAGCGAGGCGATGCCCGCCTCGCGTTCCGCCGCCGCCTGCTCCTCGATCCGCTGCCGGAGCGCCGCGAGCCGGTCGGGCGCGAGGGCGTCGAGAACGATGGCATAGCCGCAATCCGTGAGGTCGCGCTTGGCCGTTTCAAGATCGCGCGTGGGTTCCGCCGCCCGCGCGGGCGCGGCCAGAGGCTGAGCGATCGACTCCTTGGTGGCAAGCATGCGCGACTCCATTGCTCGGAGGTGATGTTTGATGCATCATGCATCGAAATCGGCCGGACGGCAATGAGGGACGCTGTGAACGAACGACTGGAGACCCCCCAGCTCCACGCCCAGATCTATGCGCGCCTGCGCGACGCGCTGATCTTCGGCCGGCTCGAGGCGGGCCAGCAGGTGTCGGTGCGGACGGTCGCGGACCAGTTCGGTATTTCCGTCACGCCGGCCCGGGACGCAATGCGCCAGCTCATCTGGGAGGGCGGGCTCGAGGTGCGGGCGAACGGGCGGATCTACGTGCCGCTGCTCGATCGGGCCGGGGTCGAAAGCCTGCGCGACGAGAGCCGCACGATCGAGCTTCTCCTGCTCGCGCGGGCGCTGCCGCGCCTCGGCGCGGCGGGGGCGATGGAGGTCGAACGGCTCGCCGCGCGCGCGGACGCGGCGTTCGGGGCGGGGGACATCCGCGAGGGACTCGAATGCCTGCGGGCGGCGCGGCAGGCCTTCTTCGATGCCTCCGACTGCCCGTGGCTGCTCGAGATTCACCGGCGCATTCTGGTGCGGCGGGGCCCGCAATCGATCCACTTCATCGGCGACTATCTGCGCGCGCGCCGCGCGCCGAAAGTGAGCTGGCACCTCGTCGCGGTCCGCACGCGCGATCTCGATCAGGCAAGGCGCGCCCTCATTGCCGAGAGCGACGCCTTCTTCGATTTCTGGGCGGACCATCTTGATCGCACATCCGCAATGGAAGGGCCGGCGGCAGGCGCCGCCGGAAACCGCATCGCATCGGGAGGAGACAGATGAAAAAAACATCCGTGGGAAGACGGGCGGGGGTCGCGGCGGTTCTGGCCGCGGGTCTTGCCACTGCCGCGATCGGTCGCGGCAGCGCCGCCGATACCGCCTGGTACGGCATCGCCCTGCCTGAGGCGCGCATCGCCGCCGCCGAGCAGCAGAAGGAGAAGGTGGCGAACAGCAACACCTATGCGGTCTGGGACGTGCCCCTGTCCAGCCGGCCCAACGGAGAGGGCCTTGCCGCACAGCCCGAGCTCGACGGCGAGGAGCTTCTGAAGGATGTGCGGGCGCTCGTCGACTTTTCCTACGGGTCGCGGGATCGCGGAGATGTGCTCTGGGGGCGGATGATCGGCAGCCAGGCCGAGAAGGACGCGATCGCACATGTCGAGAAGCGGTTCCGCGAGATCGGTCTCGACGAGGTCTGGACCGACTGGTTCGACATCGCCGACGGGGGGCGCCTCACCAAGTACGACCTGATCATCGAGGGCGACGAGGCGCACGGAAAGGGATCGGCCGATATCCTGATGCCGAACGCCCATCCCAATGCCGCCCAGCAGTTCACGCCCATGGCGGGCGAGCTCGTCTGGGTCGGGAACGGGCATGCCTCCGATCTCGTGGGCAAGGACCTCAAGGGCAAGATCGGTGTGTTCAAGAGCTACCCCATGCCGAGCTGGGGCGGGCACACGGCCTATTCGACGCCCGCTGCCCTCGCCAAGGCCGGCGCTGCCGGCGGCATCATGATCATGCAGACCGACCAGCCCCTCAAGGTGGTTCCGCTCTGGGGCGCGCGGCCGCAGAAATTCGGCCTTGCGCAGATCGATCGCGTTTCGGGCGGCTTTCTCGAGCAGCTCCTCTCGAGGGCGGACGCTCCCGTGCGGGCCCGGCTCGAGATCGACGGCGAGCGCCTGACCAACCAGAAGAGCGCGAACGTCTACGGACTACTCAAGGGGACCTCGGACGAATATGTCGTCCTGACGGCGCATACGGACGCCTTTTATGCGGGTGCCGTGGACAATGCGAGCGGCGTCGCCAACATGCTCGCCCAGGCGACCTACTTCAACCGCGAAGGCCGCAAGCCGCTCAAGCGCAATCTGCTGTTCGTCGCGACCTCTGGGCACCATCTCTTCTCGCCCGGCGTCCTGCACATGATCCAGACGAAGCGGGAGATTCTGGAGCGGACCGCCTTCGTGGTGAATGCCGAGCATCTGGGCGGAAAGAATCTCTATGCGGACAATGCGTCCGAGGCGTAGGCCACGGCCGACTTCCCCTATTATCTGTCGGTGACGAGCCGTGCGCCGGCTCTCGTCGACGCCGTGGGAACGGCCATCAGCGACCAGGGGCTGGTGATCCGCCGCATCACGACCCATACCGCCGGCGGCGACCCCAAGCGGTTCTTCCATTCCGGCGTGCCGGTGGTCGATCTACTGGGCACATTTACCCACTACCACTCGACGCTCGACACACCCGAGAACCTCAACGAGGAGTCGCTCGAGCACGCGGCGCTGGCGATCGCGCAGCTCATCGAGTCGACGGACGCGCTGAGCTGGGACGAGCTGGCGAAGGGGGGCGTCGAACGGCCGCCGCTCGGCGATGGCTCCCTGCCGCCGGGCTACATCCCCTGAAAAGGACGAAGCCGGACGGTTGCCCGTCCGGCTTCGCAGTCTGTCGCGACCTTATGGACGTCCTCAGAAGTCCATGTCGCCAGCCTTGGGCGCGGCGCGGCCGCGGCCCTTGGCGATGATGGGCGACTTTATGGACTTCCTCAGAAGTCCATGTCGCCCATGCCGCCCTGAGGCATGGACGGGCCGCCCTTGTCCCGCTTCGGGGCCTCGGCGATCATCGCCTCGGTGGTGATGAGAAGGCCCGCCACGGAGGCCGCATCCTGAAGGGCGGTGCGGACCACCTTCACCGGGTCGATGATGCCGGCTTCGAGCATGTCGACATAGACTTCCGACTGCGCGTTGAAGCCGTAGGTCTGCGACTTCTGCTCGAGGAGCTTGCCGACGACGATCGAGCCTTCCACGCCCGCATTCTCGACGATCTGCCGGATGGGGGCCTGGAGTGCGCGGCGCACGATGTTCACGCCGGCCTGCTGGTCGTCATTCTCGACCTCGACCTTGTCGAGCACCTTGGAGGCGTAGAGAAGGGCGGTGCCGCCGCCGGGGACGATGCCTTCCTCGACCGCCGCGCGGGTGGCGTTGAGGGCGTCGTCGACGCGGTCCTTGCGCTCCTTCACTTCCACTTCCGTCGCGCCGCCGACGCGGATGACGGCCACGCCGCCCGCGAGCTTCGCCAGACGCTCCTGCAGCTTCTCGCGGTCGTAGTCCGAGGTGGTTTCCTCGATCTGCTGCTTGATCTGGCCGACGCGGGCCTGGATGTCGGCCTTCTTGCCGGAGCCATCCACGATGGTGGTGTCTTCCTTGGTCAGACGGACGCGCTTGGCGGTGCCGAGCATGTCGAGCGTGACGTTCTCGAGCTTGATGCCGAGATCCTCGGAGATGACCTGGCCGCCGGTGAGGATCGCGATGTCCTCGAGCATCGCCTTGCGGCGATCGCCGAAGCCGGGCGCCTTCACGGCCGCGACCTTGAGGCCGCCGCGCAGCTTGTTGACGACGAGGGTCGCCAGCGCTTCGCCTTCCACATCCTCGGCGATGATGAGCAGCGGACGGCCCGACTGCACAACGGCCTCGAGGATCGGCAGCATGGCCTGCAGGCCCGACAGCTTCTTCTCGTGGAGGAGGATGTAGGGCTCGTCGAGCTCGGCGATCATCTTTTCCGAGTTCGTGATGAAGTAGGGCGAGAGATAGCCGCGGTCGAACTGCATGCCTTCCACGGTGTCGAGTTCGAACTCGAGGACCTTGCTCTCCTCGACCGTGATCACGCCCTCATTGCCGACCTTTTCCATCGCCTCGGCGATCTTCTCGCCGATGATGGTTTCGCCATTGGCCGAAATCGTGCCGACCTGGGCGACTTCGTTCGGGGTCTTGATCTTCTTGGCGCGCTTCTTGAGCTCTTCGACCACGAGCGACACCGCCTTGTCGACGCCGCGCTTGAGGTCCATCGGGTTCATGCCGGCGGCCACGGCCTTGGCGCCTTCGCGCACGATGGCCTGGGCGAGCACGGTGGCGGTGGTGGTGCCGTCGCCCGCCGTGTCATTGGTCTTGGAGGCGACCTCGCGCACCATCTGCGCGCCCATGTTCATGAACTTGTCTTCGAGCTCGATTTCCTTGGCGACCGTCACGCCGTCCTTGGTGGTGCGCGGGGCACCGAACGACTTCTCGATCACGACGTTCCGGCCCTTGGGGCCGAGGGTCACCTTGACCGCGTTGGCGAGGATGTCGACGCCCGCCAGCATGCGGTCGCGCGCGTCCTCCGCAAAACGGACTTCCTTGGCTGCCATTGTCTTAGGTCTCCTGCATCAGAGGATCATCATGGACGTCCGCGCGGCGGATCCACTCCGCGTGCGGACGATGAGGCATGAAAAAAGACCGCGCCGGTTCAGGCTGCGGCCTTCTTGGAGGACTTCTTGCCCTCGATCACGCCCAGGATGTCGCTTTCCTTCATGATCAGCAGCTCCTCGCCGCCGATCTTGACTTCACTGCCCGACCACTTGCCGAACAGGATGGTGTCGCCGACCTTGACGTCGAGCGCGATGCGCTCGCCATCCTCGTCGCGCGTGCCGGGGCCCACGGCCACGACTTCGCCCTGCTGGGGCTTTTCCTTGGCGGTGTCGGGAATGATGATGCCGCCGGCGGTCTTCTGGTCTTCCTCGATCCGGCGAACCAGAACGCGGTCATGCAAAGGACGGAACTGCATGATCGTCGGACTCCCTCTTGATGATGTCATTGCAAATGTCACGGGATGGTCGGGCGCTCCCGCGCGGGGAGGCCAGAGCCCACTGTTAGCACTCAAATCAGTCGAGTGCTAGCAGTCGCGGGTTAGGTAGGAGGGGCGAAAGCGCCTGTCAAGAGGCCTGCGGGCCCCTCAGCCGTGGGTGTGGTGGCCGTCCGGCGCAGGGAGGCCGTCCCTTGCACCGGGCCCCGGGGCGGCCGCGATCCCGTCGCGCGCGAGCTCCTCCGGGCGGGCGGGACGGGCCATGCCGGCCGGGTCCTCATACCAGCCCGGATCGGCGAAATCGGTCAGCCCGTCGCGGACCTTCAGGACCGTGAACATGCCGCCCATGGTGATGTAGCCGTGCGGGCCCTGCGCGCCCACCATGGGGATGGCGTTCGCCGGCACGTCCATATGGCCCATGGCGACGTGGCGCCCGTGCTCGCCCATGCCGTCCTCGCCCATCGCCATATAGGCGGGGAGGAGGGCGGTGACATCGGGCGCGAAGCGCGAGGGGTCCGCGCCGATCATGTTGGGAAGGCCATGACCCATCTGGTTCATCACATGGTGGGTCATGTGGCAGTGGATGGCCCAGTCGCCCGGGTTGTCGGCGCGGAAGTCCAGCGTCCGCGTGGCGCCCACGGGGACGAGGGTCGTGGTCTCGGGGCGGCGCGCCGATTTCGGCACGAGGCCGCCATCGGTCATGGTCTCCTCGAAGGCATAGCCGTGCAGATGGATCGGGTGATGGTGCATGGCCGATAGGTTGCCGATCCGCAGGCGCACGTGCTGCCCGGTCCGGGCCACGAGCGGGGAGGTGCCCGGATAGCAGCGGCCGTTAAAGGTGAGGACGTTGAAGTCCGTCATCTCGTTCGGGTCGGGGCGGCGGACGCCGGGGCGCATCATCCAGGTGGAGAGCAGCATCGCGAAGTCGCGATCGGGCCCGGGCTCGACGGGCGCGCGCGGATGGACGACCAGCATCCCCATGAGCCCGAGGCCCATCTGGGTCATCTCGTCATGGTGCGAATGATACATGAACGTGCCGTACTGGCGAAACGTCCACTCGTAGACAAAGGTCTCGCCCGGATCGATGGCGCGCTGCGAGAGACCGCCGACGCCGTCCATGCCCGAATTGAGGATCACGCCGTGCCAATGCACCGTGGTCGGAGCGATCAGCCGGTTGGTCACGTAGATCCGGACACGGTCGCCCTCCACCGCCTCGATGGTGGGGCCGTGGACGCGGCCATTGTAGCCCCAGCAAAGGCCGGTGAGGCCCGGGGCGAAGCTGTGCTGCACCTCTTCGGCGATGAGGTGGAACACCTTGACGCCGTCGACGACGCGGAAGGGGAGGGACGTTCCGTCGGGCGTGATCACGGGAGTGTAGTCCCGGCCCGGCTCACCGGGCGGATAGGTCCGGCCATGCGGCACGGTGGCGGACTGGGCGTAGGGGCTCGCGCCGGCAGCCCCCGCTCCCAGCGTCGCCGCGCCGGCTCCGAGCACGCCGGCCGTCAGGATCTGTCGCCGCGATGCCATCAGTGGACCTCCCTTTCCGGGGCGCCCGCATTCGCCGCGCCGAAGGCAGGACCTGCGTCGGCGGGGCTTCCGCCCCAGACGATCTGTTCGAACCGCGTGCGCGCGAGCCAGTAATCTCGGAGCGCGAGGACATAAGTGCGCCCCGCACGGAGCTGTTCGCGCTTGGCATCGAGATAGCCGAAGACGCCGATCTGCATGGCGTTGTAGTCCCGCCCCGCGCCGGTCAGAAGCTGCCCCGCGAGCGGCAGCACCGTCTGCCGCTGGAAGACGGCGACGTCATGCGCGGTCT
>JACAEB010000028.1 GCA_013389075.1 Alphaproteobacteria bacterium
GCATGCTGGGGCGCGTGCCTCACCCCTATTCGCGCGAGGATGCGCTCGCCTGGCTCACCCTCTCGCCCTTCGGCCTCATCCTCAACGGCCGCGAGGCCTTCGCCATCACGGTGCGGGGCAAGGGGCTGATCGGCATGATGGGTCTCGACGAGCAGGAGGGCGCCGTCCGCTTCGGCTACTGGCTCGCCCCGCCCTTCTGGAGCCGGGGCTATGCGAGCGAGGCGGGCCGGGCGGTCGTGGATCTCGCCTTCTCGGTCTTCGATCCCGACGCGCTCGTGGCCGACTACTACATCGACAACCCCGCCTCGGGCCGGGTGCTCGAAAAGCTCGGCTTCGCGCCGGCGGGCCCCGTCGCGCCCCATCCCTGCCTCGCCCGCGGGACGGACGTGCCGGCCCAGCCCATGGCGCTCGACCGGCAGGTCTGGTGGGTGCGGACGCGGCACGACCGGCCCGCGCTCGCCTCGTGATCCCGCCCGCCGGGGGGCCCCCTGCCCTCCGGCGGGAAATGCGCTAAGACAGGGCGCGTGCAACAGGCAGTCGGTCCGATGAAGTTTCTCGATCAGGCCAAGGTCTACATCCAGTCCGGCAAGGGCGGCCCAGGCTGCCTGAGCTTCCGGCGCGAGAAGTTCATCGAGTTCGGCGGCCCCGATGGCGGGGACGGCGGCAAGGGCGGCGATGTCTGGGCCGAGGCGCGCGAGAACCTCAACACGCTCATCGACTTCCGCTACCAGCAGCATTTCAAGGCGCAGGCCGGGCGCGGCGGCTCGGGCCAGAACCGCACCGGCGCGGGGGGCGCCGACGTCGTCCTCGCCGTCCCGGTCGGCACGCAGATCTTCGAGGAGGACAACGAGACGCTGATCGCCGATCTCGACCGGCCCGGCGCCCGGGCCCTCCTCGCCGAGGGCGGCTATGGCGGGCTCGGCAATGCCCGCTACAAGAGCTCGACCAACCGCTCGCCCCGGCAGACCTCGCCCGGCTATCCGGGGGTCGAGAAGATCGTCTGGCTGCGTCTCAAGCTCATCGCCGATGCGGGGCTCGTGGGCCTGCCCAATGCGGGCAAGTCGACCTTCCTGTCGGCCGTCAGCCGGGCCCGGCCCAAGGTCGCCGATTATCCGTTCACGACGCTTCACCCCGTGCTCGGCGTCATCGAGCGTCATGGCATGCGCGCGGTGCTCGCCGACATTCCCGGGCTCATCGAGGGCGCCCATGAGGGCGCGGGGCTCGGCACGCGCTTCCTCGGCCATGTCGAGCGCTGCGCCGCGCTCGTCCATCTCGTCGACGGCACCGCCGAGGACGTCGCGGACAACTACCGGATCGTGCGCGAGGAGCTTGCCGCCTATGATGCGGCGCTCGCCGGCAAGCCCGAACTCGTCGCCCTCAACAAGATCAACGCGCTCGACGCAGAGACCATCGCCGAGCGCCGCGCGGCACTCGCGGACGCTGCGGGCGCCGAGGTCTTCGCCGTCTCGGGCGTATCGGGCGAGGGGGTTCCGGAGGTTCTTCACGCCCTCTTCGAGGCCATCTCCGCGCGCCGCGCCGGGGAGGCGGAGATGGCCGCTCCGCAGGCGGAGGGATGGGCCCCATGACCCCCGCGACGCGCGTTCACGAAACAAGGACGCCGGCCGCCGTCCTCGGCTCGGCCCGCCGCATCGTGGTGAAGGTGGGTTCGTCCCTCCTCGTCGACCGCGAGAGCAACCGTCTGCGGGCGGACTGGCTCGCCGCGCTCGCGAGCGACATTTCGGGCCTCAGGGACAAGGGCGCGGAGGTCGTCATCGTCTCCTCGGGCGCCATCGCGCTCGGCCGGCGCGGGCTCGACCTGCCGCCGGGCGTGCTGCGGCTCGAGGAGAGCCAGGCGGCGGCGGCGGCCGGACAGATCGAGCTTGCCTCGGCCTATCGCTCCGCGCTCGACAATCACGGCATCCGCGTCGCGCAGATTCTCCTCACCCTGTCGGAGACCGAGGAGCGGCGGCGCCACCTCAATGCGCGGGCGACGCTCCGTACCCTGCTCGATCTCGGCGTCGTGCCCGTCGTCAACGAGAATGACACCGTCGCCACCAACGAGATCCGCTTCGGCGACAACGACCGGCTCGGCGCCCGCGTGACGCAGATGATCTCGGCCGACTGCCTCGTCCTCCTCTCCGACATCGACGGGCTCTACTCGGCCGATCCGCGCCGCGATCCGGCGGCCGAGCACATCGGGCTCATCGAGCGCCTGACGCCCGAGATCGAGGCCATGGCCGGCAAGGTGGGCCCCAAGACCGCCTATGCGATGGGCTCGGGCGGCATGCAGACGAAGCTGATCGCCGCGCGCATCGCCGTCGGCGCGGGCGCCCACATGATCATCGCCGATGGCCGGCAGTCCCACCCGCTCGGCCGGCTCCTCGCGGGCGCCCGCGCGAGCGTCTTCCTCGCCGAGGCCGCCCCCCGCACCGCCCGCAAGCACTGGATCGCGGCGAGCCTCAGCCCCGCGGGCCATTTCGTCATCGACGAGGGCGCCGTGCGGGCGCTGCGGCGGGGCATGAGCCTTCTGCCCGCCGGCGTCGTCGAGGTCCAGGGCAGCTTCGAGCGGGGCGATGCGGTGCGCGTCCTCGACCGCGCGGGGCAGGAAGTGGGACGGGGCCTCACGGCCTATGATTCGGAGGATGCGGGCGCCATAATGGGGCTCAAGAGCCGCGACATCGAGGACCGGCTCGGCTATCGCGGCCGCGACGAGATGATCCACCGGGACGATCTCGTCGTGACCGCGGCGGACGATACCGGAGCACGCAAGGACCAGGACGGATGATCGAGGCCGCCCGCACGCCATCGCCCGACCTCGCCACGCTCATGCACGATCTGGGCGCGCGCGCCCGCGCCGCCGCGCGCGTGCTCGCCCTCGCCCCGCGCGCCCGGAAGGACGCGGCGCTCATGGCGATGGCCGAGTCGATCCGCGCACAGAGCAATTCCATCCTCGCGGCCAACGCCGCAGACATGGACGCAGCCCGCGCCAAGGGGCTGTCCTCCGCCATGACCGACCGGCTCCTCCTCACGCCGGAGCGGATCGAAGGCATCCGCGCGGGGCTCGCCGTCGTGGCGGGGCTCGAGGATCCCGTAGGCACCGTGCTCGCCGACTGGACGCGGCCCAACGGCCTGCGCATCCGCCGCGTGCGCATGCCGCTCGGCGTCGTCGGCATCATCTTCGAGAGCCGGCCGAACGTGACGGTGGATGCGGGCGCGCTCTGCCTCAAGGCGGGCAATGCCGCCATCCTGCGCGCGGGCTCGGAAGCGCTCGGCTCGGCCCGGGCGCTGCACGCGGCCATGCAGGCGGGTCTCGCCGAGGCGGACCTGCCCGAGGATGCGATCCTCCTCGTTCCCACGCCCGACCGGGACGCGGTCGGCCTCATGCTCAGTGCCATGACGGACAGCATCGACGTCATCGTGCCGCGCGGGGGCAAGAGCCTCGTCGCCCGCGTGCAGGACGAGGCGCGCGTGCCCGTGCTCGCCCATCTCGAGGGCATCTGCCATGTCTATGTCGACAGGGACGCCGAGCTTGCGAAGGCGCGCGCCATCGTGCTCAACGCCAAGATGCGCCGCACCGGCATCTGCGGCGCCGCCGAGACGCTGCTGATCGACCGCGCCGCGCTCGACACCCATCTTCTGCCGGTGCTCGAAGACCTCGCGGCCGCAGGCTGCGAGATCCGGGGCGATGCCGAGGTCCGCCGGCGCTTTCCCGCCGCCCGCGCCGCGAGCGAGGCGGATTGGCGTACGGAATATCTTGACGCGATCCTTTCGGTCGCGGTGGTGGACGGGGTGGGCGGCGCGCTCGCCCATATCACCCGCTACGGCTCGAGCCATACCGAGGCGATCATCACCGAGAACGCCGCAACGGCCGAGCGCTTCCTGTCCGAATGCGACAGCGCCATCGTGCTGCACAATGCCTCGACCCAGTTCGCCGATGGCGGCGAGTTCGGCTTTGGGGCGGAGATCGGCATCGCCACGGGCCGGCTCCACGCGCGCGGACCGGTGGGCGTCGAGCAGCTCACCACGTTCAAATATGTGGTGCACGGAACGGGTCAGATCCGGCCTTGACGCGAGGTGAACCCATCGCCCTGCCCGGCATGCGCATCGGGCTCCTCGGCGGCTCGTTCAACCCCGCCCATGCGGGCCATCTGCACCTCAGCGAGATCGCGCTCGCGCGCCTCGGCCTTCATGCCGTCTGGTGGCTCGTCAGCCCGCGGAACCCGCTCAAGGCCCCTCAGGATCTTGCGCGCCTCGAGGCACGGCTGGCGAGCGCGCGCGCCATGGCCCGCCATCCGCGCATCAAGGTCACCGACATCGAGGCGCGGCTCGGCACACGCTACACGGTCGACACGCTGGCCGTGCTGCGCCGGCGCCATCCGGGCGTGCGCTTCGTCTGGCTGATGGGCGCGGACAACATGGTGGGCTTTCACCGCTGGCGCCGCTGGCGCGCCATCGCCGCCGCCCTGCCGGTCGCCGTGCTCGCCCGGCCCGGCTACACGCGGGGGGCGGGGCTCTCGCGCGCCGCCCAGAGC
>JACAEB010000075.1 GCA_013389075.1 Alphaproteobacteria bacterium
CCCCGCCGCCTGGGGGCGGGGCGTCGCGTCGGGCATTCAAGGACCGCACCGGACATGCGTTTCATTTGCAGGAAGGGGACGGGCCGGTCTGTGGCCGGCGGGCCACAGAGCCCCGCATTTGGACGCCCCCCCTAGCCAGACGCGGATTTTCGTGGCAGAAGCTGCCTCCCTTTCGATGAGCTGTGCCGGATCCTGCCGGCAGGAGGCGAAATGATCAGCCTTGACCTCATCGCGTGTGCCCCCGACCGCAACCGGGGCTGACCGCGCGCCACACTGACGGCCCGTTCCGGGGATGACCCCTCCGGGCACCCATCCCGTCTGCGCGCATTTTTCCAATCCCAACGCATTCGTCCGGCCCCGAACGGGTCCGGGCCGTTTCCATCTCAAAGGACCCACAGGTGCGCCCGGCGCACAGGTCCGCCAGTTTTCCGGAGGACGGGTGTCCGCGGCACCCGGCGACATCGATGACCGACAGCACGAAGACCCTTCTGTCCGCCCTGCATTTCCTGTGGTCCTACTGGATGCGCTACCCGCGCGTGGTGATCGCGACGGGCTTCACCCTCGCGCTCATGTATCTGGGCAACATCCTCGTGCCGGTGATGGCCGGCCGGCTCGTGGATGCGGTGGCGCTCGGGCTCTCGCCTGCGGCCTATGAGGCGGCCAGCGCCGCGCTCCTGGGGCTCGTCCTCGTGATCGCGCTCTCGCAGGTCGCGCGGCGGCTTTCCTTCTATCTGTGGGTGTTCCTCGCCTCGGAGGTGATGACGCGCATGGTGGAGGACGGCTTCGCCAAGGTGCAGCGCTTCTCGACCGCGTGGCATGCGGAGAATTTCGCCGGGGCCACGGTCCGCAAGCTGACGCGCGGCATGTGGGCCTATGACCTCCTCGCCGACACGCTGTTCTTCGGCATCATTCCGACCGTCTGCATGCTGGCCGGACTCACGGTGATGCTGACGCTGCAATGGTGGCTGATGGGCCTCGTCTTTGCGGTGCTGGCGATCGCCTATATCTGGCTCTCCGTGGTCCTCTCGATCCGTTATGTCGGGCCGGCGATGACGGTGCAGGCCGACGAGGACTCGCGCCTTGGCGGGGTCATCGCCGATGCCATCTCGTGCAATGCCGTGGTCAAGAGCTTCGGCGCCGAGGCGCGCGAGGAGGCCCGGCTCGGCGAGGTCGCCGCGTCCTGGCGGGCCAAGGCCCGGCATGCCTGGAACCGGTCCGTCTCGCTCGGGGCCCTCCAGGCGGCGATGCTGCTCCTCATGCTGGCGAGTCTGATCGGCCTTGCCCTCTATCTGTGGGGGAACGGCTATACGGGCGCCGGCACGGTCGGCGTGGCGCTGACGACCTTCCTCGTGATGGACGGCTATCTGCGGGATGTGGGCATGCACATCAACAATCTGCAGAAGAGCGTGAGCGAGATCGCCGATCTCGTCGCCTTCACGCGCGCCCGGCCGTCGATCGGCGACCGGGCGGCAGCCGGTCCGCTGCGGGTGACGAAAGGCGCCATCGCCTTTGAGAACGTGGTCTTCCACTATGGCGATCACCCCGAACCGCTGTTCGACGGGCTCAACGTGCGGATCGAGCCCGGCGAGCGCGTCGCGCTCGTGGGCCATTCGGGCAGCGGCAAGTCGACCTTCGTCCGTCTGCTCCAGCGCCTCTTCGAGGTGACCGGCGGGCGGATCACGATCGACGGGCATGACATCGCCTCGGTCGCCCAGGAGAGCCTGCGCGCTTCCATGGCGGTGGTGCCGCAGGACCCCGCGCTCTTCCACCGGACGCTCGCCGAAAACATCGCCTACGGACGGCCGGGCGCGCGGATGGACGAGATCGAGGCGGCGGCGCGGCGCGCCCGCGCGCATGATTTCATCGCCGGCCTGCCGCAGGGCTACCAGACGGAGGTGGGCGAGCGCGGGGTGAAACTGTCGGGCGGCGAGCGCCAGCGCATCGCCATCGCGCGGGCCTTCCTCAGCGCCGCGCCGATCCTCATCCTGGACGAGGCGACCTCGAGCCTCGACTCGGTCACCGAGACGCTGATCCAGGACGGGCTCGACGAGCTGATGGCCGGGCGGACGACGCTGATCATCGCGCATCGTCTGTCCACGGTGCGTCAGGTCGACCGCATCCTCGTCTTCGAGGAGGGCCGGATCGTGGAGGAGGGCTCGCATGGCGCACTCATGCAGCGGCAGGGCGGCCTATATCGCGCGCTCTACGAGACGCAGAGCATCGGCCTGTCCGAAAAGAGCGGGTAAGGGAGGGGGCTCAGCCCGCCTTGCGGGCGGGCCCCTTCATCTGCGTCTGCAGCGTGCCGATCTGGGTGAGAAGGAGGCGCTGGTCGAGGGGCTTTGAGAGATAGCCCTGCATGCCCTTGGCGAGGTAGCGCTCGCGGTCGCCGGACATGGCGTCGGCGGTGAGGGCGAGCACCGGCACGTCGGCCCAGGGCCTGGCGCTCGCCCGGATGGCCGCGATCGTCTCGAGACCGTCCATCACCGGCATGTGGATGTCGAGAAGGACGAGGTCCACCGGACCGGCCTCGAGCGCGTCGAGCGCGGCCTGTCCGTTCTCGGCCTCGGTGATGGTGTAGCCATGGGGCTCGAGGAAGAGGCGGGCGACCTTGCGGTTCAGCGGCTGGTCGTCGACCACGAGAACATGGCGGAGCGTCGTCGGCCCCGTGTCCGGAACCCCGTGCGGTTCGATGCTGCCGGTCTCGGCGGCGGTGCTTGCCTCGGCCGCGCGCGAGCGGAAGGTGAGGGTGAAGGTCGAGCCCGCGCCGGGCGTCGAGCTGACCGTGACATCGCCGCCCATCATCCGCGCGAGGCGGCGCGAGATGGACAGGCCGAGCCCCGTGCCGCCGAAGCGGCGCGAGGTGCTCGCATCGGCCTGGGAGAAGGGTTCGAAGAGCTGGGCGAGCTGCTCCCCGGTCATGCCGATGCCCGTGTCGCGCACCCGGATGGTGACGAGGACGTCGCGGCTGCCGGGAATGGGGCGGGCCGAGCATTTGATGTCCACCTCGCCCTCGGAGGTGAACTTGATGGCGTTGGAGACGAGGTTCGACACGCACTGGCGCACGCGCACGGGATCGAAGACGAGCCGGGGCGGCAGCTCCGCGTCGAAAAGAAGATCGAGCCCGATGCCCTTTTCCTCCGCGCTCGGCTGCCAGAGCCGGTAGAGGCGCCGCAGGACATGGGCGATGTCCTTCTCGACGGGCTCGATCTCGAGCCGGCCCGCCTCGATCTTCGAGAGGTCCAGCACGTCGTTCAGAAGCGCCATCAGCGTCGCACCCGAATCGAGGATGGCGGCCACCTGCTCGCGCTGCTCGGGCGAGAGCTCGCCATTGGACAGGACCTGCGCCATGCCGAGAATGCCGTTCAGCGGGGTGCGGATCTCGTGGCTGATATTGGCGAGAAAGGCGCTCTTGGCGGCGCTGGCCGCCTCGGCATTGCGGCGCGCATGCTTGAGTTCGCGCTGGCGCTTGATCGTGTCGGAAATGTCGACCGAAAGGCTCGTGATGCAGCCTCGGCTGGTTTCGGCATAGGTCACCTGAACGGGCGAGCCGCGCTCGGAGGTGAGGGTGAGGCTCTGGTAATTCTGGGCCCGCTCGAGAATGTGCCGGTGGGCGGCGAGACGCTCCTCCTCGGTCGCGTCCTTGAGGACGGCCCGGACACCGGCGAGGTTGGCCTCTTCATAGGTCTTGCCGGCCAACATCTCGCCATAGGTGGTGGGCCAGTCCTCGATGGAGCGCTCGTTGCAGAGGATGAGGCGGTGCCGGTCGTCCAGCAGCGCGAAGCCGAAGGGCAGGCTGTCCAGCGCATCGACCAGGAGTTCGGCCAGATTCGACACGCGGACATTGGTGAAGCGGGCCATGCGAACTCCCCCATCGGAGCCCGCTCGTTGATTGGCGGGCGCATCTTCGGAGCGCAGGAGCCTAGGGGACATTCCCTAAGGTCAGCTTAAGTTTCGCCCTCCCGCAGGATTGCGCTTGACAGTTTGCCGCCCGCTCTTAGGATCGCGGCTCTCTTGGCGCCGGCCGGATTGGTTCGGCGGCCGCCGGGGGTGTAGCTCAGTCGGTTAGAGCGCCGGCCTGTCACGCCGGAGGCCGCGGGTTCGAGTCCCGTCACTCCCGCCATTTGGCCCGCCATTTGGCTCTGTCCGTTCCCGCCTTGGTCCGCAGCCCCCTCCGCTCGCCGGCGGGCGGGTTTGAGGACGCGCCCCGCGCCGTCCGCCGGGTCGCATGTCGCATTGCGGCAGGACACCGAAGCGCTTATGCATGAGCGCGATTTTCCCGCGCCGACGAGGCCGAGCATGACCGACCTACTCATCACCTATCTGCCGATCCTGATGTTCATCGCGATCGCGGGGATTCTGGGCATCGTGCTCATGGGCCTGCCGATGATCATCGCGCCCTCGCAGCCCGACCCCGAAAAGCTGTCGGCCTATGAATGCGGCTTCAACGCCTTCGAGGACGCACGGATGAAGTTCGACGTGCGCTTCTACCTCGTCTCGATCCTCTTCATCGTGGTCGATCTCGACCTCATGTTCCTCTTCCCCTTCGCGGTGGCCTATCTCGACCTGCCGCGCGAGGAGGCGCTCTTCGCCTTCTGGTCCATGATGGTTTTCCTTGGCGTCTTCTTCATCGGATACCTCTACGAGTTCCGGAAGGGAGCGCTCGAATGGGAGTGAGTGAGATGAGTCGCCCCGGACCTCAGCAGGCCGCCGGAGGGGCGGGCGTCACCGGTCTGTCCACGCCGCGCGCGGACGATCCCTTCGTCAAGGCCGTGCAGGAGGAGCTTCAGGACAAGGGCTTCATCACCGCCTCGGTGGACGATCTCATCGCCTGGGCGCGGACCGGCTCGCTGATGTGGATGACGTTCGGCCTTGCCTGCTGCGCGGTCGAGATGATGCATGCCTCCATGCCGCGCTACGATCTCGAGCGCTTCGGCGTCGCCCCGCGCGCCTCCCCGCGCCAGTCGGACGTGATGATCGTGGCGGGCACGCTGTGCAACAAGATGGCGCCGGCCCTGCGCAAGGTCTACGACCAGATGCCCGAGCCGCGCTACGTCATCTCCATGGGCTCCTGCGCCAATGGCGGGGGCTACTACCACTATTCCTATTCGGTCGTGCGGGGCTGCGACCGCATCGTGCCGGTCGACGTCTATGTCCCGGGCTGTCCGCCCACGGCCGAGGCGCTCGTCTACGGCATCATGCTGCTGCAGCGGAAGATCCGCCGCACCGGGACCATTCACCGCTGAGGACCGGCCATGGACGAGGCGTCCCTGAGAGAGCTCGGCGAGCATGTCGCCGCCATCGCGCCTTCCGCCGTCGAAGGCCATGATCTGCGCCTGGGCGAGCTGACGCTCAAGGCGCGGCGCGAGCACATCGTGCCGCTGATGAAGGCGCTGCGGGAGGATCCGACCTGCCGCTTCACCACGCTCGTCGACATATGCGGGGTCGACTACCCCTCGCGCACCGAGCGCTTCGAGGTCGTCTACCACCTCCTGTCCATGCATCAGAACCAGCGGATCCGCGTGAAGCTGTCCACGGACGAAGAGACGCCCGTTCCCTCCATCACCGGCATCTTTCCGGCTGCCGACTGGTTCGAGCGGGAGGCCTTCGACCTCTACGGCATCTATTTCAGCGGCCATCCGGACCTGCGCCGCCTCCTCACCGATTACGGCTTTTCGGGCCATCCTCTGCGCAAGGATTTTCCGCTGACGGGCTTCGTCGAGCTCCGCTACGACGAAAGCCAGAAGCGCGTCGTCTACGAGCCGGTCCGTCTCCAGCAGGAATACCGGAAATTCGACTATCTCTCGCCCTGGGAAGGCATGCTGCACAGGCTGCCGGGCGATGAGAAGGCGAGCACGGAGTGAGGGAGCCTATGACGCCTCAGAGCTGCAGATGCCTTTGTGGCGCTGTCACCTTCCGGGCCACGCCCGCGAAGCCCGAAATGGGCGCTTGCCATTGCGGCATGTGCCGGCACTGGTCGGGGGGCGTCTTTTTCGGCGTCGACTGCACGGGACCCATCGAATTCGCCAGCGAAGAAGCGCTTGGCGTCTACGCCTCGTCGGACTATGGCGAGCGCTGTTTCTGCAAGCAGTGCGGCAGCACGCTCATCTGGCGCATGCGCGACGGCAGCCACGCGGTCGTCAGTGTCCAGGCATTTCCCGATCCCGGTGCCTTTCGCTTCGCGAGCGAGATCTTCATCGACGAGAAGCCGGACAGCTACAGCTTTGCGAACGATACCAAACGCATGTCGGGCGCCGAATTCATCGCGCAGTTCATGTCCTAAGGCACCCGTAATGGCTGAGACACAGATCCGGAATTTCAGCATCAATTTCGGGCCGCAGCATCCGGCGGCGCATGGTGTGCTGCGCCTCGTGCTGGAGCTCGACGGCGAGATCGTCGAACGGGTCGATCCGCATATCGGGCTCCTGCATCGCGGCACCGAGAAGCTGATCGAGTACAAGACCTACCTCCAGTCCGTGCCCTATTTCGACCGGCTGGACTATGTGGCTCCGATGAGCCAGGAGCACGGCTTCGCCCTCGCGGTGGAGAAGCTGCTCGGCTGCGAGGTGCCGCGGCGGGCGCAGTTCATCCGTGTCCTGTTCTCCGAGATCAGCCGCCTCCTGTCGCATCTTCTCAACGTCACCACCCAGGTCATGGACGTCGGCGCGCTGACGCCGCCGCTCTGGGGGTTCGAGGAGCGCGAGAAGCTCATGGTCTTCTATGAGCGCGTGTCGGGCTCGCGGATGCATGCGGCCTATATCCGGCCCGGCGGCGTCCACCAGGACCTGCCTCCCGGCCTCGCCGACTACATCTACACCTTCATCGAGGAATTTCCGGCCGTTCTCGACGACATCGAAGGGCTGCTCACCGAGAACCGCATCTTCAAGCAGCGCAATGTCGACATCGGCGTGGTCGACGAGGAGACGGCCCTCGCCTGGGGCTTCTCGGGCGTCATGGTGCGCGGCTCCGGCATGGCGTGGGATCTGCGCCGGGCGCAGCCCTACGAGGTCTATTCCGAGCTCGATTTCGACATACCGGTCGGCCGGAACGGAGACTGCTACGACCGCTATCTCTGCCGCATGGACGAGATGCGCGAGAGCATCAAGATCATGAAGCAGTGCCTCGACCTCATGCCCGAAGGGCCGATCAAGACGCTCGACAAGAAGATCTCCCCGCCGCGGCGCGGCGAGATGAAGCACTCGATGGAAGCCCTCATCCATCATTTCAAGCTGTACACGGAGGGCTATCACGTGCCGCCGGGCGAGGTGTACGCCGCCGTCGAGGCCCCCAAGGGCGAGTTCGGCGTCTATCTCGTCGCCGACGGCACCAACAAGCCCTATCGCTGCAAGATCCGCGCGCCGGGCTTTGCGCATCTGCAGGCGATGGATCATCTGTGCAAGGGCCACATGCTCGCCGATGTGTCGGCCGTGCTCGGCTCGCTCGACATCGTGTTCGGGGAGATCGACCGGTGAGGGGCCTGGCCGAGGACAGTCCGCCGCGGCGATTTCTCCTGGAGGGGCGTCGGCTCGCCGTCTCGCTTCGGATCCGGCGCGAGGCGGCCCTGAGGCCGGAGCGCACGACCCCCGCCCCCACACCGGCCCTCCCCCGTCCCGGGGAAGGGAGACGAAAGACGGCCGCCCAATTTTCCCACGGGAACCGATGACATGAGCGTACGCAGACCGGCAGAGACGCAGCCCGAGAGCTTCGCCTTCACGCCCGAGAACCGGGCCTGGGCGGAACGGATCATCGCGAAATACCCGCCCGGGCGGCAGGCGAGCGCGATCATCTCGCTGTTCTGGAGGGCGCAGGAGCAGGCGGGCGGCTGGCTGCCCCTGCCGGCCATCGAGCACGTCGCCGAGATGCTCGGCATGGCGAAGATCCGCGCTCTGGAAGTCGCGACCTTCTACTCCATGTTCAATCTCGAGCCGGTCGGGCGCTTCCACGTCCAGCTCTGCGGCACGACGCCCTGCTGGCTCCGCGGGGCGGACGAGCTCAAGAAGGTCTGTGCCGAGAAGATCGGACCCAAGGGCACGACGCGCGCCGACGGCAAGCTGAGCTGGATCGAGGTCGAGTGCCTCGGTGCCTGCTGCAACGCGCCCATGGTCCAGATCAACGACGACTATTACGAGGATCTGACCGCGGAGACGCTCGCACGGATCCTCGACGATCTCGTGGCGGGGCGCCCCGTCAAGGTCGGGCCGCAGTCGGGCCGGGTCACCTCCGAACCCGCGGGCGGGCTCACCAGTCTCACCAGTATCGAGGGATAGGTCATGGCCCTTCAGGACAAGGACCGGATCTTCACCAATCTCTACAGCCACCATGACTGGCGGCTCGAGGCGGCGAAGAAGCGCGGGGCATGGGACGGCACGAAGGCCATTCTCGAACGCGGGCGCGACGCCATCATCGAGGAGATGAAGAAATCGGGCCTGCGCGGTCGGGGCGGGGCGGGTTTCCCGACCGGCCTCAAATGGTCCTTCATGCCCAAGGAGGTCGGCGAGCGGCCTCATTATCTCGTGGTGAACGCGGACGAATCCGAGCCGGGCACCTGCAAGGACCGCGAGATCATGCGGGGCGATCCGCACCTCTTCGTCGAGGGCTGCCTCATCGCCGCCTTCTCGATGCGGGCCCATTCCGTCTACATCTATGTGCGCGGCGAATACATCATGGAGCGCAACCGCCTGCAGGCGGCGATCGACGAGGCCTATGAGGCAAGGCTCATCGGCAAGAACAACGTGCACGGATGGGATTGCGACATCTACGTGCATCACGGCGCGGGCGCCTATATCTGCGGCGAGGAGACCGCGCTGCTCGAGAGCCTCGAGGGCAAGAAGGGCCAGCCGCGCCTCAAGCCGCCCTTTCCGGCCAATGTCGGGCTCTATGGCTGCCCCACCACGGTCAACAATGTCGAATCCATCGCCGTCGCGCCGACCATCCTGCGCCGGGGCGCGGACTGGTTCGCCTCCCTCGGCCGGCCGAACAATACGGGCACCAAGATCTTCTGCATCTCCGGGCACGTGAACAATCCGTGCAATGTCGAGGAGGAGATGGGCCTGCCGCTCCGGGAGCTGATCGAGCGCCATGCGGGCGGGGTCCGCGGGGGCTGGGACAACCTTCTCGCCGTCATTCCGGGCGGATCGTCCGTGCCCCTCCTTCCCAAGTCGATCTGCGACACGGTGCTGATGGATTTCGACAGCCTGCGTGACGTGAAGTCGGGCCTCGGCACGGCGGCCGTGATCGTGATGGACAAGTCGACCGACATCGTGCGCGCCATCGCGCGCATCTCCTATTTCTACAAGCACGAGAGCTGCGGGCAGTGCACGCCCTGCCGCGAGGGCACGGGCTGGATGTGGCGCGTGCTGACGCGGATGGCCGAGGGCCGCGCCGAGACCTCCGAGATCGACCTTCTCCTCACCGTGGCGGGGCAGGTGGAAGGGCACACGATCTGCGCGCTCGGCGACGCGGCGGCCTGGCCCGTCCAGGGTCTCATCCGTCATTTCCGGGGCGAGATCGAGGCGCGGATCGCCGGCCGGAGCATCACCGGACAGGTGGCGGCCGAATGACCGAAACCGAGGGCCATCCCTGGATGCAGTCGCCCGACGGGCCGGCCCAGCGCCGCGCCCGGACGGGCACGATCCGGCGGGCGAGCCCGGTGTTCCCGGTCGAGAGTGTCGCCGTGGCCGTCTCCTATTATTTCGACGGGCTCGGCTTCGAGCCCGTGGCGCCCGGCGAGGACTATGCCATCGTCGCGCGCGACGGGGTCGAGATCCATCTGTGCCGGAAGGGCGCCGGGGGCCTGCCGCCGGGCGGGGCCTTCGTCGAGGTGGACGATGTCGACGCGCTCTACCGCGAGCTTGCCCGCAATGCGCGGGTGGAGTGCGCGGGTCCGCCGGAGACCATGCCCTGGGGCGAGCGCGAGTTCCACTTGCGCGACCCCGACGGCAACGTGCTGCGCTTCAGCCAGCGGACCGGAGACTGAGGGCTGGGTGAATTCGAGCGGGGCGGGCCCTGGGTCCGTTCGCGCATGAGGATGATTTGAAGACGGACGATCGGGCGGGACCCATGGCTAAAGTCATCATCGACGGCGTCGAACATGATTTCGATCCGGATCTGACGATCCTGCAAGCCTGCGAGGAGGCCGGGGCCGAGATCCCGCGCTTCTGCTATCACGAGCGCCTATCCATCGCCGGCAATTGCCGCATGTGCCTCGTCGAATGGGAGGGCGCGCCCAAGCCGATCGCCTCCTGCGCCATGGCGGTGAAGGATCTGCGTCCCAATCGCGACGGCAGCCCCGCCCGTATCCGCACGAGTTCGCCCACCGTGCGCAAGGCGCGCGAGGGGGTGATGGAATTCCTGCTCATCAACCACCCGCTCGACTGCCCCATCTGCGACCAGGGCGGGGAGTGCGATCTTCAGGACCAGGCCATGGCCTATGGCCATGACGACTTCCACCGCTTCGACGAGAACAAGCGGGCGGTGGACGACAAGTACATGGGTCCGCTGATCAAGACGATCATGACGCGCTGCATCCACTGCACGCGCTGCATCCGCTTCGCGACGGAAGTCGCGGGCGTGTCCGAGCTCGGGGCCACCGGCCGGGGCGAGGACATGGAGATCACGACCTATCTCGAGAAGGCGCTCGCCTCCGAGCTGTCGGGCAATGTGATCGATCTCTGCCCGGTGGGCGCGCTCACCTCCAAGCCCTACGCCTTCACGACCCGGCCCTGGGAGCTGCGCAAGACCGAGAGCATCGACGTGATGGACGCGCTCGGCTCCAACATCCGCGTCGACGTGCGCGGGCGCGAGGTGATGCGCATCCTGCCGCGCCTGCACGAGGACGTGAACGAGGAGTGGATCTCGGACAAGTCGCGCTTCATCTGGGACGGCCTCCGGAAGCGCCGTCTCGACCGGCCCTATGTGCGCCGGGACGGGCGGCTTGAGCCCGCCACCTGGGCCGAGGCGCTCGGCGCCGTCGCGGAGAAGATGAAGGCCACCGATCCGGCGCGCATGGCCGCGCTCGTGGGCGATCTTCCGCCCGCGGAGGCCATCTACGCGCTCAAGGCGCTGACCGACCGGCTCGGCATCGTCCACCGGGATTGCCGGCAGGACGGGGCGCAGCTCTCGGGCTCCCCGCGCGAGGCCTATCTCTTCAACACCACCATCGCCGGCATCGAGGCGGCCGATGCGTGCCTTCTCATCGGGACCAATCCGCGGCGCGAGGCGGCGGTGCTCAATGCGCGGCTGCGCAAGCGCTGGCTCATGGGCGCGTTCGAGGTGGGGCTGATCGGCGAGGCGGTCGATCTCACCTATGACTACGCGCATCTGGGCACGGGGCCGGACACGCTGGAGGCGCTGGCGCGCGGGGAGGGTGCCTTCGCGCAGGTGCTCGACAGGGCCGCCCGGCCGATGCTCGTCCTCGGCATGGGCGCGCTCGCCCGTCCCGACGGGGCGGCGGTGCTGAGGCTCGCGGCCGAGCTCGCCGGGCGCACCGGCATGATCGTGGCGGGCGAGGGCGAGGCGGCCGGCTGGAACGGGTTCAACGTGCTCCATACGGCGGCGGCGCGCGTCGCGGCCATGGATATCGGGTTCCTGCCGGGCGAGAAGGGCCGGGACACGACCGGCATTCTCGCCGGGGCCGAGGCGGGCGAGATCGAGCTCGTCTATCTTCTGGGCGCGGACGAATTCG
This sequence comes from Alphaproteobacteria bacterium, assembly GCA_013389075.1. Taxonomy (GTDB): domain Bacteria; phylum Pseudomonadota; class Alphaproteobacteria; order JACAEB01; family JACAEB01; genus JACAEB01. The sequence continues at coordinate 11,681 of JACAEB010000075.1, forward strand.
ACCCGGCCCGGCTCGAAAAGCCCTTCGTCATCTATCAGGGCCATCACGGCGATGCCGGCGCGCATGCCGCTGACGTGATCCTGCCGGGCGCCGCCTATGTCGAGCAGGCGGGCCTTTATGTGAACACCGAAGGCCGGGTCCAGCAGGCCCGCCGCGCGAGCTTCCCTCCGGGCGAGGCGCGCGAGGACTGGGCGATCCTGCGCGCGCTCTCCGAGCGGCTCGGCATGGCGCTGCCCTTCGACACGCTGAGCGCGGCGCAGGGCGCGCTCGCCGGGGCGGTCCCGGGCTTCACGACCATCGATCATGCGCCGGGCGCCATGGGGGCGCGGCCGGGCATGCTGGCCTCGGTGGGCACGAAGGGCGCGCTCCACAAGGCGCCGTTCCGCGCCGCCGTGAGCGATTTCTACCGCACCAATCCGATCGCCCGGGCAAGCGCCGTGATGGCCGAATGCGCGGCGCTCTTCGCGGGCGGGGCCGTGTCGGAAGCGGCCGAATAATCGGGGGAATGGTGGAACCTCCGCCCGTGGCTGTGACTTGATGTGTCTCAAGGCGCGGCGACCGGGTAGCCGCGATCGTCTTGCGCACGGAGCGCGCGGGCGGTAGCGTACCGGGTTAACGCGGACTGAACCGCGATGCCAGGCTGGCGGCAGGGGCCGCACAGACTAGGCGGGCAAGGGGGTCTTCAATGATCAAAGCAGCACTTCTGGCCGGCGCCCTCGGGCTTGCCGTCCTTCCGGCATCGGCACAGGCAGCCGAAGGCGGGAACTGGTATCTCGGCGGCTTCTTCGGGCCGAGCTGGGCCGAGGACGCGGATGTCGACGTTTCGCCGCCGATCCTCACCGATGTCGAAGTCTCCTGGGACAATCCGGGCTGGGGCGGCGGTGCGGCCCTCGGCTATGACTGGGGTCATTTCCGCCTCGAGGGCGAGGCGAGCTATCGCACCTATGACGGCGACGAGATCTCCGGGACGGTGGTCGGGCTCGAGGATCCGCTCTCGGTCAGCGGCAGCCTCGACGGGGATCTCTCCGTTCTCGCGCTGATGGTGAACGGCGCGGTGGACTTCCAGCTCGCGCCCTGGTTCACGCCCTATGTCGGGGCCGGCGCCGGCTGGGCCTTCAGCGACATCGACCTCAATGGGACCGGTGGCGACGACAACGGCTTCGCCTGGCAGGCCTTCGTGGGCACGGCCGTGCGCCTCGACGGCGTCGGCCGCTGGCACATGACGGCCGACTACCGCTACTTCAACGTCGACTCGATCGAGTTCAGCGATGGCGGCGCCGATATCGAGACCGACCACACCTCGCACGACATCATGCTCGGCCTGCGCTACGTGTTCGGCGTCACGCCGCCCGCTCCGGCCCCCGCGCCGGTGGCGGCTCCCGCTCCGGCCCCCGCGCCGGCGCCGAAGGACTATGTGGTCTATTTCGGCTTCGACGAAGACACGCTGACCCCGCAGGCCCAGGCCACGGTGGCCGAAGTCGCCCGCGCCATCCGCGCCGGCAATGTGGTCAACGTCCGCGTGGTGGGCCACACCGACACGGTCGGCTCGATGAGCTACAACCAGGGCCTCTCCGAGCGCCGCGCCCGCGCGGTCCGTCAGGGCCTGATCGCCGAGGGCGTCTCCGAGACCTCGATCAACACCGAGGGCCGCAGCTTCCGCGAGCCGGCCAAGGAAACCGGCCCGGGCGTGCGCGAGCCGCTGAACCGTCGCGCCACGATCTCCTTCTGATCGGCTCGACCGGCTGACATCGGACCCGGGCAGGGCGACCTGCCCGGGTTCTTTCGTTCGGGGCTCCCCTCTCTCTCGACCGGCGGCGAGGGTCCGCAGGGGGACCGCCTGCGGCTGAAAAGCCCGCTCGCCGCCCGTGACAGGACCGCGAACTTGCGCTAGACCGCTTCTCGATTTCATCCCGCGCCGGGTCAGACCGGCCGATCACCCCCGATCCCGTCGCGCACAGGTCCGTCTGGCCATCCGATGATCGCGTTTTTCCAGTCCTTTCTCGGTCCCGAATGGGGCTTTGCCGTCGGATACACGCTCGCCATCCTGGCGCTGGCGGTGTCGCTTCTGGTGATGCTCGCCTTCCTGCTGCTCTTCGACCGGAAGGTCTGGGCGGCGGTGCAGATGCGAAAGGGGCCCAATGTGGTGGGGCCGTTCGGCCTCCTGCAGTCCTTCGCCGACTTCTTCAAATTCGTCTTCAAGGAGATCGTCATCCCCGCCGGGGCGGACAAGACGGTGTTCCTGCTCGCTCCGCTCATCACCTTCGTGCTGGCCATGGCGGCCTGGGCGGTGGTGCCGGTGGGCGAGGGCTGGGTGATCGCCGACATCAATGTCGGCATCCTCTACATCTTCGCGATCTCCTCGCTCGGCGTGTACGGAATCATCATGGGCGGCTGGGCGTCCAACTCGAAATATCCGTTCCTCGGGGGGCTGAGATCGGCGGCGCAGATGGTGTCCTACGAGGTCGCGATCGGCTTCGTGATCATCACCGTCCTCCTCGTCGTGGGATCGCTGAACCTGTCCGAGATCGTCCGCGCCCAGGCGGGCGGCATCCAGAACTGGTTCGTCATCGGGGGGACGCTGCCCGTTCCGCTCCTGCTCCTGCCGATGTTCGTGATCTTCTTCATCTCGGCGCTGGCCGAGACCAACCGGCCGCCCTTCGACCTGCCCGAGGCCGAGAGCGAGCTCGTGGCCGGCTATCAGGTGGAATATTCGTCCACGCCCTATCTCCTGTTCATGATCGGGGAATATCTGAACATCGTGCTGATGTGTGCGATGATCTCGATCCTGTTCCTCGGAGGCTGGCACCCGCCCGTCGACCTCGTGCCCTTCACCCTCGTGCCGGGCGTGATCTGGTTCATCCTCAAGGTCTGGGTCATCTTCTTCCTGTTCGCGATGGTGAAGGCGATGGTGCCGCGCTACCGCTACGACCAGCTCATGCGGCTCGGATGGAAGCTGTTCCTGCCCACGGCCCTCGTCTGGACCATCCTGATCGCGGGGCTGATGATCTATGCGCGGCCGGACCTTCCGCCCGCCCTGTGACGACTGGAGAGCCCGACCGCCATGGCGTTCGTCGACCGCACCGTCCGCAATCTCTTCCTCTGGGAGTTCGTGAAGAGCTTTGCGCTCGCCATGCGCTATTTCTTCCGGCCCAAGGTGACGCTGAACTATCCCTTCGAGAAGGGGTCGGTCTCGCCGCGATTCCGGGGGGAGCACGCGCTGCGCCGCTATCCCAATGGCGAGGAGCGCTGCATCGCCTGCAAGCTCTGCGAGGCGGTCTGCCCGGCGCAGGCGATCACCATCGAGGCCGAGCCGCGAATCGCGGGCCGGCCGGACTCCTCGCGCCGGACGACGCGCTACGACATCGACATGGTGAAGTGCATCTATTGCGGCATGTGCCAGGAGAGCTGTCCGGTCGATGCCATCGTGGAAGGGCCGAACTTCGAGTTCTCCACGGAGACGCGCGAGGAGCTCTATTACGACAAGGAGCGGCTGCTCGCGAACGGCGATCGCTGGGAGCGCGAGATCGCGAAGAATTTGGAACTGGACGCGCCTTATCGGTAGGGCGTGACCTGGAGAACATGGGGCAGGACGTCAGCCAATCG
>JACAEB010000089.1 GCA_013389075.1 Alphaproteobacteria bacterium
CCGGCATGGTGGATGGCGTAACCACCAACCCCTCGCTCGTGGCGAAATCGGGTCGGCGCTTTCTCGACGTCGTGGCCGAGATCTGCGCGCTCGTCCCCGGCCCGGTCAGCGCCGAGGTGACCGCGACGGACGCCGAGACCATGATCGCCGAGGGGCGGCGCCTTGCCGAGATCGCGCCCAATGTGGCGGTGAAGGTGCCGCTGACCTGGGCGGGGCTCAAGGCCTGCCGTACACTGACGGGCGCCGGCACGCTCGTAAACGTCACCCTGTGCTTCTCGGCCAATCAGGCGCTTCTCGCCGCCAAGGCGGGAGCCAGCTTCATTTCGCCCTTCGTGGGCCGGCTCGACGACATCGCCCATGACGGCATGGACCTCATCGAGGAGATCCGCAAAATCTACGACAATTACCCCGCCCTCTCGACCGAGATTCTCGTCGCCTCCGTGCGCACGCCCACCCATGTGCGCGACGCGGCGCTGATCGGGGCGGATGTCGTCACCCTGCCGCCCTCCGTGTTGCGGCAGCTCGCCCATCATCCGTTGACGGACAAGGGCCTCGAGGCCTTTCTCGCCGACTGGAAGAAGACCGGCCAGACGATCCTGGCCTGAGGATCTCTCATGAGCCTCGAAGGACCCTCGCCGGACGCCGATCGGCGCGATTTCGCGCCGGCGACGCTTGCGGCCTTCGTCAAGCGCTACCGCGAGGTGCTGGCGCGCGATCCGGAGGTGATCGCCGCCCTCTTCCCCGAGGCACAGGCCAACGACAATGTCGTGGACATGCGCAGCTTCGTCGTGGACCGGCTCAAGGCCGAGCTCGGCGAGGCGCATGCGCGCGAGGCCCGGCTCAAGGCGACGCTCAAGGACAATCTCGCGAGCCAGGCCGTTGTGCACGATGCCGCCTTGCGCCTCATGGCCGCCCAGGGCGCCGAGCACCTCGTCGAGGTGGTGGTGCATGAGCTGCCCGTGATCCTCGGGCTCGACGCCGTCACGCTCTCGGTCGAGAGCGAGACCCCCGTGCCCGCCCCGACCCCCGACCATTCGCGCCTGAGGATCCTGCCCCCGGGCTCGCTCGACGCCATCCTCGGGAGCGGCATCGAGATCGCGCTTTCGTCCGAAGGCGGACAGAACGAACTCGCCTTCGGGCGGATGGCGCCCATTTTGCGGTCCTCCGCGCTCGTCCGCATCACCTTCGGGCGCACGAGCCCGCAGGGCCTGCTCGCGCTCGGTTCGTCGCGGGACGGGATCTTCCTTCCCGATCAGGGAACGGAGCTCATCCGCTTCCTCGCCCGGTCGGTCGCTGTGATGTTGCGCCAATGGCTCGACCTGAAGCCGGAATAGAGCCCGCGCCCGACCTCGCCGGCGCGCTCGGGCGCTATCTCGATCATCTGCGCACGGAGCGGCGGCTGAGCCCCCACACGCTCAAGGCCTATGAGCGGGAGCTTTCCGAGGCGCTCGCCTTCTTCGGCGGCCATGAGGGCGAGGCGCTCGACCTCGCGCGGTTCGGGGCCGTCGGGTCGCGCGGCCTGCGGGCCTATCTTGCAAGCCTCGCCGCGCGCGGCCTCACCCCCCGTTCGAGCGCCCGTGCGCTGTCGGCGCTGCGCAGCTTCGCCCGCTTCCTTCATGCGCGCGGCCTGCCCGCCCCCGTCCACGGCCTTGCGGCCATCCGCACGCCGCCCGTCAAGCCGGGGCTTCCCAAGGCGGTGAGCGAGCCGGGGGCGGCCGCGCTTCTTCAGGGGGCGGAGGAGGCGGACGAGCCGTGGATCGCCGCCCGCGACGCCGCCATCCTGTCGCTGCTCTATGGCTGCGGCCTGCGCGTGTCGGAAGCGCTCTCGCTCGACGGGCGCGACGGCGCCCCTGCGGACACGCTGCGCGTCCTCGGCAAGGGCGGGCGCGAGCGGCAGGTGCCGGTCCTCCCGTTCGTGCGCGAGGCTCTCGCCGCCTATGCCGCTCTCGTGCCCTACCCGCTCACACGCGAAGGGCCGCTCTTCTATGGCGCGCGCGGCAAGCGGCTCGATTCCCGGATCGTCCGCAAGCTGATGATGACCCTGCGGCGCCGGCTGGGCCTGCCCGAAAAGGCGAGCCCCCACGCCCTGCGCCACGCCTTCGCGACCCACCTCCTGTCCGCCGGCGCCGATCTGCGCGCGATCCAGGAGCTGCTCGGCCATGCGAGCCTGTCTACGACGCAGATCTACACGAGCGTGGACGAGACACGCCTCCTCGCCGTCTTCGAGAAGGCCCATCCGCGCGCCAAGGGGTAGGTGCGGCCTACCCCGCGAACGGTCCGGACACGGAGAGAAGATCGGCGCGGGCCGCTTCGTATTCGCGGTGCATGCGGGCGACGAGATCGCCCACGGGCAGCACGTCCTTGATGAGGCCGACGCCCTGGCCGCCGCCGAAGATGTCCTTCCAGACCTTCTTGTCCTGATTGCCGCCCGACCCGAAATTCATCTTCGACTTGTCGGCGACCGGGAGATTGTCCGGGTCGAGGCCCGCGCTCTCGATCGAGGCGCGGATGTAGTTTCCGTGCACGCCGGAAAAGACGTTCGTGTAGACGATGTCCTCGGCGTAGCTCTTGATGATGGCGTCCTTGTACGCCGCATCCGCATTGGCCTCATCGGTGTTGATGAAGCGCGTGCCGATATAGGCGAGATCGGCGCCGATGGCCTGGGTGGCGAGCACGGCCCGGCCGGTCGCTATGGCGCCCGACAGGATGATCGTCCCATCATACCATTCGCGCGTCTGCTGCACGAAGGCGAGCGGCGAGAGCGCGCCGGCATGCCCGCCCGCCCCCGCGCAGACCAGGATCAGCCCGTCCACGCCTTCGTCCACCGCCTTGCGGGCGTGGCGCGTGTTGATCACGTCGTGGAACACGAGCCCGCCATAGGAGTGCACCGCCTCCACCACGAAGGCCGGCGGGCGCAGGCTGGTGATCACGATCGGCACCTCGTGCTTCACGCACATCTCGACATCGTGCTCGAGCCGGTTGTTGGAGGCATGGCAGATCTGGTTGACAGCAAAGGGCGCCGCCTTGCGTCCGGTCTCGGCCTCGAAGGCGGCGAGTTCCGCCTTGATCCGCGTCAGCCACTGGTCGAGCACGGGCTCGGGCCGGGCGTTGAGCGCCGGAAACGAGCCGACGACCCCGGCCTTGCACTGGCCGATCACGAGCTCGGGCCCGGAGACGATGAACATGGGGGAGCCGATCACGGGCAGGCTGAGCCGGCCGGTTAACAAAGCGGGAATGGACATGACAACCTCCTCGCGTCCGGCGCGGGCGTGGGCCGGCGGGGCGGCAGGATCGCCCGGGCCGACCCCGCACGCAATCGTCCGGCGGGCACGGCTGGACTGCCACCCGTGCAGGGGCCGGACATTCGTCAGTAGGCCGGAGGCTCCCCGCCGGCCGTTGGACCCCCTGCCCCTGCCGGGGCCGGCGGTCTAGCGCATGTGGCGCACGGCGAAGGGGGACCCCATGAGCGTGCCGAAGTCGAACCCGTCCGTCAGCGCCGCCGGCACGGCCCTCGCCGCGTCCGGTGTCGCCGAAGCGGTCGTCGCGCCGCCGAGCGAGCCGAGGAACTCGCCGCCCGCATCGGCGAAGGTGATGATCGAGGCCGCCAGATTGCCGCGGGTGATCCCGCCATCGAGCACGACATAGCGGCGCAGCAGCAGCGAGCCGTCCAAGAGCCGCGCGGCCGTCGCGGGCGTGGCGTAGCTGTTCCAGTCGTTCAGGCGGTCCGAGGGCACGGCCCCGAACACGCTCTGGTCGAAGATCGTCGCTATGTCGACCCGCCGGCAGGGCGTCGTCGCCGTCGGGCTCGCATCGTCGGTGCCGCATCCGAGCGGGATCGCGAGAAGGACGAGCCCGTTCGCGAACTGGGTGACGACCATCGGGCGATCGCCATCGGCGGTGATCGTGGGCGTTCCCCCGATCTCCGCCATGAGCTGGGAGACCTCGGTGAGCGACATCTGGGAGACGATGCCGGCCACATTGGTCAGGCCGGCGGGGTTGAAGCTCTCGTGAAACACCTGTTGCGGCGCGGCTTCTTCGGCCCCGGCCGCCGTCGCGCCCAGCGCGAACGCCGCCGCGGCCAGCCCGGCCCGGACGGCCCGATCGACTGTTCGATTCATCGGATCCCCCACCCTCTCGTGAAACGGAAACCGGACGGCTGATACGGACCGCCGGGTCGGACCTGCGCCGACCTCGCATCATGACACAGATTGGGGAGGCTGCCAGCCCGGGCCGAGGGAGGGGGGCTTCGGCCCTACATCTGCATGGTCCAGCCCTCGACGCCCATGGCGGCCTGACGGATCGCCTCGGTGAGCGTCGGATGGGGATGGCAGGTGCGGGCAATGTCCTCGGACGATCCGCCGAACTCCATGACGATGCAGGCCTCGGCGATCATCTCGCCGACATTGGGGCCGATCATGTGCACGCCGAGCACCGCGTCGGTCCCGGCATCGGCGAGGATCTTCACGAAGCCGTCCGTCGTGTCGTTGGTCTTGGCGCGGCTGTTCGCCGTGAAGGGGAACCGCCCCACCTTGTAGGCGATGCCGGCGGCCTTCAGCTCCTCTTCCGTCCGCCCCACCGTGGCGACCTCGGGGTCGGTGTAGACCACGCCCGGAATGACGGCGTAGTTGACGTGGCCCGCCCGGCCGGCGAGGAGCTCGGCCAGCGCGACGCCCTCGTCCTCCGCCTTGTGGGCGAGCATGGGCCCCGCGATCACGTCACCGATCGCGTAGATGCCGGCCGCCGTGGTGGCGTAATGGTCGTCGACCCGGATGCGGCCGCGCTCGTCGAGCGTGACGCCGGCCGCCTCGAGCCCCAGACCCTCCGTATACGGCTTTCGTCCGATCGCCACGAGCACGATGTCGGCCTCGAGCGTCTCGCCCGCCCCGCCCCTGGCGGGCTCGACCGAGACCTTGAGCGCGGTGCCGGAGCGGTCGATGCCGGTCACCTTCGTTCCGAGACGGAAGCTCATGCCCTGCCGCGTGAGGATGCGCTGGAACTGCTTGGCCACCTCGCCATCCATGCCCGGTGTGATCCGGTCGAGATATTCGACGACCGTGACCTCGCTGCCGAGCCGCCGCCAGACGCTGCCGAGTTCGAGCCCGATATAGCCCGCGCCGACGACGAGGAGGCGACCCGGCACCTCCCGCAGCGCGATGCCCCCGGTCGAGGAGACGACGCGCACCTCGTCGATCTCGACGCCCGGCAGGCCGAGCACGTCGGAGCCGGTCGCGATCACGATCGACCGCGCGGCGAGCGCGCGCTCGCCCTCCTCGCCCGTCACCTTCACCCGGCCGGGGCCGGAGATCGCCCCGCGCCCCGCGATCCAGTCGATCTTGTTCTTCTTGAAGAGGAATTCGATCCCCTTCGTCAGCCCGCTGACGCCCTTGTCCTTGAAGGTCATCATGGCGGCAAGGTCGAGCCTCGCGCTCGCCTCGATGCCCATGGCCTTCATGTGGCCGCCCGCCGCCTCGGCATAGCGTTCGGAGGCGTGCAGCAGCGCCTTGGAGGGGATGCAGCCCACATTGAGGCAGGTGCCGCCGAGCGTGCCGCGCTTTTCGACCACGGCGGTCTTCATCCCGAGCTGGGCCGCGCGGATCGCGCAATTGTAGCCGCCGGGCCCGCCACCGATGATAACGAGATCGTAGTCGTCCGCCATGTTGGGTCGATTTCTTCCTTGAGCTGATGGATGCGGCGCGGGAGGCATTCCCGCGACGTGCTCGCTCCCGGGTCAGACCCCGAGAAGCACGCGCTCGGGATCTTCCAGTATCTCCTTCACCCGCACGAGGAAGGTGACGGCCTCCTTGCCGTCCACGAGCCGGTGATCATAGGACAGGGCCAGATACATCATCGGCCGGACCACCACCTCGCCCTTCACCACCACGGGGCGCTCCTCGATCTTGTGCATGCCGAGGATCCCGGCCTGCGGCGCGTTGAGGATCGGCGTCGACATGAGCGATCCGTACACCCCGCCATTGGAGATGGTGAAGGTGCCCCCTTGCAGCTCCTCGAGCTTGAGGTTGCCGTCGCGCGCCCTGCGGCCGAAATCGTTGATCGTCATCTCGATCTCGTGCAGCCCCAGCGCATCGGCGTCGCGCACCACGGGCACGACGAGGCCGCGATCGGTGCCGACGGCCACGCCGATGTCGTAGTAGTTCTTGTAGATGATGTCGGTTCCGTCGATCTCTCCGTTGACGGCCGGAATTTCCTTAAGCGCCGTGATGCAGGCCTTCACGAAGAAGCCCATGAAGCCGAGCCGCACGCCGTGGCGCTGCTCGAACAGATCCTTGTACTTCGAGCGGAGCGCCATCACGGCGCTCATGTCCACCTCGTTGAAGGTGGTCAGCATCGCAGCCGTGTTCTGAGCGTCCTTGAGGCGCTGGGCGATGGTCCGCCGCAGGCGCGTCATCGGCACGCGCTCCTCGCGGTCCGCGCGCGGACGCTCGCCCGAGGGTGGCGCCTTGGCCGGCGCGGGCGCGGGCGCCTCCGCCCGTGCGTCGAGCGCCTTCAGCGCGTCGGCCTTGGTGACGCGCCCCTTGGGTCCGGTGCCTTCGATCGTGGACGGATCGATGCCGCCCTCGGCCG
>JACAEB010000129.1 GCA_013389075.1 Alphaproteobacteria bacterium
CCGCCTCGACCGCCGCGACCTCCGGAACATAATGCTTCAGCATGTTCTCGATGCCCCGCTTCAGCGTGAGCGTCGAGGAGGGGCAGCCCGAGCACGAGCCGCGCATGTGGAGATAGACGATGCCGTCCCTGAAGGCGTGGAACACGATGTCCCCGCCATCCTGCGCCACGGCCGGGCGCACGCGCGTGTCGAGCAGCTCCTTGATCTCGCCGACGATCTCGGCATCCTCGCCCTCATAGGCATCGTGACCGGCAAGGCCGCGCACATCGGCCGTCACCACCGGCTCGCCCGAGAGGAAATGGTCCATGATCGCCCCGAGCACCTGGGGCTTGGCGCCGTCCCAGTCGTCGTGGCCGAGCGTGACCGACAGGAAATCGGTGGCGAGAAACACCCGGACCACGCCCTCGAGCCCGAAGAGGCGGCGCGCGAGCGGGGAGACCTCGGCCGCCCCGGCATCGGCCATGTCGAGGACGCCCTCCGCGAGGACCGGCCGGCCGGGGAGGAATTTGAGCGTGGCGGGATTGGGGGTGGCTTCGGTCTCGATATACATAGAGGATCCTTTCGGCAGGCCGGACGGGCGGACTTTGCCGCCCGCCGGGCGAGCATGACATGGTCCGGAGTCATAGACGATTCAACCTGGGGCGACCTGAGCGGCGTTCCCCATGGACGGCACCTCGCGCGGAGGATGAATGTCGGAGGCTGAGACCTTGAGGCCGACAGCGCAGCGGGCGTCGCCCGACACACCGGGCGCCATTCCGAGCTGGGCGCGCGGCGAGGTGGCGGCCTGGCTCGCCGATCACCGGGGCACGGACCTGCCGGGCGAGGCGGTCGTCGGCGAGCTCTGCGACCGGCTGGTCGCGGCGGGTGTTCCGCTCGCGCGCTGCATAGTCGCGCTCGACGACGTGCATCCGCAGGTCGGCGCGCGGGGGTTCTTCTGGCGGCGCGGCGCGCGGGCCGAGCTCGAGCTCCTGCCGCTCACCTCGCGCCTCTCGCCCGACTATCAGCACAGCCCGATCCTCGTCATCCACAATGGCGCGAGCGCCATCCGCCGGCGCCTCACCGATGGCGGGGTCGCGCTCGACTTCCCCGTGCTGCACGAGCTGCGCGCGGCGGGCTTCACCGACTACATGGCGATGCCGCTCATCTTCTCGGACGGCCAGCGCCATTTCATCTCCTGGACGACCGACGCGCCCGGCGGCTTCACCGTCGACACGCTCACCCTCCTCTACGACCTGATGCCGCTCATCTGCCTCCGGCTCGAGATCGCCCATGGCCGCATCAAGACACGCACGCTGCTCGAGACCTATCTCGGCCAGCTCGCCGCCACGCGCATCCTTGCCGGGCGCGTCCGCCGCAGCGAGGGCGAGACGCTGCGCGCGGTGCTGATGTTCGCCGACATGCGCGGCTTCACGCTCGATTCGGGGCGGCTGACGCCGGACGACCTCATCCGCCTCCTGAACATCTTCTACGACACGATCGCCGACCCCATCCTGCGCCATGGGGGCGACGTCGTGAAGCTGATCGGCGATGGTGTTCTGACGATCTTTCCGGTGGAGGACGAGGCCGACGCGGCGACGCTGGGGGCCATCGTCCGCCACGCCGCCCGCGCCGCGCAGGAAGCCGAGGCGCGGCTGCGCGCCTTCACCGCCGAGGATCTGCCCGGCCCGATCGAGCGCCTGCGGGGCGGCTTCGGGCTCGAGCTCGGCTCGGTCTCCTTCGGCAACGTGGGCAGCGCGAGCCGGCTCGACTTCACGGTGATCGGACCGAGCGTGAACGAGGTGGTCCGGCTCGAATCCATGACCAAGATCCTCGGCGTGCCGATTCTTGCGAGCGACCGCTTCTGTCTCGCCGCGCCCGAGCTGAGGGCCCGCTCGCTCGGCTTTCACGCCCTGCGCGGCGTGCCGGATCTGCGCGAGCTGCATTCGCTCCCTATACTGAGCGATCCGGTCGCCGCCCCCGGCGCCTGATCGACCGTATTGAACCCCGGCCCTGCCCGCGCCTATCCTTGCCCCGACACGCAGAACAGCAAACCATCGGGAAGGGGCACGCGCTCATGAAGGCTCACATCATTGCCTCCGGCTGGTTCGGAGCCCGAACCGCCGCCGCCCTCCTCTGAGGGCTCCTCGCCGTTCTCACCGGGCCCGCCGGGGCGGCGGAGGGGCCGCGCAACATCCTCTTCATCGTGGTCGACGACCTCAACACCGCGCTCGGGAGCTACGGCACGCACCCGACGGCGAAGACCCCCAACATCGACGCCTTCGCGGCGGGCGCCGTCCGCTTCGAGCGCGCCTATGCGCAGGATCCGCTCTGCAGTCCCTCACGCGCCTCGTTCCTCAGCGGCCATCGTCCGGCGACGACGGGCGTCGTGCACAATTTCCAGCCCTGGCGCGAGGTGATGCGCGAGGGGGTCGTCCTCCTGCCCGAATATCTCGAGGCGAACGGCTATTTCACCGCGCGGGTCGGCAAGGTCGGCCACAGCCGCTACGAGGACGCGGTGCGCTGGAGCGTGTCGGAGGATGCCTGGTCCCCGCCCGCCGACCAGTACCTTCCCGGCGAGGACGCCTCGGAGATCAAGGACAACAGCTGGGCCGTGGAGGGCGCCGCGGACGGGCTGTCGCGCACCGAGATCCTCGGCCATCACGATCGGACGGGCGGCATGCCGCTCACCTGGCGGGCGACCGGCGACGCCGAGGCCGAGACGCAGGACGGCCGCACGACGCGGCGCATCATCGAGCTGCTGCGCGAGCACCGCGAAGGACCCTTCTTCTTCGCGGCCGGCTATCACAAGCCCCATCAGCCCTGGGTCGCCCCCGCGCCCTATTTCGAGCAGCATCCGGTCTCGGAGGTGAGCCTGCCCGAGACGCCCGCGGATGATCGCGCGGACATTCCGAAGGTCGCCCTCTCGGGATATCCCGAAGACGGGTCGTATACGGATGATCAGAAGCGCCAGGCGATCGCCGCCTATCACGCGACGGTCACGCTGATCGACGACCAGGTCGGCATGCTGCTCGCGGCCCTCGAGGAGCTCGGCCTTGCGGAGACGACGGCCGTCGTCTTCTTCGGCGATCACGGCTTCCAGCTCGGCGAGCATGGCGGGCTCTGGCGCAAGAGCTTCCAGTTCGAGCAGTCCACGCGCGTGCCGCTGATCGTGCGCGTGCCGGGCCTGCGCGCGGGCGAGACGACGGATGCGCTGGTCGAGCTCGTCGACCTCTATCCGACGCTCGTCGAGCTTGCCGGTCTGCCTCTGCCCGACGGGCTCGAGGGCACGAGCTTCCGCCCGCTCCTCGAGACGGAACTGCCGTGGAAGCAGGCGATCTTCTCGGGCACCCAGCGCCGCGCCCATCGGGGCGAGAGCGTGCGGACGGCGCGCTACCGCTACACCGAATGGCGGCCCCTGTCGGGCGAGGGCCCGATCGAGCGCGAGCTCTACGATCTCGAGACGGACCCGGACGAATTCGTCAATCTCGCCGACAAGCCGGAGCATGAAGCGCTCCAGCGCGCCCTCGCCGCGCTCCTCGAGCGGGGCTGGAAGGGCGCGTTGCCGCACTGAGCAGGCGGGGCGAGGGCGGCAGACGGCCGGCCCGCCCCCGACCGTCCGGGGTCAGAGGAAGGCGGTTTCCGCGCGGGTGCCCGTGAAGCCGTCCCACCGGTCGGCGAGCACGTCCCGCAGGCTGTCGACGCTCCGGAACGCGCTCGCGACGGTGCCTGGCAGGCTGGCCATCCGACCCGTCCCGACGACGCCCTCGACCAGCGGCAGTCCCGCGAAGGCGAACCAGGGATCGCAGCGCCCCCTTGGGAGCGCACGACGCCCTCGCGCGTCCAGCGTTCGATGCGCGCGCCGGCCTCTTCGGCGAAGGCGGGCAGCGGCCCGGGCCCCTCGGCCGCATGCGCGGACGAAAGGCCCCGCGCGGTCGCAAGGCCTGCGCCGAACCCCGCGCCCGCGGCGATCAGCCCGCGCCGCGACCAGCCGTCTGTCTCTCCGCCCATGCCCGCCTCCCTCGGTCCTTCCAAGACGAGCCAGGCGGGACAGGTCCTGCGGACGCTCAGGCCTTGTCGTATTTGAAGCTGACGCGGAGCTTCGTCCGGAAGAGCTCGATCGCGCCGTTCTCGCCGATGACGACGTCCTGCTCGACCACTTCGGCGATGCGCAGCTCGCGCAGCGAGCCGGCGGCGGCCGAGAGCGCCGTGCGCGCGGCCTCCTCCCAGCTCTTCTCGCTCGTGCCGATGATTTCGGTGACGCGGTAGACGCTCATGGGACCCTCCTTTTCCGCCGGTCTCGCCGGCGGGGTCATGGTCCCCTCTCTCCCTCGCGCAGCTCGCGCGGGGGAGAGTCTAGCCCAGGCGCGCCCGGGGCGACAGGGTTTCACGCGAGCGTGTCGATCTCCTCGGGTGTCATGTTCCCCGGCACGATGGTGACGGGGACGGGAAAGCTCGCCGCCACCTCGCCCGCCATGGCCGAAACGAGGGGTCCCGGCCCCTCCTTGCCCGTGCCCGCGCCGAGAACGAGCAGGCGGATCTCGGGGTCGGACTCGATGTGCCGGACGACCTCCTCGCGCTTGCGCCCCTCGCGGACGACATATTCGGCGATCTGGCCGGTGGCCTTGTTGATCTCGCTGGCGATCGAATGCAGCACACTCTCCGCTTCCGCCCGCGCCTCCTCGCGCATGATCTCCTCGACCGACATCCAGTGCTGGAAATCGGCCGGTTCGGTCACATAGAGAAGAGAGAGCCGCCCGCCCGTATGGGCCGCGCGCAGCGCCGCGAACCGCGCCGCGAGCCGGCACTCGGGCGAGCGGTCGGCGATGACGAGGATCTTCTTGGGCAAGGGAGCGGCTGGCGCGTCGGTCATGAAAAAATGCTGCCACCGGAGCGGGGGAGCGGCAAGCGGGAAAGCCGTCAGGCGCGCAGGATGGCCGTCAGCTCGCGGAGCTGCACGCGGGCGCGCTCGAGGTTGAAGCCGAGCTGGGCGAGGTGGTTCGGGGTGAACTGAGAGCCGAGCCTGCCGTTGACGATGACGAAGGGATCGATGGCGATGGCCGCCTGCAGGCTGTCGAGCACGGAGCCATAGGTGGCGCCGAGCTCCTTCTCGCGGATGATCCGCTCGAAATCGTCCTTGAGCTCGCGCAGGATGAGATAATAGGCATAGGCCTTGCCCTTGGCCTCGTAGAAGGTGTCGTCCGAGCGCCAGTCGAACAGAAACCAGCCCGGATGCTCGCTCGCCATGGCGAAGAGATTGGCGGTCGAGCCGCCGAGATCCTTCGAGATGCGGTCGAGCGCATCGGCGAGATTGTCCGCCCGCCGATCGAACACCGCCGCGCCCGTGGCCACGCGCATGTTGTAGCGGCGCAGCGCGTCGGCGGCCTCCATGTAGACGCTTTCCGTGTTGCGCTGGGGCAGGAGGTTGCGTCCCGGATTCCAGTACCAGATGTCGGAGGGATAGTTGAGCCGGCCCGAAGCGTCGCGCAGATCGGCATCCTCCCCCGAAGAGCCGCGCGCGCGGCCGAGGAAGTCCCGCATCTCCGAGGTGAAGCGGTAGACCGCCGCCATGATGCCCTGCTGATAGTGCTGCATGTTGTCGTTGAGGACGCCGGGCATGAACCAGGGATCGTTCGACACCCAGTCATGCACCCGCACTTCACGGCGCACGAGGGCCGTGGCGATGCCGACGGCCCGGCTGCCGCCGCTTTCATGGTCGAGCTGGGAGAAGGTGAAGGCGGGATCGTCGTCGATGCGGTGCACGACCCACATGCCCACGCCATACCAGAGCACGACGAAGACGGCCGCCCCGAGCAGCACCTTGCGGGTGAGCCGCCAGCCCGTGCCGCGCGGGTTCACCGTGAAGCGTTCGCCGAGCCAGTGCGCGCCCTTCGCGATGGCGCGTCCGGTGTTCTGAATGGCTCTGCCGACCTGCATCTGTCCCCGGACCGGGCGAGAATGGGCTCCGGCCCCTTACCTACAGCCCCGCGCCGGCCCCGTCCATGGGAGCGGGCGCGGGGCATCGCAGGCCGTCAGTCGCCGGACCCGGCGAGCGCCAGGCGCTCGGGCGCCGTCGTGACGAAGCGGGCGAGGACGGCGCGGGCCTCCGCCGCCGCCGCGTCGACTGCCAGCGTTCCCGCCGCGACCTTGTCCGACAGCGCGAGCAAGGGGCCGTAGACGGGTTCGGGCTCGCCGCGCACCGTGAGCCCGAAGGCCTCGGTCCGCTCGGCATAGCCCGCCCATTCGGCGCGCACGGCCGCCCAGTAGTCCCGCGTCGCCGCCCAGTAGGCGTCCGCCACCGAGGCGTCGAACCCATCGCTCGCGACATAGCGGTTGAGGCCGGTCTCGCGCACGAGCACATGCGCGCCCGGACCCAGCACCAGCTTCGAATTGTCCTGCTCGTGCACCCAGCCGCCGGGCGTCAGCGCATGACGGTTCACCGCGAGGATGGCGTCGTAGTCGTCGCGCCTGGTCGCATCGCGCCGGGGCAGCGGCCGCAGCGAGGGGGCCGAAGCCCATTGCGCGACGCCGCGCTCGTGGCTCC
Organism: Alphaproteobacteria bacterium; assembly: GCA_013389075.1. GTDB lineage: Bacteria > Pseudomonadota > Alphaproteobacteria > JACAEB01 > JACAEB01 > JACAEB01. The sequence goes on from JACAEB010000129.1 coordinate 6,521, forward strand.
AGGCCGCGATCCCCGCATAGCGTGGCGCGTCGTCGACCTGATAGACGGTCTGCGTCCACTTGCCGGCCCGCTCGGCGGGGCTCAGCCGGCGGACGACCCAGCTGTTGTTGCCCACGAAGTCGAGCATGGTCTCGGGCTCGTAGGCCCAGTCCTGGCGCCAGTGCTTCAGCGCGCGCGGGGTCCTGCCGCCGACGACGAGAATGTGCTGCAGGCTGATGAAATCGCCCTCGTCGGCGATGACCCGCACCACCTCATGGGCCTCGCTGTGAGTCGGCGCCCCGGGCGCGTAGCCCTCGACGAAGGCGACCGTCTCGGCGAAGTCGAAGCTCACGTCAAACTTGCCCGCCATGGCGAGGATGGCGGCGCGGTCCTGCGCGAAGCTGCCGCGCGGTCCGGCTTCTCCGGAGGAGGGGGCCGGCGCGCCGGCCGAGGCACAGGCGCCGAGCGCCAGGAGCCCCGCAAGAGCGAGGGCGGGAAACGGGGACGGGATCATCTTCTCAGCTCCTTTCGACAGCGGACCGGTGCGGGCCGGGCGCCCTCCCAGTACTGCAATTGAGAATGACTTGCAATAGTGATCGCGGCCTGCTACCCCTCCCGGCGTTTTGCGAATGGTTCGCAAGAAGGGCGTTCGGAGGGACGACATGACCGGCAGACACTGGCGACACGCGATCACGCTTGCGGGGCTCGGGCCGATCGCCTTCCTGCCCGCCGGCCTCGCCCATGCCGAGGCGGGCGGTGGCGCCATCCCCGAGATCATCGTCGCGGCCACGCGCGCCCCGGGCGCGCTTGCCGACTATCCCGGCTCGGTGTCGCTGATCGATCGCGGCGAGATCGAGGATCTGATGCCCTCGAGCGTCTCGGACCTCTTCGAGGACGTGCCCGGCGTGCGTTTCACGGGCGGTCCGCGCCGGACCGGGGAGACGCCCTCCATCCGCGGCATCGACGGCGAGGGGGTCGGCGTCCTCTTCGACGGGGTGCGCCAGAGCTTCCTGTCCGGCCATGACGGCCGCTTCTTCATCGAGCCCGACCTTCTCGCCGCCGTCGAGATCGTCCGTGGACCGAGCTCCGCCCTCTACGGGTCGGGCGCGCTCGGCGGTGTGCTCGCCTTCCGCACCCTCGATGCCGAGGACCTGCTCGCGCCAGGCGAGCGGGCGGGCGGCCATGTCAAGACCGGCTATCAGGGCGTCAATGACGAGGTCATGGCCGGCGGGGCGGCCTATGCGCGTTCGCCGGACGATCGCCTCCAGGGTCTTGCGAGCCTCACGCTGCGCGCCTCCGACGACATCGCGCTCGCGAACGGGTTCGATCTGCCGGCGGACGACCGGACGCTGTCGGGCCTCCTCAAGGGCTCTTATGCGCTCTCGCCGGCGCTCGAGGCGAGCCTGAGCTGGATCGGCTTTCTGGGCCGCTCCGAGGAACCGAACAACGGGCAGGGCGCCAGCGTCGGCGATCTCGTCGACAAGACCATCTCGAGCCATACCGTGCGCGCCGGCGTCATCTTCGATCCGAAGGCGAACGACCTCGTCGATGCCGAGCTCATCGGCGTCCTCGGCCGCACCGGCGTCGACGAGGACGAGATCGACAGCGCACGCTCCATCGGCCGCACGATCGAGACCCTCGGCCTCATCGCCGACAACCGCTCGCGGGTCGATGTCGCGGGCGGCAGCCTCACATTCACCTATGGCGCCGACCTCTTCCGCGACACGCAGGACGGCACCGACAGTGCCGCGCCGGACGGCGAACGGGGCGGCGTGCCGGATGCCGAGACGCTGACCTACGGCCTGTTCGGACAGGCCGAGCTCGTCCTCGCCACGGGGATCGGCGAGATCCGCCTTCTCCCCGCGCTGCGCTACGACCGGTTCGCGACCGAGCGGGCGGGCGCGGCGGACAGCGCGGAGGACGGTGCGCTCTCTCCCAAGATCGGCGTCCTCTACAGGCCGATCCAGGTCGCCCGGATCTTCGTCAATTACGCCGAGGCCTACCGGGCGCCCTCCTTCAACGAGCTCTTCGCCGATGGCGTCCACTTCCCGGTCGTCCTCGGGCCCGGCCTCGTCGCCGAGAACAGCTTCATCGCCAATCCGGAGCTGAGACCGGAGCGCTCCGCCACCTGGGAGACCGGGCTCGGCCTCGATGCGGAGGATGTGCTCGCCCCCGGTGACCGGCTGACGGGGTCGCTCAGCGCCTTCCGCTCGGAGGTGAGCGATCTCATCGATCTCGACGTGGATTTCTCCCTCTCGCCGTCCTGCTTCGGCCCGATGATCCCCGGGCCCTGCACGGCCGGCACGACGCGCTATGTCAACCGCGTCTCTGCCCGGATAGAGGGCATCGAGGCCGAATTCGCCTACGAGTCCCGCCACGTCTTCGCCTCGGCCGCGTGGAGCGCGATCGACGGGGAAGACACCGCCACGGGAGAGCCGGTGGGCAGCCTCGGCCCCGACCGCATCAATTTCGGGGTCGGCGTGAACCTGCCCGCCCGCGATCTCCGTCTGGGGCTGCGGGCGGAAACCGGAAGCCGCTTCACGCGCGTGTCCGATCCGGCGGAGGAACGCCCGGCCTACACCCTCCTCGACATCCACGCCGCCTGGGAACCCTCGCGCGGCGCGCTCGAGGGCCTGCGGCTCGATCTCGGCATCGACAATCTCCTCGACGCCGATGCCGAGCGCGTCTTTGCCGGCGTCTCCGAGCCCGGGCGGAACGTCAAAGCCGCGATCCGCTGGCGCGCGGCCTTCTGATCGGGCGGGTCTAGCGAGGGGCGCCGTCACCGTCTATGCTGCGCCGCGACGGGTGGGGTGCCGCGGGGGCGGTGCCCGTGGCGAAGCATCGTCATGGCGGAATGGGGGAGAGGGCTGATGTTCGGGAACTGGCGCAAGGCCGCGCCGGCGCGGGAGAGCGCCGAAGGCGGCGCCTCGCCCGTGGCGCTCGGGCGCGAGGCGGACCGGCTCGCCGCGGAGGCCGAGACCCTGCGCGCCCGCCTCGGGGAACTCAGCTACCAGAACGGCACGCCCATGGGCTGGGCCTTCACCTTCGGCCCGATCGAGCTGCGCTCGACCACGCGGCGCATCGCCGAGGGGATCGCCCAGGATCTGGCCAATACCGAACGGGCCCTGCGCGCGGCCGACAAGGCGCTTCTCGAGGCCCAGACCCGGACCGCCGGCGGCGAGCTGCCCCAGCGGGCCGTGCCGCGAAACGCCCTTGCCGACATCAACCGGCCGGCCCCCGAGGCGCGCAGCCCGCTCGTCGAGAACCTGGCGCAGCCCGTCCTCGCCGCCCGGCTCGAGATCAACCCGTCTCCCGCGGCGGCCCGCCTGCCGCCCGGGATGGTGGAGACCATCACCCGCTTCGCCCTCAACCGGCGCGCCGATGCGGCCGCGCAGGGACCGGGCAATCGGGCGCGCATCTGAGGGGGAGAGGGGACATGTCGACGCAACGGGTCATTCACGGCGCCACGGCGCAATTCATCCAGGACATTCTCCAGCAGCTCGGCCAGAACGCCCGGCTCGACCAGGCCGAGGACGGCTCGCCGGTGCTGCGCTCCGCCTGCGGAGGATGGCGCTATGCCATCTTCTTCTTCCGCGGCGAGAAGGAGACGGACTTCTCCTCGATGCAGTTCAATGCGGGCTTCGAGGCTGAGGGCAATCTGGCGACACTTGCCAATGACTGGAACAAGAGCTGGCGCTTCTCCAAGGCGCTGGCGCTCGAGAACGGGCTCGTCATCCTCCAGCTCGATTCGATCCTGCGCGGGGTGACCGAGGCGCATGTGCGCCATTCGATCAGCCTGTGGGAGGACAGCCTCGCCCGCTTCGGCAAGGTTCTCTACGGCTGAGGGCGCAGCCCCTCGCTGTCATTGCGACCCCAGCCTTGAGCCGGGGGAAGCAATCCAGGCCGCACACGGAGCACCTCGCCTGCCGCCTGGATCGCCACGGGCTTCGCCCTCGCGATGACGGGATCTTTCGGCTGTCACCGTGAGCGAAGCGAAGCAATCCAGACCACGCACCGGAGGCATCGCCCCGAGCGCCTGCGTCGCCACCGACACCGGGCAGCGGGTGACGCTCTGGCGCAGCCCCTCAGCCCACGAAGCCGACGATGCGCTTGATCTCGGCGAGGATCGGATCGGCGATGGCGCGGGCGCGGGCGGCGCCCTCGTGCAGCACGCGGTCGAGCCCCGCCTCGTCGGCGAGGAGCGCCATCATCCGCTCCCGGAGCGGCACGAGCGCGGCGATGGCCCGCTCGGTCAGCGCCTCCTTGAATTGCGAGAAGGGCATGCCGCCGCAGCGGGCAAGCGCCTCGGCGAGGGGCTCGTCGGCGAGCGCGGCGTAGATGCGCACGAGATTGGCGGCCTCTGGCCGGGCCTCCATTTCCGCCGCGCTCGCCGGAACGGGCTCGGGGTCGGTACGCGCCTTGCGGATCTTCTGGGCGATCTCGTCGGCGCTGTCCGAGAGGTGGATGCGCTAATAGTCGGAAGGGTCGGACTTCGACATCTTCTTCGTGCCGTCGCGCAGCGACATGACCCGCGGCGCGGGGCCCTCGATGAGCGGCTCGGGGAGGGGCAGAAATCCGGGCACGCCGTAATCGACCATGAATTTCTGCTCGATGTCGCGGGCAAGCTCGAGATGCTGCTTCTGGTCCTCGCCCACGGGCACATGCGTCGCCTTGTAGACGAGGATGTCGGCGGCCATCAGCGCGGGATAGGCGTAAAGGCCGAGCGAGGCGCGCTCGCGGTCCTTGCCCGCCTTCTCCTTGAACTGCGTCATGCGGTTCATCCAGCCGATCCGCGCGACACAGGAGAGGATCCAGGCGAGCTCGGCATGGGCCGGCACCTGGGACTGGTTGAAGATGATGGAGCGGGCGGGGTCGAGGCCCGCCGCGATATAGGCCGCCGCGAGCCCCCGCGTGCTGCGCCTGAGCTCGGCCGGGTCCTGCCAGACCGTGATCGCGTGCATGTCGACGATGCAGTAGAGCGTCTCGCAGCGCTCGGCGAGCGGCACGAAGCGCCGGAGCGCGCCGAGATAATTGCCCAGATGCAGATTGCCCGTGGGCTGAATGCCCGAAAGGACCCGTTCGGGTCCCAGATAGGGCACGGTATCGGCGGCGACGTCGGTCATGGACTACCCTCTGGTGGAGCGGCTCGGGCGGGTTATGGCGCCCGCCGCGCGGCAGGGCAAGGGCCGGGGGCGGTTTCCCTCCCGCCCCGCCGCCTGCTAGCCTCCGGGCTCGCGGGAGCCGAGGGTGGAGGTGCATCGATGCGGGCGGACTGGACCAAGGTCGGGGCGGCGCTCTTCGCGCTCGCGCTCGGCGCCTGCTCGGGCACGGCGCGCCAGGAGCCGGCGCCGGGCAGCGCCGCCGCCACGGCCGAGTTGGCGGTGGCCGCGACGGCGAGGGAGCCCGTCCGCGCGCAGCTCCCCTCCGGCGCGGGCGGCAGCCCCGCCCGCTTCGCCAGCCCCTCGCCCATCGATCCCGCCGCCCTCGATGCGGTCGCCATCATCCCCGTCCCCGGGGCCGATCCCAATGTGCGCTTCGCCAATGAGGACCCCGCCCAGCTCGCGGCGGCGCGGGCGCTCGGCCTTGCGCTCGTGGATCCCGCGCGGGAGACCGAGCTCAGGCGCGCGCTGCAGCGGGCCGCCGTGGCGGGCTTCCTCGCCAAGGGCGACTGCACGCTCGTCCGCGTGCGTCTCGACATGGATTTCGTCTATGCGGGCAGCGAGCCCGTGGGACTCGCGGGGCCGGGCTGGCTGCTGCCGGCGGCAATGCAGGGCTGCGGGCGGCTCGAGCACCTCTATCTCGCCGTCAGCGTTCCCGAGGCGGGCCCCGTCACGGCCCACGCCTTCGAGCCCGTGTCGCTCACCGGCCCCGGAGCGGACGGGCAAGCGGGGTCACCCGCCGCAGAGTGAGATTGACGCGCCCGAGCCCGGGCAGGAGACGGCAGGAGACGGCATAGACGCGGTCTATGCCGTGAAAGGCGAGGCGGGCGGCCCCGCCCAGCACCACCACATCGCCCGAGGCAAGGCGCAGTGAGCGCGTCGGGTCACGCCGGCGGGGACCGCCGATGCGGAAGAGCGCGCCGTCCCCGAGCGAGACCGACACCACCGGACAGTCGAGCGCCGCCTCGTCGCGATCCTGATGCAGCCCCATGCGCGCGCCGGGCCCATAGACGTTGACAAGGCCGCATTCGGGCGGCTCGGCAAGGCCCGTGAGCTCGCCCCAGAGCGCGCGCAGCGCCTCGGGGAGGGGCGGCCAGGGGCGCCCGGTCACCGGGTGACAGGGCTCGTAGCGGTAGCCGGCGCGATCGGACACCCAGCCGAGCGGCCCGAAATTGCTCATCCGCACCGAGAAGGGCCGCCCCGAGCCGGGCATGACGGGCTGAAAGAGCGGCGCCGCCTCGAGATGGGCCCGCACGAGCGCGGCAAGCCGCTCCTGCGCCGCCCCGTCGAGATGGCCGGGCAGAAAGGCGAACCCCTCGGGGGGAAGAAACGGTGGCGATGACGGAATGGGCGGCTCCCGGTGCGCGAGGAGGTCCCCTCAGCGCGGTGGTTCGGGCAGGAGACTCTCCTTCCAGCGTCCGTACCAATGGGCAAGCGGACGCGAACTCAGGCCATGAAGATAAATGCTCATGAGGACCGTGGCCACGACGACCGCGATCACCCGGTCGAAGAAGAGGAAATCGACATCGTCGAAGATGATGAACAGGAAGAGGATCGAGGCGATCCCGCGCGGACCGAACCAGCCGATGAAGAGCTTGTCGCGGTTCTTCAGACCCGAGAACAGGAGCGAGAGCCAGACCGGCACCATGCGGATCACCGTCAGGCTCAGCCCGGCATAGACGAGCGTCTGCCAGGTCATGCTGTCGAGGACGAGCGGGACGATCGCCGCCCCGAATATGAGGAAGGTCAGGAGCGAGAGCTGCTCGCCTTCCGCCTTGCCGAAATCGTCGATGCGCCGCCGGATGTCCGGATGTCCCGCCACCAGGAACAGGCCGGCGGAAAAGGCGGCGATGAACCCGTTGCCGCCGATGAGGTCGGCGATCCCGTAGGAGAGCAGCGCAAGGGCCGGCGCCGCGAGGCGCTGGAACGTCGGCTCCATCCATCCCCGATGCGCGCTCGCATCGAGCAGGAGACCGCCGAAGACGCCGACCCCGATCCCCGCGACCGGTCCGAGCACCAGCTGCGAAACGAGAAACTGCCGCCACTCGGCGGCATCGAGCCCGACGCTGATGTAGCCCTTTCCGAACAGGTTGGAGAGTTCGAGGAAAAGCAGCACGGCGGGAAGGGCGAGGCCGTCATTGAGGCCGCTTTCCGCATTGATGGACTGGCGCGTGGCGAGCGGAATGCGCCGGTTCGTCACCACGGCCTCGCCGAGCGCGGCGTCCGTCGGCGTCAGCAGGGCGGCGAGGAGGAAGAACACCCAGAAATCGAGACCGGGAAACAGCAGCATGGCCGCGCCGACCCCGGCAAGCAGGGTCAGCGGCATGCCGATGACGAGCAGACGCAGCGGAATGGTCTGGTGGGAGACCAGCTCGCTGAGCCGGATCCGCGCCGCATCGGTGAAGAGGATGATGATGAGCGTGAGCTCGGCGATGATCTCGACGAAAGCGGGATCGAGCTCGATCTCGATCGTCCGGTACCCGACCTCACCGACCAGGATGCCGACGCTCACCGCGACCATCGGGCCCGTCACACTCATCCGCTCGAAGAGTCTCGACAGGAGCCCGAAGCCGAGAATCGTCAAGCTGAATACGATGATCGCAAGCCCGTCATGCATGCCCCCGCCCCCCCGCGGTCAGTACCCCGGCCAACGACCCTAGTCGGAGAACCTCACAGGGCCGTGACGCTCGCCTCGAGCAGCGGGGAGGGGGGCATGCCCGCGCCGGCCGGCCGTTGCGGCATTCACTCTGCCGCTAATACACGCGTGTTCCGATTTTCGTCGAAGCGACATATTAATCGGGTCCCAATTAAGGGATCTCTTCATCAGTTTTCTTGTCTGTGTTAGCGTGCGCTCGCCAGCGTATGTCGCATCCGTGGCAAATGGCTTACCGAAAATCCGTATAAAAACCTTCGGAGGAGACCAGATGACGGTACGACCTGGGGACAGGAGAACCCTGTCCCGATCACGCTTCTTTGCCTGCGTTGCGATCTTCGCGCTGTCGGGCATGGGAAACGCCAGGGCCATCGACGCCTTTCTGGAAGACGATTCGGGTACAGCCGGCTTCCAGCAGCTCGACGATTTCATTTCCGGGCTCGACACGCACAGCGAGACGGTTCACCTCGTCGCCCATGACGGCAAGCTGTTCGCCGGTCTCAGCCGGTGGACCCAGTCCGACACCAATCCGGACATCGGGGCGCAGGTCATCGTCAAGGACAGCGCCACCGACACCTTCGACGTCTTCGACACCTTCGACTACACCGTGCGCGTGACGGCGCTCGCGAGCTTCAGCGTGCCCTCCTCGGCCAATGGCGGGGGCGGCGATGTGGAGGTGCTCCTGTCTCAGGCGCACAATCTCGTCAGCAGCGTCCAGGAAATGACCTTCGTCTGGGCGCTCGATGGCGACAGTTCCTTCACGGGCAGCTACCAGCTCGGCGGGGACGAGGACGTGCGCTCCTTCTACGGACGGCTCGAAGGCTCGACCTATGCCTTCTATGCCGGCGTGTCGGACACGGGCATCTATCGCGGCACCTGGAACGCCTCCACCCAGACGATCGACTGGTCCTCGACGCCCGAGCTCATCATCGACTCGGGCACCAATGTCGGCAATGAGGGCCGGGCGCTCGCCATGACGCAGTGCAATGGCGCGCTCTATGCAGCCGTCAAGCGGCGCATCTACCGCCGCAACGACGGCGGGACACTGGTGACGGACACGGACAGTGTCGGCGACAACAACAGCCGCTGGGTGCGCGTGAACGTCGAGAACATCCGCGGCTCGGCGCCGAGCGGCTGGCGGGGGCTCACCTGCATCACGCAGTCCGGCTCGCCCGCCATCCTCGCCACCTACGAATCGTCCGACGGCACCGTTCTCACCCCGGTCCCCTATGCCGGCAAGATCGTGCGGTTCGGCAGCCTGCCCACGGGCGATCTGTCGGCCAAGGCCGACTGGTCGGCGACCATCGAGGCCGATATCGGCGACACCATCGCCGCCGGTCTCACGGCGATGGGCCGCACCACCGCGAGCTCGGAGATCGGCTACACGATCGCCGGTTACAATGAATGGCAGCCCTTCCAGTACAATGGAAACACGCTGCATTCGGGCGGGGTGCAATGGTTCTGGCAGGGCTATGGCGGCTGCCCGTCCGACCGCCAGTGCCAGACCTCGGCCTCGGATGCGGAAGCCTGCTACATCGTCCGTATCCCCGGCACGACGCCGACCTTCACCTTCGATTGCCTCGGCGGCACCGGCATGCCGCTGGTCGCCAAGGACGCGGACGGGGTGATCGAATATCGCGAGGCGTTCAACGCCGTGCGGACGATCGAGCCCGCTCCGTGGGATGCGGACGTCTTCTATTTCGGCGGCATCGACGGCAACAACATCGCCCATAACGGCGCGGCCTGGATCGCGCATATCGATCTGTCGCCGTGACGATGGTCGCGGCGGCGCACTAGACCCGGCGGCCGGGGAGGCTCTCGCCCTCCGGCCGCCCATCATCGCGAAGGAGGGTGCGGGGCAGGTCGATTGCCCCCTCGCCCTCCTTCATCTTTTTTGATCCGTGTGCGGAGTGGCGTCGCGCGCGAAATTTTCGTTCCAGAGCAAATAATACGATTGACTGTTCTCGCGGCCGCGCCCACCGTGTGCGCACGGCCGACCCGTCAGGGTACGGTCGGTTCCAAAACCAACCAGGAGGACTTGTATGGACCCAGCTCGCAGCCGCCGCCATCACGGCAGCTTCATCCGCGCGGTATCCGCCGCCGGACTAGGTCTTGTGCTGAGCACCGGATCGGCTTTCGCCATCAACGCGGCGCTCGAGGATGATCCGGCCACCTCGGGCTTCCAGCAGCTCGACGACTTCATCACCGGGCTCAACACCCATAGCGAGACGCTTCACATCGTCGCCCATCATGGCCGGCTCTTCGCCGGCCTCGGCCGCTGGGTTCAGTCCGACACCAACCCGGACATCGGGGCGCAGGTCATCGTCAAGGACAGCGCCTCCGACGACTGGGACGTGTTCGACACCTTCGACTACACCGTCCGCGTGACGGGACTGAGGAGCGTCACCGTCCCCTCGTCCGCCAATGGCGGCGGCGGCAACGTCGACGTCCTGCTCGCCCAGTCGCACAATCTCGTCAGCGGCAATCAGGAAATGACCCTCGTGTGGGCGCTCGATGGCGACAGCTCCTTCACGGGCAGCTACCAGCTCGGCGGGCCGGAGGACACGCGCGCCTTCTACGGACGGCTCGAGGGCTCGACCTATGCCTTCTATGCCGGCGTGTCGGATACGGGCATCTATCGCGGCACGTGGAACGCCGCGACGCAGACCATCAACTGGTCCTCGACCCCCGAACTCATCATCGACTCGGGCACCAATGTCGGCAATGAGGGCCGCGTGCTCGCCATGGCCGAGTGCAACGGCGCGCTCTACGCGGCGGTCAAGCGGCGCATCTACCGCCGCAATGACGGCGGCACGCTGGTGACGGACACGGACAGTGTCGGCGACAACAACAGCCGCTGGGTGCGCGTGAACGTCGAGAACATCCGCGGCTCGGCGCCGAGCGGCTGGCGGGGACTGACCTGCGTCACGCAGGGCAGCGCACCGGCCCTGCTCGCCACCTATGAATCGTCCGACGGCACCGTTCTCACCCCGGTCCCCTATGCCGGCAAGATGGTGCGCTTCGGCAGCCTGCCCACCGGCGATCTGTCGGCCAAGGCCGACTGGTCGGCGACGATCGAGGCCGATATCGGCGACACCATCGCCGCCGGTCTCACGGCGATGGGCCGCACCACCGCCAATTCCGCCATCGGCTATGCGATTGCCGCCTACAATGAGTGGCAGCCCTATACCTATGGCGGCGTGCTGCGCCACGCGGCGGGCGTCCAGTGGTTCTGGAACGGCGGCTGCCCGTCCGACCGGCAGTGCCAGACCTCGTCCTCGGACGCGGCGGCCTGCTTCATCACCCGCAGCCCGGGCACGACGCCGACCTTCGCCTTCGACTGCCTCCAGGGCACGAACATGGCGCTGGTGTCGAAGGATGCCGACGGGGTGATCGAATATCGCGAGGCGTTCAACGCCGTCCGGACGATCGAGCCCGCCCCCTGGGACGGCGACATCTTCTATTACGGCGGCATCGACGGGAACAACATCGCCCATAACGGGTCGGCCTGGATCGCGAGCTTCAACCTCACGCCGTAAGGCGGCGCTCGCCCGGCGGGACCCTGTCCCGGGGTCCCGCGACTCGGCCGGCCGGAGGACCGCCAGGTCTTCCGGCCAGCTCTCACTGGCGATGACCATCGCCGCAGGACTTGATCTGGCCGATTCGGGCCATGTGGAAGTATTGTCTTTCACAGACACTTGCCCAGACACTTTTATTACTAAAACTTATTACACATCGGCTGCTAATACGATTGACGAGACCGCCCTCCTCTCACAGTGTGGATCCGTGGCCGGATGAAGTGGTGCGGCTGCAGTCCATCATCAAGGAGGAATATATGGTCCCAACTTCAGGCTGCCGCCGGCGCGGCAGCTTCGTCCGCGTGGCCGCCGCCGCCGGACTTGCCCTCACGCTGAGCAGCGGAGCGGCTTTCGCCATCAATGCGACGCTGGAGGACAATCCCTCTGTCTCGGGCTTCCAGCAGCTCAACGAGTTCATCAGTGGTCTGACCACGCACAGCGAGACGCTCAACATCGTCGCGCATAACGGCAAGCTCTTTGCCTCGCTCGGCCGCTGGCAGCAATCCGATACCTGTCCCGACAACGGGGCGCAGATCATCGTGAAGAACAGCGCCACGGCGCAGTGGCAGCTCTTCGCGACCTTCCCCTACACGGTCCGCGTCACGGGCCTTGCGAGCTTCACCGTTCCCTCGTCGGCGAATGGCGGGGAGGCAGCGTCAACGTGCTCCTCGCGCAGTCGCACAATCTCGTCGACAGCAAGCAGGAGCTCACGGTCGTCTGGCTGAAGAACAACGCCACCTCCTTCACCGGCAGCGTGCAGCTCGGCGGCAAGGAGGAGATCCGCTCCTTCTACGGACGGGTCGAGGGCTCGACCTTCGCCTTCTACGCCGGCGTGGGCGATCAGGGCATCTATCGCGGGACCTGGAATGCCTCGACGCAGACCATCAACTGGAACACGACGCCCGAGCTCATCATCGATGCGGGCGACGATGTCGGGAACGAAGGCCGCGTCCTCGCCATGACGCAGTGCAACGGCTCGGTCTACGCCGCCGTGAAGCGGCGCATCTATCGCCGCAACAACAATGGCACGCTTGTGGTGGACACGGACAGTCTCGGCGACAATTCGAGCCGCTGGGTCCGAGTCAATGTCGAGAACATCCGCGCGGATGCGGCGAGCGGCTGGCGGGGGCTCACCTGCGTCACCCAGGGCAGCTCTCCGGCACTGCTCGCGACCTATGAATCGGCCGAGGGCACGACCCTCATCCCGGTCCCCTATGCCGGGAAGATCGTTCGCTTCAACAATCTGCCCTCGGGCGAGCTTTCGGCCAAGGCGGACTGGACGCCGACGGTCGAGGGCGATGTCGGCGACATCACCGCCGCCGGCCTCACCGCCATGGGCCGGCCCACTGCCGGGGCCGACATCGGCTACACCATCGCGGCCTACAATGAGTGGCAGCCCTTCACCAGCGGCGGCGTGCTGCGCCACATCGCCGGCATGCAGTTCCAGTGGAAGAATTCCTGCCCGGCCGACCGCCAGTGCCAGAACGCCGATGCCGATGCGGCCGCCTGCTTCATCGTCCGCAATCCCGGCACGACGCCCACCTTCTCCTTCGACTGCCTCCAGGGCACCGGCATGCCGCTCAAGGCGAAGGATACGGACGGGGTGATCGAGTACCGGGAAGCCTTCGTCGCCATCCGGACGATCGAGCCCTCTCCGTGGGACGCGGACGTTTCCTACTATGGCGGGATCGACGGCAACTCCGTGCCGCACAACGGCTCGGCCTGGATCGCGAAGGTCGATCTCACTCCGTGACCGGATACGGGCGGGGCCGGGGGAATGCCGCCCCGTCCGGCTAGAGCGCCGGCGGCTTCGGCCGCTCGATGTGCCGGTGGCGCTCGCGCCAGGCGATGGTGAGGCCGGCCGCCACGATCACCAGCATGCCGAGACAGACGATGGGCGTCGGCACCTCGGCGAAGATCGCGATGCCGAGCAGGGTCGCCCAGACGATGGCCGCGTAGTCGAACGGCGCGAGCAGCGAGGGCTCGGCGAAGCGGTAGGAGTAGGTCATCGCAAGCTGGGCAAGGCCGCCGAGCACGCCGCACAGGACGAGAAGCCCCGCCTGCGCCGCCGTCGGCATCTCGAACTCGAAGAAGAAGCTCAGCGCGCTGAGCGCCGCGGCGGTGGCCATGAAATAGAAGACGATCGATTCGGAGGTCTCGGTGGTGCTCATGCTGCGAATGAAGATGACGACGAAGGCCGCGAGGAACGAGCCGAACAGCCCCGCCGCCGCTCCGAGCGCCACGGGCGCGCCGGCATCGCCCGTCCCCTCGCCGAGGTGGGGCGCGAGAATGAGCAGCACACCGAGAAATCCCGCCACCACCGCGCCCCAGCGCCACACGCCCACCTGCTCCTTCAGCACGAGCGCGGCGAGCACGACCGAGAAGATCGGCATCACGAAGCTGATCGCCGTGGCATCGACGAGCGGCAGCGCCGTCAGCGAAACGAAGTAGCAGAAGATGGCGAGCGTCCCGGTCAGAGAGCGGCGCACATGCAGGAGCGGGCGGCGGGTCACGACGAGGCGGCGCAGACCTCCGCTCGCCCAGGCCACGACGACCAGCGGCGGAATGGCGAAGAAGGCGCGGGCGAAGACGAGTTCGCCCGTCGGCAGCGCCGCCAGCGCCTTGACGATGACGTTCATCAGCGTGAAGGCGAGCGTCGCGGCGAGCTTGAAGAGAATGCCCTTGGCGGCGTCCGAGGCGAGGAGCGCGCGCACGGGACCCGCCCCGGGGGCGGTGCTCGACCCGCCTTGCGGCACGGCAGGGGGCTCGGCGGCAGGCCCGGCCTGCGGACCCGCCCGCATGTCGGGCGTCTTCGTCATGAGCCGAGATAGGCAAGCCGCCCGCCGATCGGCAAGGCCCGGCCGCGGGGGCGCGCCGCTTGCTCCCTTGTCTCAACGGATGTATTATTCCTCGAAGTACAAAAAGGCCGGCCGCCTGTCTCGTCCGCGGAGCCCCGGTCGTCCCGCCTCACAACCGCATTCCGTCAGTCCCCGCTTTGGCGGTGGCGCCCGCCTGCGCCGCCCGTCCGCAGCTGTGTCTCGTGCGTGCCTGTCTCCCGCCGGGCTGCCGGGAGCTTGCTCTTGCGCGCAGCCCACGTTGCAACTCCAATCGAGGTGTCTTCAACATGAGCATGCTAGGAAAGATCCTTGTCCTGACGGGCCCTGCGCTCGTCGCCTGCACGGGCATGGCCATGGGGCAGGTCTACAATCCGGATTCGTGTCCGGTGTCGTCGGTTGCCAATCCGACCTACAACCCGCCCACCTTCGCGGGCACCATCCGCACCACCTCCTGCGTCACGGCGAACGATCCCTCACGGATCAATTCGACCGGCGCCGGCAAGGTCGTGACCGGACGGCTGCACTACAATGACGGGGTGACCGGCCAGCGCGCCGTCGTCATCTTTTCCCATGGCGGGGGGGGGCACGCACCCCCTGCAGCTTCCCCGCGACGGGCGGCTGGCCGAGGGCGCTCGCCGAAGCCGGCTTCGTCGTCGTTGAGGTCATCCACAGCCAGACGGAGGAAGAGCGGCTCCATGCCTGCGCCCAGCTCGGCTATTCGGGCAGCTGCGCCTCGGTTTCGCAGGCCCAGTACTGGAACCGGCCCAAGGACATCGCCTTCGTCATCGACAGCCTGTCCACCATCGGCAACACGCTCAACGACTATCAGGGCAACAAGATCATCAGCCGGATGGACGTGAACCGCGTCGGCGTCGCGGGCCATTCGAACGGCGCCTACACCGCCATGACCGTCGCGGGCGCGCAGCCCAAGATGGGCCCCTCCAACACGGCGCAGAACTTCAAATATGTCGGCACGGCCAGCCGGCCCGCGCCGCTCGCCTATCTCGCCGCCTCCGTCCAGGGCGAAAACGATCACGGCTTCTTCCGCACCTCGGCGTCGAGCCATTCCTGGGTCAGCGTCGTCAGTCCGAATGCGGAGGAACGGCCCGTGATGACCATCACCGGCTATGACGACTGCCCGGGTGCGACGGCCGCGGTCTGCCATGACGCGACCGATCCGCTCGATCCCGAATCCTCGCTCAACCGCGTGACGGCCTTCGAGAACATGCAGGCCGTGTCGGGCGCGGACGACAAGATCCAGGTCTGGGTCGATGTCGCCGATGCCGAACACCCCGACTTCAATCTGAAGACCGATACCGGCACCTATGACGCGCAGATCTTCGACGTGGTCGAAGCGGCCGGCAAGGCCTGGTTCGACGCCATCCTCAATTCGAACGCAGGCGCGTTCACCTATCTGCGCTCGGACAAGCTGAAGACGCTGATGCCGGCGGGGGCGAAGCTTCCCGGCGACAGCTCCGCGGTCGACATCTGCCGCGCCAATCTCGTGCAGTGATTTGACACCGGGACCGGGCGCCCGCGCCCGGTCCCTCCCCGATCCCTCCGCAGGAGGAGGACGGCCTTGCCGTCATCGCGAGCGCGAAGCGCGCGGCGATCCAGTCGGTGGGCGGGAACGCCTCGTGTGCGGCGTGGATCGCTCCGCTCCGCTCGCAAGGACGGGCCTGGAGCGGGATGCGCCATCCGGCGACCATCCGCCTACGTCCCATGGCCCCCCTGGCCGCGCCAGAGTCCGTGGACGAGGCGGGCGGCCATGGCGAAGGCGGCGCCGAGGGCCCAGCCGGCGAGGACGTCGGTCGGCCAGTGGACGCCGAGATAGACCCGGCTCACCCCCACCGCCGCCACCACGAAGAGCGCGAGCGTGAGGACGAGCGCCCTCGCGCGCAGGCTCGGCGTCCCCGAGGCGACCATCACGCCGAGCGTGAGATAGACAGTGGCCGCTAGCGCCGAATGCCCGCTCGGAAAGCTCGCCGAGGTGACCCAGCTCAGATGCGGCACGAGATCGGGCCGGGCGCGCTCATAGAGAAGTTTCAGAAGCTCGACGCTCGCCTGGGCCGTCAGCGCCGTCCCGAGCAGCACCCCCGCCGCGCGGCGGCGCCGCAGGAAGAAGAGGCTGCCGCAGGCACCGATGACGACGAGGGCGAGGACGGTGAAGCCGCCGAGCGCGGTGAGATCGCGCATCGCCTCCTCGAGCCAGCCCGGACCCAGCGGATCGTCGGGCCGGCCGGCCGTCCGCAGGGCGAGGAAGATCGCCCGGTCGATGGCGTGGGTCTCGCCCTCGGCCACCTCGTCGGCAATTTCGAGAAAGGCCCAGGCGCCCGCGCTGGCGGCGAGCAGGCTCGCCATCACGCGCGTCTCGGCGAGGCTTGCGAGCTGGCGCAGGAGGCGCACGAGCCGCTGCCGGCCGCGCCGGGACGCGCCCTCCCCGCCCGTGCCGGGCGCCCTATGTTCGCTGCCTGTCCCCATGAGCCTTCGGGGAGGAACAAGGCGCGGCCGCGGGCCGCGGTTCCGGGGGGCGACACCCGCGCCGCTTGCGGGCCGCCCGCGGCTTCCCTATATCCCCAGCAATTCTCAGCCTATTGTCCGGCGGGGCACGAGGGATTTTCCGGGTTGTCCGCCGGGCGCCTCCTTGGGACGTGCCGGGGCGGCTTCTTCACGAAGAGCCCGGGCCGAGTTCGCCGCAACACGAGGAACCAGAATGTCCAAAGTCATCGGTATCGACCTCGGAACCACCAACAGCTGCGTGGCCGTCATGGACGGCTCCACGCCGAAGGTGATCGAAAACGCCGAAGGCGCGCGTACGACGCCGTCCATCGTGGCCTTCACGCCCGATGGCGAGCGGCTCGTGGGCCAGCCCGCCAAGCGCCAGGCGGTCACCAATCCCGAACACACCTATTTCGCCATCAAGCGCCTGATCGGCCGTTCCTTCTCCGACCCCGTCGTGAAGAAGGACATGAACATGGTGCCCTACAAGATCGTGCGCGCCGACAATGGCGATGCCTGGGTCGAGGGCCGCGGGGACAAGCTTGCGCCGAGCCAGATCTCGGCCTTCATCCTCCAGAAGATGAAGGAGACCGCGGAGGCCCATCTCGGCCAGACCGTGACGCAGGCGGTCATCACCGTGCCCGCCTATTTCAACGATGCCCAGCGCCAGGCCACCAAGGACGCGGGCCGGATCGCCGGGCTCGAGGTGCTGCGCATCATCAACGAGCCGACCGCCGCCGCGCTCGCCTACGGGCTCGACAAGAAGACCACCGGCACCATCGCCGTCTACGACCTCGGCGGGGGCACGTTCGACATCTCCATCCTCGAGATCGGCGACGGCGTCTTCGAGGTGAAGTCCACCAATGGCGACACCTTCCTCGGCGGGGAGGATTTCGACCTCCGCATCATCGATTACCTCGCGGCCGAGTTCAAAAAGGAGTCCGGGATCGACCTGCGCTCCGATCGCCTCGCGCTCCAGCGCCTCAAGGAAGCGGCGGAGAAGGCGAAGATCGAGCTCTCCTCGGCGACCCAGACCGAGATCAACCTGCCCTTCATCACCGCCGACGCGTCGGGGCCCAAGCACCTGACCATGAAGCTGACCCGCGCCAAGCTCGAGGCGCTGGTGGACGATCTCGTGCAGCGCACCGTCGATCCCTGCAAGGCCGCGCTCAAGGATGCGGGCATCACCGCCGCCCAGATCGACGAGGTGGTCCTCGTCGGCGGCATGACGCGCATGCCCAAGATCCAGGAAGTGGTGAAGCAGTTCTTCGGCCGCGATCCGCACAAGGGCGTCAATCCGGACGAGGTGGTCGCCGTGGGCGCCGCCATCCAGGCCGGCGTCCTGCAGGGCGACGTCAAGGACGTGCTGCTGCTCGACGTGACCCCCCTCTCGCTCGGCATCGAGACGCTGGGCGGGGTGTTCACCCGGCTCATCGACCGCTACACCACCATCCCCACCAAGAAGGCGCAGGTCTTCTCGACCGCCGACGACAACCAGACGGCGGTGACCATCCGGGTCTTCCAGGGCGAGCGCGAGATGGCGAACGCCAACCGCGAGATCGGCCGCTTCCTGCTCGACGGCATCCCGCCGTCGCCGCGCGGCATGCCGCAGATCGAGGTCAGCTTCGACATCGACGTGAACGGCATCCTCGCGGTCTCCGCGAAGGACAAGGCCTCGGGCAAAGAGCAGTCGATCAAGATCGAGGGCTCCGGCGGCCTCGCGA
>JACAEB010000137.1 GCA_013389075.1 Alphaproteobacteria bacterium
CGCAAGGGCCCCGGCGAGCCGCGCCGCCCGCCGCCCGCCGGGCCGCGCGGGCCCGCGGGCGGGCCGCCGCCGCCATCCGTACCCTGACGGTCCTCAGAACGGGAAGAGGATGTCGTAGACCTGCTGGCCCCAGGCGGGCTGCTGGACCTGCGAAATGTGGCCGCGGCCGCCATAGGAGATGCGGGCCTCGGCGATCTGCGTGTGCTGCACCGTGTTCTGATTGGTGATGTCTTCCGGTCGCACGAGGCCGGTGATCAGAAGCTCCCGCACCTCGTAGTTCACGCGCACTTCCTGCCGCCCCATGATGACGAGATTTCCGTTGGGCAGGATCTGCGTCACGATCGCGGCGACGGTGAGCGAGACCGACTCCGATCGGTTGATCGTTCCGGTGCCGTTGGCGGATGTCGTGTTGCCGAAGCTTGCAAGGCTCGAGGGGTCGATCCCCTCGGCGAAGGGGCCGGTGAGCTGGGTCTCGAGGCCGAGCAGGTTGGTGAGATCGGCATCGGCCGCCGATGTCCGCGAGCGCGACGTCGTGTTGTTCACCTGAGCCTGGTCGGTGATGTCGATCTCGACCGTGAGGATGTCGCCGACACGGGCGGCGCGCTGGTCCTTGAAGAAGGCGCGCGCCCCGACGCGCCAGAGCGAATTGGCCTGGCCGGGCGTCACATCCGGATCGGGCATCGGCATGGTCACGGGGCGATAGGCGGGTGTGGCCACCGGGTTCTCGATCGGTGCGAGGTCCGGGGTGCGGCCGACATCCTTGATCTGGCCGATCTGGGCGCAGGCGCCCTGGCCGAGAAGGAGCAGCACGATCGCGCCGAGCCGGAGGCCACTTTTCCAGCACGTGCAGGCCGAGCGTTCGGGCGAGGCGGAAGGGGCGGGCAGGGACATGGCAGCGGTCCTCAGCGGCTTGCAAGGCGGGCCGGGGCGCCGCCGCCCACGAGCACCTCGCCCGCGGCGGTGGTGAACCCGGTGATGACCCGGTTCGACGTCATGTTCATCACACGGACGGGTTCGCCCGCGGCGGCATCCTCGAGCGCCCGGCCGCGATCGGTCAGGCGCAGGCCCGGGGCCTCGAAGACCAGCGACACGATCTGCCCCTTCGACACGACCAGCGGCTCCATGACGTCGCTCGACCGGATGGGCTGACCCGCGCGCAAGGGGCGGCGCACCTCCTTCCCGGCGACCGCGGCAAGATTTGTGACCGTGAGGGCGGTGAGCCGGTCGGCGCGCGTCTCGATCCAGTCGAAATCGGCGGGCGCCAGACGGGTGCCGGCCTCGACCGCGCGGGCGGGCACGGGGATGCGGACAAGGGGTGTGGCTCTGCCCGCGATCTCGATCATGACCGGCGCATCCGGCCCCACGCTGACGGCAAGACGCGCCTCGAAGCGTCCGGTGCGGCGATCGGCCTCGAGCGCATCGAGTTGCAGGTCGGGCTCGGGCCCCGGCGGCAGATGAACGGCGCCGCCCGTGCCCGCAAGGAGGATCTCGACACCATCCGCCCCAAGAGCATCGGTGAGCGGGACCTCGAGAGCCTCGACGAGGCGGTCCTCGGACAGGGTCTGGGAGGCACCCGTCACGGCGATGCGGGTCAGCCCTTCGGCGTTGGCCCAGAAGAAACCCGCCTCGCGCAGCGAGAGCTGAACGCGGCTCGGATAGAGAAGCGCCCGTTCGCCGGGGGCGGGCGCGGCGGCGAGCGCGGTTTCCGCCGCCTCGCCGTCGATGGCGAAAAGATCGCCAAGGCGGATGACCTCGCCGTCCACGACGAGCGGCGTCTTGAGGACGAGCGGGGCGGGCTCCTCGCCGCGCGCCGGCACCGCGAAGGCGATCGCGAGAAAGCCGAGCGTCAGCCCGGCGAGGGCGCCGAGCTCGATCATGCGCTGGCGGACGGGACCGCGCCGCAACGAGGCGAGAAGGTCGGGCGAGACGGAGAGGAAGGCTTTCATCGCGGCTCAGCCCTTATTTGAGGTTGGTCGAGGCCGACAGCATTTCGTCGGAGGTGGTGATGACCTTGGCGTTCATCTCGTAGGCCCGCTGGGCCGTGATCAGGGCCGTGATCTCGGCGACCGCGTTCACGTTCGAGGTCTCGAGAAAGCCCTGCAGGACGGTGCCGTAGCCCGTCGCTCCGGGAACGGAGAGATTTGCCGTGCCCGATGCGGCGCTTTCGAGGAAGAGGTTGTCGCCGACCGCCTCGAGACCGCCCTCGTTGAAGAAGGTGGCGAGCACGAGCTGGCCCACCACCTGCGGGCCGACCTGGCCCGGGATCGAGGCCTGGACCTCGCCCTGGGCGTTGATGCTGACGTCCGTCGCCTCCTGGGGAATGGTGATGCCCGGATTGACCGTGTAGCCATCGCCCGTCACGAGCTGCCCGGTCGGGCTGAGGGCGAAGGCGCCGGCGCGGGTATAGGCATTGGTGCCGTCCGGCATCTCGATCTGGAAATATCCGCGCCCCTGGATGGCGACGTCATAGGTGTTGTCGGTGGCCACGAGATTGCCCTGGCCGGTGATGCGGTAGACCGAATTGGCCTTCACGCCCACGCCGAGCTGGATGCCCGAGGGGATGACCGTCCCCGCATCCGAGGAGGCCGCGCCCACGCGCTCGATGTTCTGGTAGAGCAGGTCCTGGAACTCCGCGCGCTGGGCCTTGAAGCCCGTGGTGTTCATGTTGGCGAGGTTGTTCGAGATGACCTCGACATTGAGCTGCTGCGCGAGCATTCCGGTGGCAGCGACGCTAAGCGACTTCATGGCAGTGGCTCCGCTGGATGTCAGGCCGCCCGGCCCAGACGTTCGATGGTCTTCACACTGAGCGAGGAGGCACGCTCGAGGAGGCGCGCCGTGGATTCATAGGTTCGCGAGACCTCGATCATCCGCGACATTTCGAGGATGGGCTGCACGTTCGAGCTTTCGAGCGCACCCTGGACGAGCGACGAGCGCTCCGCCGGAATGGGGTCCTCGGCCGCCGCGAAGAGGCTGTTGCCCTGCTTCTCGAGCTCGGCCGGCCGCGAGAACTCGACGAGCTGCAGCTTGAACTGCGCGCCGCCGCCGCCGACGGAGATCGTGCCGTCGCCCGCGATCGAGAGCGGGCCGTCCTCGAGGTCGAGGCTGATGGCCCTGCTGTCGGCGTCGAGCACCGGGTGACCCTCGGTCGTCACGAGGCGGCCTTCCGTATCGAGCTCGAAATGACCGTTGCGCGTGTAGCGCGGGCCCTCGGGCGTATCGACCACGAAGAAGCCCGGGCCATCGACGGCGATATCGAGCGATCCGCCGGTCACCTCGAAGCGGCCGACCGAATGATCGCGCGCCAGGCCCTTGTCGATGACGAAGTTCATCGAGCTTTCCGGCCCGCCGCCCTCGACCTCCACGAGATATTCCTCGAAGATCATCTGCTCGGCCTTGTAGGCCGTGGTGCTCATGTTCGCGAGATTGTTGGCGATCATGTCCATGGTGCGTCTCAGCGCCATCTGCTGTGACAGGCCCAGGAGGGTGATCTGGTCCATCGTGCGGTCTCTCCTTGCCGTCCGGGATCGGGGCGCAGTCCGCGCCATGCGGCAGGCCGGGAAAGCGCAAGGGGCATGCCATGCCGAAAGGCGCGGAAATGCTGGGCATCCGATGATGTGCCGACCATCTGCACCCGGCAAATGCCGCCCGGCCCCGGCAGAAAATTCCCTCCTCACACTTCCTTAACCACGCTTTCCTAGCTTCATCGCGAGGGTTTTGACCGAGGGCGCCTGTCGCCCGATCCCCGCGCGAGGGTGAGAATGGCCAAGGAAAAGAAGGAAAAGAAGGACAAGAAGGAGAAGGCTTCCAAGGAAGCCGAGGCCGAAACCGAAGGCGCCGAGGGCGCCGAAGGCGAGGAAGGCGAGGGCGCAGGCAAGGCCAAGCGGAAGATCAGCCCCAAGCTGATGATCCTGATCGGCGGACCGCTCGTGGCGATCGTCGCGGTGGTGGGCCTTCTGTTCGCCTTCGGGGTGATCGGCGGGTCCGGCGAGGAGACCGCCGAGACCGCCGCGCATGGCGAGGAGCACGCAGAGGCCGGCTCGCACGGGGAGGCTTCCCACGGCGAGGCCGACGGCCATGCGCCCGGAGAGGCCGGAGCGGTCAATCCGCACGACCTCGTCTTCTTCGAGCTCGAGGAGATCATCGCCAATCTGAACACGGACGGTAACCGCAAGGCGTTTCTCAAGCTCACCGTCGCCCTCGAGCTCGACAAGTCGGTCAAGCTCGAGGATCTCGAACCGCTCGTGCCGCGCATCCGGGACCAGTTCCAGGTCTATCTGCGCGAGCTTCGGCTCGAGGATCTTTCGGGGTCCGCCGGCATGTTCCGCCTCAAGGAGGAGCTCCTGAGACGGGTGAACCTTGCCGTCCGGCCGCAGAAGGTGCGGGACGTCCTCTTCAAGGAAATGGTCGTTCAGTAGGCGTCCCTTCGGGGACGGACAGCGCAGGCAGGTAAAGTCGGACACAGATGGCAGACACTCCGGAACAGGATGTCGATCAGGACGCCATGGCCGCGGCCTGGGAGGCCGAGGCGGCCGGTGGCGGCAAGGGCGGAGCCGCGCCCGCCGGCGGCGGCGACGGGCAGGACGAGGCGATGGCGGCCGAATGGGCCGCGATGGTCGACGGCAATGCCGCGCCCGTGGGCCCGCGCGGCTCGGCGGCCGAACGCGTGCTCGACCAGGACGAGATCGACAGCCTGCTCGGTTTCGATGTGGGCGAGGAAGTGGGCGGCAGCCGCAGCGGCATCCGCGCCATCATCAATTCGGCGCTCGTCTCCTATGAGCGCCTGCCCATGCTGGAAATCGTCTTCGACCGGCTCGTCCGGCTGATGACGACGTCCTTGCGGAACTTCACTTCGGACAATGTCGAGGTGAGCCTCGACAACATCACCTCGATCCGCTTCGGCGACTATCTGAACTCGATCCCGCTGCCGGCCATCCTCGCCGTGTTCCGCGCCGAGGAGCTCGACAATTACGGGCTGATCACGGTCGACTCCAATCTCATCTATTCGATCGTGGACGTGCTCCTCGGGGGGCGCCGCGGGACGGCCGCGATGCGCATCGAAGGCCGGCCCTACACGACGATCGAGCGCATGCTCGTCCAGCGCATGATCGAGGTGATCCTCGACGACATGCGTGCCGCCTTCGAGCCGCTCTCGCGCATCCAGTTCCAGCTCGACCGCCTCGAGACCAATCCGCGCTTCGCCGCCATCGCCCGGCCGGCCAATGCCGCGATCCTCGTCAAGCTGCGGATCGACATGGAGGACAGAGGCGGCCGCGTGGAACTGCTCATTCCGTATGCGACGCTCGAGCCGATCCGGAAACTCCTCCTCCAGATGTTCATGGGGGAGAAGTTCGGGCGCGACACGATCTGGGAGAGCCACCTCGCCACCGAACTCTGGTCGACGGAGGTCGAGATCGAGGCCGTCCTCGAGGATCTCGTCATGAAGGTCGGGCAGGTCATGAACCTGCAGGTCGGCCAGACGCTGATGCTCAATGCCTCGCCGGAGTCGCTCGTCACGCTCAAATGCGGAAACATTCCGCTGGCGAACGGCTTCATGGGGCGGGTCGGCCGCAACATCGCCCTTCGCATCGAGGGCAAGGTCAAGCGCCCCGCGGCGACGGGGGCCTGAGGACACATCATGGACCTCTCGCTTCTCATCGATTGCCTGGTCGCGGTGCTCCTTGTCGTGACGATCGTCTACTGCGCGCTGCTCGACCGTCGGCTCCGGGCGCTGCGGTCGGGTCAGGACGGGCTTCGCGCGGTCATCACCGAACTCGATGCCGCCACAGCCAAGGCCGAGCGCGCGATCTCATCGCTCGCCCGTCTGGGCGAAACCGAGGGATCGGCGCTCGGCGGCACGCTGGCGAAGGCGCGATCGCTCGCCGACGAGCTGTCGCTGATGATCGAGAGTGGAAACAGCCTGGCCACGCGTCTTGAAGGGGTTCGCTCGCGGACGGCCCCCGGGCCGCAGGGCACGAGCGGTCAGGCAGCTCCGCTTGCCGCCGAAAATCCGCTCCTCAAGGCGTTGCGCGAGGCACGCTGATGCCGCGCGAGGGAGATTGAACCATGGACGACCGGCTGAAGATCCTGCCTGCCGTGATCCTCTGCGCGGGGCTGCTCCTTGTGCTGAAGATCGCCGATGTGTGGACGGGGCTGACCGGTCCGTCCCCGGCGATGGCGGCCACTGAGGATCACGCCCCGGCCCACGCCGATCCCGTCGCCGAGGCGCCGGCCCCGCCCGCCGCCGAACCGTCGGCCGCGACGGAGGAAGCAGCTACGAAAGCTCTCGAGGCGGAGGGGTTCGCCGTCGAGCCCACCGCCACCACTCCGGACTTCGCGCCCGCCCGCCCGCGCGCGGGCTCGGCGGGGGCGCTCGATGACGGGCTGATGAGCCGGTCCGAGGTCGAGGTGCTCGAAAGCCTCGCCGCCCGCCGCTCCGAACTCGAGGCGCGCGCCGCCGACCTCGACATGCGCGAGGCCCTTCTCGCCGCGACCGAACGCCGGGTCAACGAGCGGGTCGAGGAGCTCAAGGCGCTCGAGGCCCAGATCCAGACGCTGATCGGCCAGCAGGTCGCCGCCGAATCCGAGGAAGTCGCCCGCCTCGTCAAGATCTACGAGAGCATGAAGGCCAAGGACGCAGCCAACATCTTCGAGACGCTCGACCAGAAGATCCTGCTCGAAGTCGCGGGCGGCATGAAGGAGGCCAAGCTCGCCGATATTCTCGCCGAGATGTCGCCGGCCGCCGCCCAGGCGCTGACCGTGCAGCTCATCGAGCGGCGCCGTCCGGTCGCGGAATCGATGTGATGATCGGGGCGGGCACCGCACGCGCGCCGGGTCTGCGGCGCGGCCGGGGCGGCAGGAACGTCCGCATGAAGTCCCTGGGTCCGCTGTCGCTATTCCTGTCGATCCTCGTCATCTTCCTGGGTCTGACGGGCCTGTCCTCCGGGCCTCGGCCCGGATCCGATGACGGGCAGCCCGCCCCGGTGGCGCGGGCGGAGGGCGGGTGGACGCTCGCGCCCGCCCTCGAGGAGACGCGCGCGGCTCTCGGCGGGCGGACGCTGGACGGGGGGCCGGGCGGGACGCCCGCGATCCGTCTCGATGCGGAGCGGGTGTTCATCGGACGGACTGCCGCGCTGCGCCCCGATGCCGCGACCGCCCTTGGCGGGCTGCCGAGACTGTCCGGGGACGGTGTCATCGAGATCGTCCTCGGCGGCGCGGACGGCGGGCAGGGATTGCCGCGCGAGCGCCTGCGGGCGCTCGGCCTCCTTCTCGCATCGTCCGGCTCCGCGATCCGCCTCGTCGAGCGGCCCGGCACGCGCGGGGTGGAGCTGCGTTTCAAGGGGGTGGCGGAATGAGCACGCGCCTCGACCAGTCCCGGCGACTGCGGCGGACCCGAGGGGGGGACCCCATGGTCGTGCTGCTCGACCTGACCCTGCTTCTCACGGCGTTCTGCATCCTTCATCTCAGCCTGACGCGCGAGGGGGAGAGCCTCCAGCGGCAGGTCCAGTCGGGCCTCGTTGGGCTCGCGCCCTTCCGCGAGGCGCCGCGCCCTCCCGAAGGCCGGCCGGAGCCCGCGAGCCCGCAGGACCTTCAGTACTTGTTCACCCTGTTCGATCACTCTTTGGCCGGCATGCCGGACGAGGACCGCCCGCAGCTCCGGCTCGACCCGTCGGGCCTCGTCGTCGAGGCGGGCACGACGGACGGGCTCGCCGCCGTGGCGGAGCTGCTCCGGCGGGTCGATCTGCCCGTGCGCGTGATGGCGCAGGCGCCGGCGGAGGAGGTGCGGGCAGGCTTCGCGGCAGCCGACGAGATGGCTCTCCGCCTGACGGCGGCCGGGTATGACCGGCCGCTTGCGCGGGCGGTCCAGCTTGGGGCTGCTCGCCCGGCGGTGCTGGTGGTCGGCCGAGACTGACGGCGAAAAGACTGTGCGAGCGCCGAATCGGTGGTCGGAATGGACGGAGATGACGAAGGCTGACGACAGGGCGGGACGGAGAAGGCGGGGCCGGCCGGAAAGGTGGGCCTGGCTCGCCGTGCTGTGCTGCGCCTGTCTCCTGCTGATCACGCCCCGGCCGCTTCTCGCCCAGGCGCCGGCCGTGGCCGTCGAAACCCAGACAGGCCCCGGATATGCGCGCCTCCTTCTCATCTGGCCGGGACCTGCGCCCGCTCTCGAGGCGCGCATCTTCAACGGCGTGCTGATCGCGGAATCGGACGCGGCTTTCGCGGTGGATCTCGCGAGCCTCTCTCGCAGCCTCGATCCGTACGTCGCGCTTGCCCGTCAGGATGCGGACGGCCGCACGCTTCGCCTCGCCATGAAGCGGGCGATGACCGTCAGCGCGCGCGTCGAGGGCCGCGTGGGCATCGTCGAGATGCGCCTGCCCGATGCCGCCGCGCCGCCGCCCGTCTATGTCGCGGCTCTCCTGGAGGCCCGCGAGTCGAAGCCGGCTCCGGTTCCCGAGCCGGCGCCGGAGCCAGAGGCCGCGCCAGCGCCCGACCCCGCGCCGGTACCGCCGCCTGCGCCGGAC
>JACAEB010000130.1 GCA_013389075.1 Alphaproteobacteria bacterium
CGGCGGCCTCATCATGCTCACGCGCGAGCGGCCGGCATGAGCGCGCGGCGACCCCTCTCGCCCGCGCTCCTCGTGCGTGTCGTTCTCTATCTCGCGCTGTTCCTCGTCGTCGCGCTGATCGGCTTCTCGCGGATCGATGTCGAGACGCTGTTCCGCGACGAGGCGGCGCTCGGCCCCCTCGCGCTGATCGACAAGGCGCAGCTGCGGAGCGGGCGCCGGCTCTACGAGATCAACTGCGCCCAGTGCCACGGGACGGAGGCGCGGACGGACGAGCCGCGCCGCGATCTCCTGCAAGGTCCGCCGGACCGCGCCGGCTTCTTCAAGGCGGTGCGCGAGGGGCGCCCGGGCATGCCGGCCTATGACGGGCTTCTGGCCGCCCAGGAGATCGAGGACATCTTCTGGTATCTCGAGGTCACGCGGGCGGCGCGGGAGAGGTGAGCGCCCTCACGCCGCGCGGCCGCGCGGGGTGGTGAGGGCGGCAAGGCCCGCGCCGATGATCCCGCTCGCCGCCGCGAGGACCTGCGCGCGCCAGACATCGTCGCGCGGGGCGAAGGCCGCGCGCATCCGCGCCTTGATCTCGCGTCCCTGGGGCGAGTCCGGGTCGCCGCGCGTGTGGAGCCAGCCGTCCGACCGCAGCGCGAGGAAGGTCTCGGTGGGCGAGACGGTGCCGACCTCGAGACAGGCGATGGCGGCGCGCGCCGAGCCGAAGGCCGACGCCACCGCCTCGTCGATCGTGCCCACGAGCGGGGGCGAGACGCTCTCGCCGTCATGGGAGGCCTTGGCCTGCGGGCCCCAGATCGCCTGCGCCCGCCGGAAGGCGGGACTGTCCTGCACCGTCTCGATGATCAGCTCCGCCTCGCCGCGCGGGCCGAGGCCGGTATGCATGTCGATGAAGACGACATCCTCGACGCCCGACAGATGGTCGCGGAAGATGGCGTGCAGCGTGCGGTTGGACCAGGCGGGCCCGGTGCCGCCGAAGCAGAGCCCCTCCGGATGGGTGTACTGCCCGCGCGACACCGCGCTCTGGAAGGCGAGGGCGCCGTGCCTTGCGATATACGCCTTGAGGATTTCGTTGGCCGCGCCGAGCGTCCGGGGCTCGAGGCTTGCGGGGACGATGGCGTCCGCGAGACGCTCATAGTCCGGATTGTCCGGATACGGAGCCTCGTGGTCGAGAAAGTTGCGGTTGAGGTCGATGTTCTCCTGATCGGCCCGCCGCTCATGCGAGAAGCCGTGCGGGTTGAGCGCATGGATCAGGACGACCCGCATCCCCCTCGGAACGCGCGTCTGGGTGAGGAAGGCGCGCTGCGCCGCCGAGCCGAAGAAGCCCTCGATCCCGTGCGTGCCCGAGACGAGCACGAGCGCGCGCGGGCCGGCCGGATCGCCGAGCACGGCGACATCGGTCGCGAGCTCCTCGCCCAGGCGCCCGCGCAGGCCGGTCGCGTAGCTCGAAAGGCGCGCGCCCGCGCCCCGCGCGGCGGCGAGGAAGCCCTCGCGCGCCTCGGCATAGCTGTCGGCGAAGGGCAGGACGGGGCTTTGCGCTGTGGGGCGGCTCATGAAGGTGTCTGGCTCAGCTCGCATGCATGCTCCAACCATCATCGCGGACGCGGGGTCCCTCGATCAAGGGGTGGCACAGAAAGTGTCACTTTCTGACGCAGGGGACGGGGCGGCTCTGGGGGCCTTCCCGCGGCTCAGGCGAGCCGTGTACGGAACACCCCGTCCCAGCCCTCGGGCGGGGGCTCGGCGCGCCAGTGGGCGATGCGGCGGCGATAGAGATCGTAAAGGCCGGGCACCGCGCCGCGCAGGTCGCGGGCCTCCTCGACGAGGGCCTCGGCCTTGTCCCAGTCGCGGGCGAGCAGCGCCTCGAAGATCTCCTGATGCTTCTGTTCGATCGAGCGGAAGCGGGGGCTCGCGCGCACCAGCGGATTGCCCATCAGCGCATAGACGCGCATGGGCAGCGGCTTGTGCGGGCTGTCGAAGCGGTCGATCTCGAGCAGGGCGAAGAGGTTGCGGACGGCATTGGCCGTGTGCTCGCCCACGAGGATGGCCGGGCCGTAGCGGCCGCTCTCGCGCACCATGCGCTCGGCGGTGCCGGTGACCTCGCCCACGAGGCTGTAATCGGGCCGGGCGACGGAGCCGAACTCGCCCACGAAGCACTGGCCGGTATTGACGGCGATCTCCACCTGGAGCGGCGGCAGCTCGCGGTGGCGGCGCTGGCCCTGCACGAGGATGCGGCGGTTGAGCTCGTCGAGCCCCTCGATCATCCGCATGGCACAGTCGCAGGCGTGCAGCGCATGGTCCATGTCGTCGCCCGGCGCGTTCCAGAAGGCCGTGACGCGGGGGCCGGCGAGGCGGTCGAGCGTGCCCCGGCTGCGGCGCACATGCGCATGGGCCCAGCTCGAAAACTCCGTGAGCAGGATGCGGACCCCCTCGGGGTCCTCGATGAGGGTCTCGGTGATCGCATCGAAGTCGCGCAGGCCGGCGATCAGCACCGTGCCCTTGCGGCGGTCGCCCGAGAAGCCGCCCTCGGAGGGATCGCGCGCGGCGGCGCGCACGACGCTTCCGGGCACCTTGCCGCGCAGGGCCGCGCGCAGATGGCGCTGGGCGGCGAGCACCCCGTAGATCCGCACGCCCGCCCCGCTCAGCACCGTCAGCGCGAGGACGGCCGAGGGGCCGAGCGGGTCGAAGAGCGTGCCGGCCTCGATGAAGGCCGAGCGCGCGAGGAGGACCCCGCCGCCGACCGTGAGGACGCACAGTCCGAGCGAGACCGGGACGGGCAGCAGCACGGCGGCGAGGGCGAGGAGGAGCCCGAAGCCGATGAGCGCGGCGAGCTCGAGCCCCGCCTGTGCCTGGGTGCGTCTGAGGAAGGTGCCCGTCACGATCTGGTCGAGGGCGCGGGCATAGGCCTCCGCCGCGCCCATCGTGCCCCCGCCCGGCACGGTGTAGGCGGGGTCGCCGGCGGCGACGCCAAGGCCGATGACCACGATCTTGTCCTTGAGGCGCCAGGGCTGAAGGCCCGGATCGGCGAGTGCCGCCGCCGACAGCGTGTAGGGGGCCTCGTCCTTGCGGAAGGCGAGCCAGAGCCCGGCATCGGGCGCGGTCGGCAGCGTGCGCCCCGCCATGCTGACGGCGCTCACTTCGCCGCGCCGGCCGGTGAAGGGATTGCGGCCGGTGCGCAGGGCGAGGATTTCGGCGCTTTCGGCATCGGCCGCCACGCGCGCGGCCTGGAGCACGAGGCCCGGCTGCAATGCGCCCCCGACGCTCACGAGCAGCGGGACGCGCCTGAGGAGGCCGTCGCGGTCGGGCGCGAGGACGGCGGCCCCCATCCGCTCGCGCCGCTGGGCGGCGAGCGGCATGGAGCGGACGGCGAACGGCCACTCATGCACCATGGTCACGGGGTTGTCGCGCGGGAACAGTGCCTCGAGGCGGGCGGGCGGGGCGATCCGCGCGGGCTCGGGCACCTCCCCGCCGACGCCGAAGGCGACGATGGCCCGATGCTCGGCCAGCGTCTGGGCGAGCACGCTGTCATGGCCCCGGACGTAGGGAAGCGCCTGCTCGAGCAGGGTCGTCGCCGGCCCGGGCTGGAAGCCCCGGAGGGCTTCCTCCGGCGAAGCGGGATCGGGAAAGGGCAGGACCGGCGCGAAGACGATGAGGGCGGGATCCTGCGCGGAGATGCGTTCGACGACCTCTGCGAGGCGCCAGCGCGGCCAGGGCCAGGGTCCGCCCGCGGCGAGCGCCTCGGCATCGATCTCGACGGCGAGGGCGCGGGGGACGGGGCGCTCGCCATCTGCGGACGGGGGGGCGAGCCTCTGGAGGAGGTCGACCCCCTTGAGGCGCAGCGCCGTCATCACCCCGCCCGGGTCGGCGAGCAGGGTCAGCAGCCCGAACGCCAGCACGGCGAGCGGCAGGACGCGCAGGCGCCGGGCGATGGTCCTGTGTCCGATCATGAGGAGCCTCTGCCGGGCAAAGGCGGTCCGGGCGATCTCATGGCCACTCCGGAAAGGTTGCGGGCGGGCGGGCGGTCCCCAGCGGCCGGGCCGGGGCGGAGACGCCCGAGCCTAGCCCGGCAAGTCTGAAAGCGGTGTTCACGGGTCCGGCGTTCTAGCATGAGGGCGGCCGGGCTGTGGAAGAATTAGGATTTGTCGGCCATGCTGGCCCCTGCTGGCGAGGGGCCACGGGACCAGGAGACATGACGGACAGCGCGGAGCTCCACATCGCCCGCTCGGGCGAGGGGCTCGACATCCGCATCGCGGGAGGCTGGACGGTCGCCGCGGCGGCCGGGGTCGACGCGCGCCTGCGCGCGCTCGAGGCCGAACGCCCGGCGCGGGCCCGCTTCGAGCTCGGCGGGCTTTCGACCCTCGACACTGCCGGGGCCTTCCTCCTGTGCCGCACCATCGGCGCGCTGGAAGCCGCCGGCGTCCGTGTGGAGGTGGGCGGGGTCGCCCCGCGCCATCGCCTCCTCCTCGAGACGGTGGCGGCGGCACGGCGGCCGCCCCTGCCGCCCGAGCCCCGCATCAATCCGGCGCTCAGGATCCTTGCCGGGATCGGCGAGGCGACGGCCGGGATCGGGGCGGAGTTCATGCGCCTGCTCGGCTTCACCGGCATCGTCGTCGAGACGCTGGGGCGCACGCTCCTGCGGCCCGGGCGGCTCAGGGTCGTCTCGCTCGTCCACCACATGGAGCAGGCCGGGCTCAATGCGGTGCCCATCATCGCGCTGATCACCTTCCTCATCGGCGCCGTCGTGACCTTTCTCGGCTCGGACATCCTCACCACCTTCGGCGCGGAGGTTTACACGATCAACCTTCTCGCCTTCGCCTTCCTGCGCGAATTCGGGGTGCTCCTCGCCGCGATCATGGTGGCCGGCCGCTCGGGCAGCGCCTTCACCGCCCAGATCGGCTCGATGCGCGCGCGCGAGGAGGTGGACGCGATGCAGACGCTCGGGCTCGATCCCATCGAGGTGCTGGTGCTGCCGCGCCTCATCGCGCTCGTCATCGCGCTCCCGCTCCTCACCGTGGTCGGCGACCTTGCCGGCATAGCGGGCGGGCTGATCGTCTCCTGGGCCATGCTCGACATGACGCCCTGGCTCTTCATCGCCCGCCTCACCGAGGTGGCCGAGGCGCGCCATTTCCTCGCCGGGCTGATCAAGGCGCCCTTCTTCGCCTTCGTGATCGCCACCATCGGCTGCTTCCAGGGCCTGCTCGTCGAGGGCACGGCCGAATCCGTCGGCCGGCGGACGACCCTCTCGGTCGTCGAGGCCATCTTCCTCGTCATCGTGCTCGACGCGGCCTTCGCCATCTTCTTCATCGAGGTGGGGTGGTAGATGGCCGGGGAGGATGTCATCATTTCCGTCCGCGGGCTGAGGAACCAGTTCGGCCCGCAGGTCGTCCATGACGGCCTCGATCTCGACGTGCGCCGGGGCGAGGTGATCGGCATCGTCGGCGGCTCGGGCACGGGCAAGTCGGTGCTGCTGCGCTCGATCGTCGGCCTCAACCGGCCGGTGGCGGGCCGCATCGAGGTGTTCGGTCAGGACCTCATGGCGCTCGACGAGCCGGCGCGCCGGCGGCAGGAACAGCGCTGGGGCGTGCTCTTCCAGGACGGCGCGCTCTTCTCCTCGCTCACCGTCACCGAGAACGTGCAGGTGCCGATGCGCGAGCATCTCGATCTGCCGCCCCGCCTCATGGACGAGCTCGCCGCGCTCAAGATCGGGCTCGTCGGCCTGCCGGCGGAGGCGGGGGGCAAGCTGCCCGGACAGCTCTCGGGCGGCATGCGCAAGCGGGCCGGCCTTGCCCGCGCCCTCGGGCTCGATCCCGAGATCGTCTTTCTCGACGAGCCCACGGCCGGCCTCGATCCCATCGGAGCTGCCGCCTTCGACGATCTCATCCGCAGGCTGCAGGGATCGCTCGGCCTCACCGTCTTCATGGTCACCCACGACCTCGACAGCCTCTACGCCATCTGCGACCGCATCGCGGTGCTCGCGGAGAAGCGTGTTATCGTGAGCGGAACCATCGACGAACTCATCGCCTTCGACCACCCCTGGGTGCGGGACTATTTCCAGGGTCCGCGCGGGCAGGCGGCGGCCGCACGCCGCGACCGCGGCCGGGGCGGGGGCAGCTAGGGAGGGGCCCCGCCC
>JACAEB010000155.1 GCA_013389075.1 Alphaproteobacteria bacterium
CCCGCACGCAGGGCGGTCTCGAGGCGCTGGACGATGCCATCCGGGCCTCCGGGCGGGGCGGGGCGACACTCGTCCCCGCCGATCTCTCCGACCACGACGCGCTCGACGAGCTCCTTCCCGCCATCGCCGCGCGCTTCGGCCGGCTCGACGGGGCGATCCTCGCCGCCGGCGCCCTCGGCTCCCTCGCCCCCGTCTCCCACATCATGACCCAGGAATGGAAGCGCATGTGGGACGTGAACGTCACCGCCAATCTGCGGCTCATCCGGGCGCTCGATCCGCTTCTGCGGGCGACCGGCGGGGGGCACCTCATCGCCGTGTCTGACGGGGCCCTCGGCGAGGTGCCGGCCTATTGGGGCGGCTATCTCGCGACCAAGGCCGCGCTCGAGACGATCGTCACGGCCTATGCGCGCGAGGTGGCGCGGACGGGGCTTGCCGTCACCCTCGTGCGGCCCCCGCCCATGGCGACCGCCCTGCGGCAGGACGCCTTTCCGGCCGAGACCACGGCCCGCCTTGCGAGACCGGACGCCGTGGCGGCACGCCTTCTGGCGCTCTTCGCGGAGCCACCGCCCGAAGGCCGGCGCCTTCCGGCCGCCCTCGGCTGATCTGACCGGTTCCCTTCGACGGCCCGAGCGCTTACGCTCCGTTTGTAGACAATCGACCACGAACGGGGAGGAACCCATGTCGCCCGCGCCCATCCGCACCATCGCCGCGCTCGCCGCAGCGGTCTCGGCCCTCCTTGCCATGGCGCCCGCCGCCTCGGCCCTCGAGGGGACCTATACGGAGACGACACTCGAGAGCACGCTCGTCCCCTCCCCCGTTCCCATCAGCGTCTACACCCCGCCCGGCTATGACCCGGACCGGGCCGAGCCCTATCCGCTCATCATCCAGCTTCACGGCGGCGGCGGCGACAACACGCATATGGAGCGCATGTCGCGCCTCCTCGAGCAGGCGATCGCGGAGGGCCGCGTGCCGCCGGCGGTGTCGGTCATGCCGGCGGCGGGCCGGACCTTCTACATGGATTTCAAGGACGGCTCGCAGAAATGGGAGAGCTTCGTCACGGAGGATCTGATCGCCCACATGCGCAAGACCTACAACGTCGTGGAGGGGCGCGAGGGCACGCTGATCACCGGCATCTCCATGGGCGGGATGGGCTCGCTCCGCATGGCCTTCAAGCATCCGGACATCTTCCACGCCGTCGCCAGCATGGAGCCCGGCATCGAGCCCAATCTCGACTTCGACGAGATCGCGGTCCGCGACCGCTTCTGGCGCTCGGACGAGCTGTTCCGGCAGATCTACGGGGACCCGGTGGACGAGGCCTACTGGCAGGCGAACAACCCGGCCAACATCGCCGCGGCAGACCCCGAGCGGCTCGTCGATCTCGCCATCTATCTCGAGGCCGGCGACCAGGACATGTTCTATCTTCATCACGGGACGGAGTTCGTGCACCGCATCCTGTTCGACGCGGGGCTCAGCCATGAATACCGCCTCGTGCGCGGGGCCGAGCATGTCGGCCCCTCGATCGGCCCCCGCTTCCTCGACGCCATGAGCTTCTTCGGCCGCGTCCTCGACCCGCCGGTCTGGGTGGACGATCAGGTCCTCCGCACCCGGCAGTATCTCGACGGGCTCAAGGAACGCGCCGGCATGGAGGTGATCGAGCACGACCCGCGGCGCCTGAGGGCGAACTAGTCCGGACGGAGACGGCCGGCGAGCGGCCCATTGCGCGGGCGGAGGGCGCGGCCCTGGTTTTCCTGGTCCG
Organism: Alphaproteobacteria bacterium; assembly: GCA_013389075.1. Taxonomy (GTDB): domain Bacteria; phylum Pseudomonadota; class Alphaproteobacteria; order JACAEB01; family JACAEB01; genus JACAEB01. Next base: position 1,757 of record JACAEB010000155.1, read on the forward strand.
CGGAAGATGACGGAGTGCGCGCCTGGCGGTCCGGCTAGACCGGCCACCTGGTGCGACCCGCAGCAAGGATCAGATGATGCTCAAGCCAGGAAAGAACATCGCGATCAAAGTGCCCCTCTACAAATGGAACGAAACGGTAGCCTTCTATCGCGACCGTGTGGGGCTTGAAGTGGTCAGGGAGCTGCCGGAGAGCACCGCATTCGCATTCGGAAGCATGACCTTGTGGATCGACAGGGTCGAAAGGCAGAGCCAGACCGATGTCTGGCTGGAACTGATCACGGATGAACCCGACGAAGCGCTGAAGACACTCGGAAGCCCCCGGCGCGACGAGCTGGAACCCCTTGACGGTGTGAACGGGCATTGGACGTCCGACCCGGCAGGCGTCGTCCTCCTGCTTTGCAGGGAATAAATCCGCCGGAAAGCGCCCGCCGGCCGATCCTACCCCTCGTCCGTATACGGGTTCTTCGGCTTGCGCATCACGAAGCGCAGCGGCGTGCCCGGGAAGTCGAAGCTCTCCCGCAGCGCGTTTGAGAGATAGCGCATATAGCTCTGCGGGATCGCCTCCGGCCGTGACACGAAGAGCGCGAAGGTGGGCGGTCTCGCCTTGGCCTGGGTGATGTAGCGCAGGCGCACGGGCCGGCCCTGGGCGGCCGGCGGCTGGTGCGCGGCGACCGTGTCGGCGAGCCAGCGGTTGAGCTGGCCGGTCGAGACGCGGCGGGTCCAGCCCTCATAGGCGCGGGTGACGGCCTCCATGAGGCGCGGCAGGCCCGTCCCCGTCGTCGCCGAGACCGGAACGAGCGGCACGCCCTTGATCTGGGGCAGGAGAATGTCGAGCCGCTCGGTCAGCGCACGGCGCAACCCGTCGCGGTCCTCCACGAGATCCCATTTGTTCAGCGCAAGGACGATTCCCCGCCCCTCATTGGCGACGAGCTCGGCGATCTGCGCGTCCTGCTTCTCGAGAGCCATGGTGGCATCGAGCACCACGACCACCACCTCGGCGAAGCGGATGACCCGCAGCGTGTCGCCGACGGACATCTTCTCGAGGGTCTCCGAGATCCGCGCGCGCCGCCTCATCCCGGCCGTGTCGTAGAGCTTGATCGCCCGCCCCTGCCAGCTCCAGTCGACCGAGATGGAATCGCGGGTGATGCCCGCCTCGGGGCCGGTGAGGAGGCGTTCCTCGCCCAGAAGCCGGTTGATGAGCGTCGACTTGCCCACATTGGGCCGGCCCACGATGGCAAGGCGGAGCGGCCGGTCCGGCGCTCCCTCCTCCCCGTCTTCCCCCGCGCCTTCCGCACCGGGCTCGGCGGCGTCGGGATCGTCCGTGGCCGGTGTGAGCGTCTCGGCGAGGTCGGCGACCGCCTGTGCGAGCTCGTCGAGGCCGAGCCCGTGCTCGGCCGACAGCTCGACGGGCGTGCCGAGCCCGAGGGCGAAGGCCTCGGCGACGCCCGCCTCGGCCTCGCGCCCCTCGCACTTGTTGGTGACGAGCACGAGCGGGCGGCCCGACCGGCGCAGGATCTCGGCGAAATGCTGGTCATAGGGGGTGACGCCGGCGCGGGCATCGATGACGAAGAGCACGATGTCGGCCTCGGCGACCGCGCTCTCGGTCATGGCGCGCATGCGCCCGGCGAGCGATCCCGCCTCGGCCTCCTCGAGCCCGGCCGTATCGACGAGCCGCACGCGGAGCGATCCGACGCGGCCCTCGGCCTCCCGCCGGTCGCGCGTCACGCCCGGCGTGTCATGGACCAGCGCGAGGCGCTTGCCGGCGAGCCGGTTGAAGAGCGTGGACTTGCCCACATTCGGGCGTCCGACGATGGCGAGCGTGAGCATGATGGCCGGGCGCCGCGCGCCCCCTCAGCGATAGGCCTCGAGCGTGCCGTCGTCGAGGAGCAGGAACAGCGTGTCGTTCGCCACGGCGGGGCGGATATAGCTCGGAGCGGAGAGTTCGATTTCCGAGAGGATGCCGCCATCATTGGGCGAGGCCGCGACGAGGCGCTCGTCCGAGGACGTGAGCCACAGCCTGCCGCCGGCGAGAACCGGCCCCGACCAGGCGATGGCGTCCTCCTCGTCGTCCTCGTCCTCCCAGCGGGGGAGCTGGGTGATCCAGCGCACGCGCCCGTCGCGCGCCGAGAGGCAGACGAGCTGGGCGTCGAGCGTGACGATGTAGAGGAAGTCGCCGGCGACCCAGGGCGTCTCGACCGAGGCGATGTTCCGTGTCCAGACACGCTCGCCGATCCTGAGGTCCACCGAGATGAGCCGGCCCGAATGGCTGACGGCATAGACACGGCCGGCGGAGATGACCGGGCTGCCGGCGATGTCGTTGAGCGCGGACATGGCGGTGAGGCGCCCGGTGCGGGTCAGCGAATCCGTCCAGGCCATGCGGCCATTGTCGGCCCGGAGCGCGGTGAGTTCGCCCGACGAGAAGGGCGCGATGACGATCTCCCCGGACACGGCGGGGCTCGAGGAGGCGAGCACACCCGCCGGCTCCTCGATGCCGCGATAGCTCCAGATCAGCGTGCCGTCGGCGGCGTCAAGACCCACGAGGCGGTTGTCGTAGCTCGTGGCGAAGACCCGTCCGCCCACGGCGGTGGGCGCCGTGCGGAACGGCGTGCCGAGGGTCTTCGTCCAGGCGATGGCGCCGGTCTCCGCGTCGATGGCGAGCGCGGTGCCGAACCCGGTGACGGCATAAAGACGCCCGTCCATGAAGGCGATCCCGCCCCCGAAGCCCGCTGCCGCGCGTTCATCCTCGGGCGTGAGCTCCACCTCCCACAGCCGGTCGCCGGTCTCGCTCGAAAAGGCGCGCACGGTGCTTTCCGCATCGAGCACGTAGACGCGCCCGCCCGCGATGATGGGCGGGGCCATGATCCGTGTGCGCCGCGTCGAGCCCGCGCCCGCATTGGCGCGCCAGACCCGGCTCAGGGTGTCGCCGAGGGCGATGTGGCGCATGGCATGATCGGGCGTGCCCCCCGGCTGGCTCCAGGCGGCAAGGGTCGCCGGTGGCGGCAGACGCACCTCGACATCGGCGATGCGGGGGTCCACCTCGAGGCGCTGCTCGAGCTCGAGGATCGAGATGCGCTGGCCGCCGATGGTGTCCTTCTTCTCGTCGTCCCTGCCACCGAAGATGCCGCTCACGGTCGAGCAGGCGCCGAGGGCGAGGAGAAGCGGCAGGAAAACGCACCAGCGCGCGCGGAAGGCGCGCGGCGCGCGGACGGTCATGTGGTCTGGACGCATCGCAGGTTCCATTCTGTTGCCGCCTTGCTGTTGCCGACTTGCCTATTCGCCGGTCGAGGCTCCCTCGGCCGCGGGCTCCCCGCTCGTCGCCCCGGGTTCGGAGGCGGCTTCAGGCTCGAGGGGTCCTTCCTCGGCCACGAGCGCGAGGATCTTGCCCGCCCGCCCGCGCATGTCCTGCGGGGTCTCGGCATCCTCGACGAGAAACTGCGCATTGTCCCGCGCGGCCGCGTAATCGCCCTCGCGATAGGCCGCGAAGGCGAGAAGCTCGTAGGCGAAATGGCGCAGCGGGTGGTCGCCGAGGAGGGGCGTGAGCCGGCCGGTCAGATCGTCCATGCTGGAGGTGTCGGCCACCATCATGGCAGCCGAAAGGCGGGCGAGGTCGCGATAGATCGCGGGCAGGCTGCGGTCGGGGCTGACGGTGTCGAACGCCGCGAGCGCGCCCTCCGCATTGCCGGCCTCGCGCAGGGCGACGGCGCGCTGCAGCGCCGCGAGCGCGGGATAGCCGCCCGGGCCGCTGCTCGCGATCTCGCCGAAGGCGCCGATGGCGGCCTCGAGCTGGCCCTCCTCGGCCGTCTCGGCGGCGGCGATGTAGCGGTCGGAGGCCTCGGCCCTCTGCTTGGCGTCGATGTCGCGCCACAGCAGCACGGCCCCGCACACGAAGACGAACAGGGCGGCGCCGCCGATGACGAACGGACCGTAGCGATGCCAGCTCGCGCGCAGGCGGTCCTGGGCGAGGGCCTCGTCGACTTCCTGGAAGGCATCGGCCAAGGGGAGCACTCCTCGGGGTTGTCCGGCTCGGAAAGGAGTTGATACCGGCTCGGCCTGACGGTGGCAACGACGCCGATGGGCGGGGGATGGGGCGGCTCAGGCGCGCGGCTTGCGCATGCCGTAGACATTGTCGGGGCCGGGGAAGGCGCGCGAGCGCACCTCCTCGGCATAGGCGGCGACCGCCGCCTCGATCTCCCCGCCGAGCCGGGCGTACTGCTTGACGAACTTCGGCGGCGAGGGGTTCAGCCCCAGAAGATCCTCGGTCACGAGGATCTGCCCGTCACAGGCCGGCGAGGCGCCGATGCCGATGGTGGGGATGGCGACGCTGGCGGTGATCCGCGCGGCCAGCGGTTCGGCCGTGCCCTCCACCACCACGGCGAAGGCCCCGGCGTCGCTTACGGCGCGGGCATCGGCCTCGATGGCGGGCCAGTCGGCCTCGTCGCGGCCCTGCGTGCGGAAGCCGCCCATCACATTGATCATCTGCGGCGTGAGTCCGATATGGGCCATCACCGGGATGCCCCGCGCGCTGAGATAGGCGATGGTCTCGGCCATGCGGGCGCCGCCCTCGAGCTTCACCGCCGTGGCGCCGGTCTCGTGGATGACGCGGGCGGCGTTCCGGAAGGCGATGGAGGGGCTTTCCTCATAGGTGCCGAAGGGCATGTCCACCACCACGAGCGCCCGGTGCGCCCCGCGCATCACGGCCTTGGCGTGGAGGATCATGAGGTCGAGCGAGACGCCGAGCGTCGTCTCCATCCCGTGCATCACCATGCCGAGCGAATCGCCCACCAGCATGAGGTCGACATGCCGGTCGAGCAGCCGCGCCGTATGGGCGTGGTAGCAGGTCAGGCAGACGATGGGCGTGCCCCCCTTGCGGGCGCGGATCTCGGGGACCGTGACGCGCTTGACGGGCGGGCCGCCGGCGGGCTCGTGCGGCGTTGTGGACATGCGCCTCCTCTACACCGGCCGCCGTCCGCTGTCATCCTGCCGCGGCGCGGAGCCGGCGTGCAGGATGGACAGAACCCCTCGCCTTCGCTTCACTAGGCGGATGCGAAAGCTGAGTCTCATGGCCGTGATCGTGCTTCCGCTCCTTGCCGGGGCGGTTTTCCTGGGGCTTTGGCTGCTGCGGGGCGAACCGGCGCGCGCGCCCGAAGGGACGCCCCCCGCCTCCGTGGCCGAGGTCACCGGCACCCCCCCGCAGGCCCTGCCCCCGCCCGTCCCCGGCCAGACCGGCCATGCCGGCACACCCCGGCCCGCGCAGCTCGGCGTTCCCGCCGTGGCGCCCGCCGCCGAGCCCGCGCCGGGCCCGGCTGCCGACGGGGCCGAGGCAAGGCCCGGACCTGCCCCCGACCCCCAGCCCGGCGCCTACATCCCCGAACGCGTCGCGGGGGCGCCGCCCGACCCGGTCCGGGGTGCCGAGCTTGCCGGCAGCCTGTGCGCCGGCTGCCATGCGATCGAATCGGGCGCGCTCGAAAGCCCCGTGCCCGATGCCCCGCCCTTCTGGACCTTCCGCACCCAGTGGCCGCTCGATCATCTGGAGGAAGCGCTGGCCGAGGGCATCATGGTGTCGAACCCCAATCACCCCATGCCGGTCTTCCAGTTCGAGCCCGCCGACATCGACGACCTCATCGCGTTTCTCGGCACGCTGAAGGGTCCGGCGCCCGAGACGACGCTCAGCCCCTGAGCGCCTGGCCCGGCCCGGCTCCCGCCCGCCCCCTTGAATGATACCCCCATGGGGTATACCTCTGCCTCATGCACACGCACGCCCACGCGACCGGACCGGAGCGTGACGCCGCGGGGTCACGCGACCCCGTCTGCGGCATGACGCCCAAGCCCGACACGCCCCACCGCACCCGTCACGCGGGGCAGGAGGTGCTGTTCTGCAGCGCCGGCTGCCGGGCGAAGTTCGAGGCCGATCCCGCCCGCTATCTCGGCGCCGCGCCAGGGCCCGAGCCCGAGCCGGTGCCCGCGGGGACGCAATGGACCTGCCCCATGCACCCCGAGATCGTGCGCGAGGGGCCCGGCGCCTGCCCCCTCTGCGGCATGGCGCTCGAGCCCATGCGTCCGGGCGCGGACGACGCGCCCAATCCCGAGCTCGCCGACATGACGCGCCGGCTCTGGGTGGGCGGAGCGCTCGCCCTGCCCCTCTTCCTTCTCGAAATGGGCGGTCATGTCGCCGGGATGGAGATGGACGCCCTGCCGCCCCATCTCATGCCCTGGATCCAGCTCGCCCTCGCGACACCGGTCGTCCTCTGGGCGGGCTGGCCCTTCTTCGTGCGCGGGGTTCAGTCCGTCCGCGCCCGCGCGCTCAACATGTTCACGCTCATCGCGCTCGGGACGGGGGCGGCCTTTGGCTACAGCCTCGTCGCGACGCTGGCACCCGGTCTCTTTCCGCCTGCCCTGCGTGATGCGCACGGCCTCGTTCCCGTCTATTTCGAGGCGGCGGCGGTCATCACGGTCCTCGTTCTCCTCGGCCAGGTGCTGGAGCTGCGCGCCCGCGAGCGCACGGGCGGCGCCATCCGCGCGCTGATGAAGCTCGCCCCGCGCACGGCGCTCCGTCTCACCGAGGCGGGCGAGGAGGAGGTTCCGATCGAGGCCGTGCGCGTGGGCGACCGCCTGCGCATCCGCCCGGGCGAGAAGGTGCCGGTCGACGGCCGCGTCGCCGAGGGCCGGTCGACCCTCGACGAATCCATGGTGACGGGCGAGTCCATGCCCGTCCCGAAGGGCCCCGGGGACGGTCTCATCGGCGGCACGATCAACGCCGCGGGCGGGCTCGTGATGATCGCCGAGCGCGTGGGCGGGGAGACCATGCTCGCGCGCATCGTCGATCTCGTCGCCGCCGCCCAGCGCAGCCGCGCGCCCATCCAGCGCCTCGCCGACCAGGTCTCGGCCGTCTTCGTGCCGGCGGTCATCGCCGTGGGCCTCCTCGCCTTCGTCCTCTGGCTCGCCTTCGGTCCTGCCCCGGCGCTGAGCTATGGCATCGTCGCGGCGGTCTCGGTGCTGATCATCGCCTGCCCCTGCGCGCTCGGCCTCGCGACGCCCATGTCGGTGATGGCGGGTGTGGGGCTCGGCGCGCGGGCGGGGATCCTCATCCGCAATGCCGAGGCGCTCGAGTGTCTCGCCCGGGTGGACACGCTCGTGCTCGACAAGACCGGCACGCTCACCGAAGGACGGCCCGCCCTCGTCGCCATCGAGCCCGTCCCGGACAGTCCGCTCCCGGAGGACGCGCTTCTGCGCCTGGCCGCGAGCCTCGAGGCCCCGAGCGAGCATCCGCTCGCGGCCGCGATCCGGGAGGGCGCGAAGGCGCGGGGCCTGCCGCTCGCCGAGCCCTCGGGGTTCCGCTCGCCGCCCGGACAGGGCGTGCTGGGCGATGTGGAGGGGCATGCCCTCGCCATCGGCGCCGAGCGCTTCCTCGGCAGCCTCGGCATCGACCCGGCGCCGCTCGCCGGGGCGGCGCGCGCCCATCGCGAGGCGGGCGCCAGCGTCGTCTTCCTCGCCGTCGACGGCCGCGCCCTCGCCCTTCTCGCCATCGCCGACCCCGTGAAGGAGACGACACCGGCGGCGCTCGAGGCCCTGCGGGCGGAGGGGATCGGGCTCGTGATGCTGACGGGCGACACGCGCGCCACCGCCGAGGCCGTCGCGGCGCGGCTCGGCATCACGCACGTCGAGGCCGAGGTGCTGCCCGAGGACAAGGCGCGCCTCGTGACGCAGCTCCGGACGGAGGGACGCATCGTCGCCATGGCGGGCGACGGCGTGAACGACGCTCCGGCCCTCGCCGCCGCCGATGTGGGCATCGCCATGGGTGCGGGAACCGATGTCGCCATCGAAAGCGCAGGCGTGACCCTCGTGCGCGGCGATCTCACCGGCATCGTCCGGGCCCGGCGCATTTCGGCGGCGACCCTGCGCAACATCCGCCAGAACCTCGCCTTCGCCTTCGTCTACAACGCGGCCGGCGTGCCCGTGGCGGCGGGCCTTCTCTACCCCTTCACGGGGCTGCTCCTCTCGCCGGTCCTCGCCGCGGCGGCGATGTCGCTCTCCTCGGTCTCGGTGATCGCCAATGCCCTGCGGCTCGGGCGGATGCGGGTCTGAGGCGGCGCGAGAATCGGTACGCGCGGCGACACCATCGAGGCCTCACGCGGGGTGCCTCGGGGTCGCGCCGGCCCCTCACCCGTTCTTGATGATCATCCCGCCATCGACCGGGATCACGGCGCCGTTGAGGAAGGAGGCCGCCGGCAGCACGCAGGACAGCGTGATGTGCGCCACCTCCTCGGGAATGCCGTAGAGGCGGAGCGGCACGCGGCGCTTGGCGTAGATCTCCTTGTGCTCGTCCGGAATGCCGGCCGTGATGCCCGTATGGATGGGGCCGGGGCAGATGCAGTTCACCGTCACGCCTTCCGCCCCGAGCTCCACGGCGAGCCCGTGGGTGAGGCCGATGGCGCCGTGCTTGGCGGCCGCATAGGCCGTGTTGTAGCGCGTGGCGCCGAGACCCTCCGTGGACGCGATATTGACGATGCGGCCCGCCCCCGAACGCTTGAGATGCGGCAGCGCCGCGCGCGCGAGAACCATCTGCCCCGTGAGCATCACGTCGAGCGAGCGCGCCCAGGCGCCCGGAAAGCCCGCATCCTCGAAGGGGCAGAAGGTCGACAGGCCCGCATTGTTGATGAGGATGTCGAGCCCGCCAAAGGCCGCGACCACGCCCTCGACCGTGCGCGCGCAGGCCCCCGCATCCGCGACATCGAGCGGAAAGGCCATGGCCCTCCCCCCCGCCCCCTCGATCTCCTCGACGAGCGAGGCGAGCCCGTCCGCATTGATGTCGCTCGCGGCCACCATCGCACCTTCCTCGGCGAAGAGACGCGCCGTCGCCCGGCCCATGCCGCTTGCCGCGCCCGTGACGAGGGCGACCTTGCCGGCGATCGACCGGCTGAGAGGGGTGTAGGTCATGGTTGGCTCCCTGGAATGGACGGACGGGCAACGGGATGCTTATAGGCGATCTTCCCGTCATCGGTCATGCTGACCCCCGGGGCGCGGGGACGGATCACGAACGGCTGGCGAGACACTCATGGACGTCCTGATACTCCTTCTCCTCATCCTCTTGAACGGCGTGTTCGCGATGAGCGAGATCGCCATCGTCTCGGCGCGGCGGGTGCGACTTGCGGCGATGGCCGAGCGGGGCGACCCGGGCGCGGGCGCGGCGATCCGCCTGCAGGAGGACCCGGCCGGCTTCCTCTCGACCGTGCAGATCGGCATCACGCTGGTGGGCATCCTCGCGGGCGCCTATGGCGCCACGGCGCTCGCGGACGATCTTGCGCCCGTCCTGCGGGAGGGCGTGCCCTCCCTGGAGCCGCAGGCGGAGGAAATCGCCTTTGCGCTCGTCATCATCGCCACCACGTTTCTGTCTCTCGTCATCGGCGAGCTGGTGCCAAAACGCATCGCCCTGTTCGCGCCCGAGCTCATCGCGGCCCTCGCCGCCCGCCCGATGGTCCTTCTGTCGCGGGTCGCCGGCCCGGCCGTGTTCGTCCTGCGCACGACATCGAACGGGCTGATCGCCCTTCTCGGCCTGCGCGAGGGGCAAAGACAGGAGGTCACCGAGGAGGAGATCGCCGCCGTCATCGGCGAGGGCACGTCGAGCGGCGCCATCGACGTCGAGGAAGAACGCATGATCCGGGGCGTCATGCGCCTTGCCGACCGGGACCTGCGCTCCATCATGACCCCGCGCCCGGAAATGGTCGTCCTCGATGCGGAGAAGCCCTGGGACGAGACGCTCGCGGCGATCCGGGCGAGCGGGCATTCGCGCTTTCCGCTCATCCGCGGAAGCCTCGTCGACATCGTCGGCATCGTTCAGACCAAGGATCTTCTGGTGCGCCCGGACGCGGCGCGACCGGGCGCCCTCGCCGCCGCCGCGCGGCAGGCGATCTTCGTTCCGCAATCGATCTCGGTGCTGCAGCTTCTGGATGCCCTCAAGACGAGCGAGGTCCGCATGGCGCTGGTGATCGACGAGCGCGGCGAGGTGCAGGGCCTCGTCACCGCCGCCGACATTCTGGGCGCGATCGCGGGGCTCGACGCCTTCTCCCCGCGCGACAGCCTCGAAAGGCCCGTGCGGCGGGCGGACGGCTCCTGGCTGATCGACGGACGCATGCCCATCGAGGATCTCGAGATCCTCCTCTCGATCCCTGATTTCGGCGAGGCGGATGGCGGCTTCACGACGGCGGGCGGCCTCGTCCTGCACGCCCTCGGCCGCCTTCCCGAGCCCGGCGAGGCCGTGACGGTGCGGGGCATACGGATCGAGGTGCTCGACCTCGACGGGCGGCGGATCGACAAGGTGCTCGTTTCGCGCATGGCGGAACCGGACGGCTGACGCCCCGCCTAGGTCCCGCCGGAGTCTTCGGGCGCAATGTCGAAATGCAGCACCTCCTCGCGCGTGCCGAGCGCCTCGTAGAGCGCGATGGCGGGCGGATCGGCATAGTCGGCCTGCACATAGATGACCCAGGCGCCGGTTGCCCGCGCGATCGGCTTCAGTGCCCCGATCAGCGCGGTGGCGACGCCCTGCCGCCGATGGGCCTCGGCGACGCCGAGGTCGTAGATGTAGATCTCGCTGCGCGCCTGCTCGCCCTTGGCGAGCTCATAGGCGACGAGCCCGCCGATCACCGCCTCCCCCGCGAAGGCCGCGAGCGCGATGACATGCGGCTTGCCGAGCCAGGCTTCGAGATAGGCGTCGTCCGGCGGGGCCGCTTTGTAGGTTTCGGGGTCCTCGAACGCCTCCGCGAACAGCGCATTGACGCCCCGCATGGCGGCAAGATCGTCAGGGCCAAGACGGCGGATGGATGGGGACATGGATTGCCTTTCCTGGACACGGAGCGGGCGTGACGCTCTTCGACGGCCGCATTCTGTCATTCGACCTGAGCCGTGACGCAAGCGCGTTCAGGGCGGCTGGGCTCGACGTCATCGATCCGTGGGCGGCGGGATGAGGATGCGTGGCGGTGGAATACCGCACGTATCCTGAACGCTGCCCCTCATTCCCACTCGATGGTCCCCGGGGGCTTAGAGGTTATGTCGTAGACGACGCGGTTGATGCCCTTCACCTCGTTGATGATGCGCGTCGCGACGCGGCCGAGGAAATCGTGCGGGAACGGATAATAGTCGGCCGTCATGCCGTCCGTGGACGTCACGGCGCGCAGGGCGCAGACATGGTCGTAGGAGCGTTCATCGCCCATCACGCCCACGGTCTTGACGGGGAGGAGGACGGCGAAAGCCTGCCAGATGGCGTCGTAGAGGCCCGTCTTCCGGATCTCGTCGAGATAGATGGCGTCCGCCGCCTGGAGAATCCTGATCTTCTCGCGCGTGATCTCGCCGGGAAGGCGGATGGCGAGTCCGGGGCCCGGGAAGGGGTGCCGGCCCACGAACTGCTCCGGCAGGCCCATCTCGCGTCCGAGCGCGCGCACCTCGTCCTTGAAGAGCTCGCGCAAGGGTTCGACGAGCTTCATGTTCATGCGCTCGGGCAGCCCGCCCACATTGTGGTGCGACTTGATCGTCACCGACGGCCCGCCGGTGAAGGAGACGCTCTCGATCACGTCCGGATAGAGCGTGCCCTGCGCGAGAAAGCCCGCGCCGCCGATCCTGCCGGCCTCGGCCTCGAAGATGTCTATGAAGGTGGCGCCGATGGTCTTGCGCTTCACCTCGGGGTCGGTGACGCCCTCGAGCTTGCCGAGGAAGGTATCGGCGGCATTCACATGGACGAGCGGAATGTTGAAATGGCCCTTGAAGAGGCGCACCACCTCCTCGGCCTCGCCCCCGCGCAGGAGACCCGTATCGACGAAGATGCAGGTGAGCGCCTCGCCCACCGCCTCGTGCACGAGCTTGGCCGTGACGGCCGAATCGACGCCTCCGGACAATCCGCACACGACGCGGCCCTGCCCCACCTGGGCCCTGATCTTCTCGATCTCGGCGGCCCGGAAGGCGCGCATGGTCCAGTTGCCCTTGGCGCCGCAGATCCCGTGCGTGAAATTGCGCAGGAGCTTGGAGCCGTCGGGCGTGTGCACCACTTCAGGGTGGAACTGCACGCCATAGAGGCGCCGGCGCTCGTCGGCGATGGCGGCGAAGGGCGCCCCCTCGCTCGTGCCCACGACCTCGAAACCCTGCGGGATCGCGATGACGCGGTCGCCATGGCTCATCCAGACCTGGTGGCGCTCGCCCGGCGCCCACACGCCCTCGAAGAGGGCCGAGGGGCGGACGATGTGGAGGAAGGCGCGGCCGAATTCGCGATGATCGCCCGCCTCGACCCGCCCGCCGAGCCGGGCGCAGAGGGTCTGTTCGCCATAGCAGATGCCGAGCACCGGCAGGCCCGCCTCGAGAAGGGCGGGATCGACCTGCGGCGCGCCCGCGCCGATCACGCTCGCCGGGCCGCCCGAGAGGATGATGCCGAGGGGCTCGAGCCGGGGCAGCGCGGCCGCCGCCTTGTCGAAGGGCACGATCTCGCAATAGACGCCGCTCTCGCGCACCCGGCGCGCGATGAGCTGGGTGACCTGGCTGCCGAAATCGACGATGAGGATGGTTTCGCCAGCGCCCGGGAGGGAGGATCCCCCTTGGGCGTGCGGAGCGGACTTGGTCTGCATGGAACCTCGCGGGCGCGATCGTCAGGGCCGGCGGGCCCGACCCTGTAAAGATCGGAAGTCGCGCCCGCAGGTCAAGCGATTCGCCGCGCCGCTCAGCCGCCCGAGCCCTCGAGGCCGCGCATCCGGTCGAGATCGGCCGCCTGCGCCGCCGCGCCCGGGCGATCGTCCATCATGTCCTTGAGGCGGCGATAGGACTCGCACTCCCCGCAGATGCGCGCGAGCCGGTCGAGCTTGGCCTGGGCCGAGGTGAGGTCGTTGCCGGCGAGGTCGAGCTCGCCCGACCATCCGAGCGCGGAGGTTTCCTGCGGATCGATGACGAGGGCCGTGCCGTAGAACTTGCGCGCGCGGGGCTCGTCGCCGGTCGTCTGATAGGCACGGGCCATGAGGCTGAACGCCGCCGCATTCGAGGGATCGGCGGCGACCGCCGATTCCAGCACGTGCCGCGCCGTGTCCGCATCGCCCGCCTGGAGCGCCTCGGAGCCGAGCCGCGTGAGGTCGCGCGACACGAGCTGGTATTCCCGCGCCGTGCCGTCCGCCTTCACCGCTCCGCCGGGTCCCGCCACGAGACCGATCCCGGCCGCCATGGCCCCCGTCAGCGCCAGCGCGGCAAGCCGCCGCCGCACGCCCCGACCCGATTGCTCAACCTTGTCCTGCATGATCCGCCCACTGGTCCCTGTCTGTCGCCGCTGCCGCTTCGCGCGGGCTCTGGCGTCTGGCTCCCCCGGGTCGCGCATGCCCTTGTCCCGTTCGGGTTTCGCGGATCCGGTCGCGGATCCGGGGCGGCCTCTCCCGCCGCCCGCGCCCGCACATGTCGGGCAGGATCGGCAGCAAGGATGGCCAAAGCGTGACCGCCTCTTCCGTTGATTTGAGGCTCCTTCGCCACCCCGCGTCAAGCATCGCCCCTCGTCCAGCCTCTCTTAACCGGGGCGCCTTAGGCTTTCGCCCTGCCGGAGAGGGCCGGCAGGGGGCGGAGGCAGGTATGCGGCGTATTTTCGCACGGCTCCGGCGCGGGGGGCAGGCGCACGGCGGCGAGGCGGTCCTCGGCAACGAGGCCATCGACCGCGCGCTCGAGGAAGGCCAGTTCGGCATTGCCGGGCAGCCACTGATTCGCCTCGGGGACGCGGCCATTCTCGGCGGCGAGGCCTATGCCCGCTGGCGCCATCCCGCCCTCGGCGAGCTTGCCGCGGCGGGCTTTCTGCCCCTTCTCGACGCGCAGGGCCGGGCCTGCGAGCTGACGCGGATCGTTCTCGACGAGGCGCTCGCCTGGGCCGCCGCCTGGGCGCGGGCGGGACGCGACTGGCGCATCGCCCTCAATCTCGGTCCGGGCGATCTCCTCGACACGACCTTTCTGCCCGCGCTCGAACAGCGTCTGAACTGCCGCGATCTCGCCCCCGACCGGCTCGTCCTCGACCTGCCCGCGCGCTTTCTCCTCGAGGCGCCGCTCGGCGCGCTCTCCACCTATCGCGGTCTCCGGGCGCTCGGGGTGGGGATCGCGCTCGACGGCCCGCCCATCCCCCTTCCGGCGCTGGAGACGCTCGCTCCGGGCGCTGGCGGCTTCCTGAAACTTCACCGCCGCCATGTGCCCGGGTTCGATGCCGAGGACGATCCCCTCGCCGCGCAGGGCGTCGCGGAACTGATGACGGGCGCGCGCGCCCGGGGGCTCGGCACGGTGCTGGTGGGGCTCGAAACCGAGGGCGAGCTCGACAAGGCCGAGGGTCTCGGCTTTTCCCATGTCATGGGCCATCACCTCTGCCCCGCTGTCGGCTATGGGGGGTTCGAGGCCTGGGCGCGGCTCTGGGCGGGCGAGGCGCTCGGCCCGGCGCTCATCGAGCGCGATGCCGAACGTCCCCCGCTCGCCGACGCGCCCCACCCCGTCCACGCCATGCAGGCGCGGCTGCGCGCGCTTCTCACCGCCGAGGCGATGGCCGAGGACGGGCCGGCACATGACCCACGCGCGGAGGCGACAGGCTGAGCCCTGTCCGATTGTCCCTTCCGCTGCGCGCCCTCCTGGCCGATCATGGGGCAAAATCAGGATCCGGCCAGGGAGGATACGGAACATGCTGAAGGGATTGCGGGTGGTCGAGCTTGCCACCTATGTGGCAGCGCCCGCCGCGGGCGGACTTCTCGCGGACTGGGGCGCCGAGGTGATCAAGGTCGAGCCGCCGGGCGGCGATCCGATGCGCAAGTTCTTCGGCTCGATCGGCGCCGACAGCCATGGGAACCCGGTCTTCGAGCTCGACAATCGCGGCAAGCGGGCGCTCGCCGTCAATACCGGGACGGACGAGGGCGCCAGGATCGTGAAGGATCTCGCCCGCACCGCCGACGTGCTCCTCACCAATGTGCGGCTCAAGAGCCTCAAGCGCTCGGGGCTCGACTATGCCTCGCTCCGGGCGGAGAACCCGCGTCTCGTCTATGCGATCGTCACCGGCTACGGGCTCGAGGGGGCGGATGCCGACCGTCCCGGCTTCGACATGGCCGCCTTCTGGTCACGCTCGGGGCTTGCCCGCCTCTTCGCGCCGAAGGGGCAGGACCCGATCCCGCTGCGCACCGCGCTCGGCGACCATGTCACCTCGCTCGCGACGGTCGGCGGAATCCTCGCCGCCCTCTATGAGCGCGAGCGGACGGGGCGCGGCCGGCTCGTCGAGACCTCGCTCCTGCGCACCGGCATCTATGCCATGGGCTCGGACATGGCGATCCAGCTCCGGCTCGGGCGCGTTGCCTCGACACGGCCGCGCGAGGAGGCGGTCAATCCGCTCACGAACTTCTTCCGCACCCGCGACGGGCACTGGATCAACCTGATCCCCCGTCAGGGCAATGTCGATTTCGCCGACTTCGCCAAGGCGGCCGGCCATCCCGAATGGGTCGTGGACCCGCGCTTCGCCGACAGCCGCAGCCGGCGCCAGCACGGGGCGGAGCTCGTGGCCGAGATCGACGCCGCCTTCGCCGAGCACGATCTCGTCTCCTGGCGCGAGCGGCTCGACAAGGCCGATCTCGTCTGGGCACCCGTCCAGACATTGGCCGAGGTCGCCGAAGACGCGCAGGCCGTGGCGGCCGGCGCCTTCTACGACGTTCCGCACAAGGACGGCGCGCTCCTGCGCTCGCCCGCTAGCCCGGTGCGCTTCCACAACGATCCGGATGCGGAGAGCGTGGGCGCGGGCGGCCGCTTCGCGGACGGACCGCGCGGTCCCTCGCCCGATTTCGGCGAGCATACGCGCGCAGTGCTCGAGGAGCTGGGCTATGACGGCTCCACGATCGATCGTCTGGCGCAGGGCGGGATCATCGCTCTCGGCCAGAGCTAGGGAGGGGGGTCCCGCTCCCGCCCTCCCGGCCTGGAGGCTCCGGGCGGACACGCCGCCGTGTACGGAGCTACCTCCGGGCCGGGCGCAGCATGGCATAGAGCGTGGGCGAGCGGTCGGACCGGATCTCGCCGATCGTCTCGAAGCCGTGCCGCTCATAGAGGCTCATATTGCGGGGGTTCGAGGATTCGAGATAGGCCGGCAGCCCCTCGCCATCGCAGCGCGCCAGCGTGTGCTTGAGCAGCGCCGCGCCCAGCCCCCGCCCCATGAAGGCAGGGTCCGCCGCGATCATGGCGAGGTACCAGTGCGGCTCCTCGGGGTGGAAGGCGGCCATCTTCTCCATCAGCACCGCCACGTCCTCGAGCCGCTCGGGCGCGACATGGGCCACCGCCGTCTCCGCAAGGCGCTCCTCGTCCGGTCCGACGCCGGGCGGAAACCAGAGCGCCGCCGCCCGCCCGCCCTCGGCGAGGAAAGCGGTTCCGGCGGCAAAGGCCGGGCCGCCGAACGCGGCGGTGAAGACCGGCATGGTGGTGACATAGGCATCCGCGTCCGGCCAGAGCCAGCGCGTCATCGGATCGGCCGAAAAGCCGAGAGTCATGATGCGCCCGATCCGCTCGCGATCCGCGGGTCCGGCCTCCTCCACGACGGGGATGGACATGGCGTGGCCTCCTTCCTGATGGGCGGGCGCCGGGGCTCGCCCGGCAGGGGGCATCCTGCACCGATCGGGCGCCCGCGCCCAGCCGGGCCGCTCAGCCCAGGCTCTGCCCGTCATCCAGTGTGAGGAGCGTTCCCGTGATGAACCGGCTCGCGGGCGACACGAGGAGGAGAAGGGCGCCATCGAGATCGGCGGGCTCGCCGAGGCGCCGACGGGGAAATCGCCCGAGCTGCTTTTCGCCGGCCGGGCTCGCGAAGTGCTCGGCATTGATCTCGGTAAGGAGGTAACCGGGCAGCAGCGCGTTGACGTTGATCCCGTGGCGCGCCCATTCGCGGGCCATCACCCGTGTCATCTGCGCGAGCGCGGCCTTGGTGGTCGCATAGCCCGCAATGCCCGGCACGGTCATGACGGCGGTGATGGAGGCGACGTTGACGATGCGCCCCTCGATGCCGGCCTCGATCATGCGCCGTGCGACCTCGCGGGCGGCGATGAAGGGGCCGCGCACATTGGTCGCGAGCATGGCGTCGAGATCCTCGAGCGAGGCGCTGAGGGCGGGCGCGCCGATGCCGATGCCGGCATTGTTGACGAGGATCGAGATCGGCCCCAGGTCCGCGCCCACCGCATCGATGACCGAAACGATGCTGTCCGCATCCGTGACGTCGAGGGCGTAGCTGGCCGAGCGCCCGCCCCGCGCCCTGATCCGCTCGGCGAGCGGGGCGAGTCGCTCGGTGCGCCGGCCCGTCAGCGCCACGGCGGCGCCGCAGGCCGCCAGCACTTCGGCAAAGCGCGCGCCGATGCCGCTCGTGGTTCCAGTGACGAGCGCGACCTCGCCCGAAAGATCGGTGGAGAAGCGGGGGAGCATGTCCGGAGCGGTCGTCATGGCAGGGTCCTCGTCTCGTCTCTCGACGCCGGGCGGCGCTACGGGGCACAGTAGGCAAATACGCGCCGGAGAGCGCAAGCCGACCCCCCCGGGAGGAGACGAAGACCGATGCCGCTCAAGACCGCCATTTGTGACCTTCTGGGTATCGAGGTGCCCGTCCTCCTCGCCGGCATGGGCGGGGTTTCCTATGCGGAAGTGACGGCCGCCGTCTCCAATGCGGGCGGGTTCGGCTGCCTTGGCATGGCGAGCGCGGGACCGGACGAGATCCGCCGCGAGATGCGCCGTGTCCGGGAGCTGACGGACAAGCCGTTCGGTGTCGACCTCCTGACCCCGGTTCCGGACCAACTCGAACGCGCCTGCGACGTGATCATCGAGGAGGGAGCGGCGGCCTTCGTCTCGGGCCTCGGCGTGCCGACGGCGATCCTGCCCAGGCTCAAGGCGGCGGGGCTCGTCGTGATGAGCGTCGTGGGACGCGTGCACCACGCCCGCAAGGCGGAGGATGCGGGCGTCGACGCCGTCATCGCTCAGGGCACGGAAGCCGGCGGGCATACGGGCTCGGTCGCCGGCATGGCGCTGATCCCCCAGGTGGTCGACGCGGTGGACATTCCAGTGATCGCCGCCGGCGGCATATTCGACGGGCGGGGCCTTGCCGCCGCCCTCGCCCTCGGCGCGCAGGGCGTCTGGGTCGGCACCCGCTTCATCGCGAGCGTGGAGGCCCGGGCCGACCAGGCCTACAAGGACACCATTCTTCAGGCGGCGGAGGATCAGACCGTCGTCACCCGCTGCTATACCGGCAAGACGCTGCGTGCCTTCGACAATCCCTACATCCGCGACTGGGAACGCCGCCCGCAGGATCTCAAGCCCTTCCCCGAGCAGGCGATCCATTCCATCAAGGCCGGCGTGATCGGCGGCATCGGCGGTCAGGTCACCGACATCGATCCGTCCAAGGACTGCCTGCCCATGGGTCAGGGCTGCGGCGCCATCCACGAGGTGCTGCCGGCGGCCGAGATCGTCCGCCGCATGGTGGCCGAGGCGCGCGGAGCCATCACCCTTATGGCCGGGCTCGCCGGCTGAGGCTCCCCCGCCCGGACCGCCGCGGACGGAACGCGATCTGGCGACGGTGTGTTCGCATCCTTGTCAGCGAAAGGAGGCGACCATGCCCGCAATCCTACCGACGACGATGCGGATTTCCCGGCTTGTGGGGCCAGCCGTCCTTGCCGCCGGACTGGCTGCCGTGCCGGCCACGGGGCAGGACCCCACCCCCGTGAAGGCCGACAACTACATGTTCTATGCCCCGGGCGAATTCGTCCTCTCCGATGAGGATCCGACCGAAGTCGTCCGCTATTCCGAGCCGAGGGATCTCGAGATCTGCCTGTCCGACATTCGTGAACCCGGCCTGCCCGATGCGCTGAGGGGCAATGCGCTGACCGTGACCTATGATGGCAAGAGCGCCACCATCGAGTCCGGCAACTGCTTCCAGTTCGACGCCCGACGCGTGACGATCGCGCCCGCCGAGCCGCTGCCGGACGGCTGGGATCTGCGCGGCCGCGTGCGCACGCTGCGCTGAGCGTCCCCTCCTCTTGGAACGTCACGCGCCCGCGTCGGGTTGAGCCAGAACGGGCGCCGTTGCGCGGCGCCGCGCTCGAAACGGGATCGAGAAAGGAGACAGGATGAGACGGACCACACCGGTTCCGGCCGGCGCCCTTTCGGCGGCGGCCCTCGCGGTCGCCATGGCGCTGCCAGGCACCGCTTCCGCCCAGTCGATCATCGAGGACGCCTACGAGTTCCACAATCCGGACAGCTTCCTCCTCACGTCGAGCACGGAGCGGGAGATCGTGAACTACACGAGTTCGCGCGATGTCGAGGTGTGCCTCAACGAGAACCCGCGCCGCGACCCGCCCCAGGGCTGGGTGAGCAATGCGCTGACCATCGAATATGACGGCAAGACGGCGCGGGTGGAGCCGGGCAACTGCTTCCAGTTCGACGCCAAGCGCGTCGTCATCTCGCCGGCCGAGCCGCTGGCCGACGGCTACAGCATGCGCGGCCGGGTACGGACGTTCCGCTGACGGCCGGGCGCCTCTCTGACGGATGGACGCGCTGGCCGGGTACGCTCCCGGCCATCTGCTCGCGGAGATATCACGCGGCGCGGGCCTCGGCGGCGATGCGGGCGAGCGACTGGAGCACGCGGCGCGTGCCCTGGACGCGGTCGCCCACGCTGTCCCAGTCGCGTCCGACGACGATCTTCTGATCGGGCCGGAGACGCACCCCGGCCGCCGGGTTGGCCACATAGGCGATGAGACCCGCCGGATTGGGGAAGGAATTGTCGCGGAAGGTCAGCACGGCCCCCTTCGGCCCCGCATCCACCTTCTCGACATTGGCCTCGCGGCAGAGCTGCTTGATGCCGACGATGTCGAGCAGCGCCTCGGCCTCGGGCGGCAGCGGGCCGAAGCGGTCGATCAGCTCGGCCGCGAAACCGTCGATCCCCTCGGCCGAGGTGAGTTCCGAGAGGCGCCGGTAGAGCCCGAGCCGCACGTCGAGATCCTCGACATAGGTCTCGGGGATCAGAACGGCGAGGCCGAGATTGATCTGCGGCGACCAGGTGCCGCCCGTCTCCACGGCGAGGTCGCCCGAGCGGAGCGAGGCGACGGCTTCCTCCAGCATCTGCTGGTAGAGCTCGACCCCCACCTCGCGGACATGGCCCGACTGCTCCTCACCCAGAAGATTGCCCGCGCCCCGGATGTCGAGATCGTGGCTTGCGAGCGTGAAGCCGGCGCCGAGCGTGTCGAGCGACTGGAGGACGTCGAGCCGCTTGCCGGCGGCCGCGGTCAGCGTCTTGCGCTGCGGCACCGTCAGATAGCAGTAGGCACGCGTCTTCGATCGGCCGATCCGCCCGCGGAGCTGATAGAGCTGCGCGAGGCCGTACATGTCGGCGCGGTGGACGATCATCGTGTTGGCGGTCGGGATGTCGAGACCGCTCTCGACGATGGTGGTCGAGACGAGCACGTCGTAGCGGCCCTCGTAGAAGGCGGTCATGCGGTCCTCGAGCTCGCTCGGGGCCATCTGTCCGTGGGCGGTGACGAACTTGACCTCGGGGACGTGGGTCTCGAGGAAGTCCGTCGCCTCCTTGATGTCGGAGATCCGCGGACAGACATAGAAGCTCTGCCCCCCGCGATAATGCTCGCGCAGGAGCGCCTCGCGGACGATCACGGAGTCGAAGGGCGTCACGAAGGTCCGCACGGCGAGCCGGTCGACGGGCGGGGTGGCGATGATCGACAGCTCCCTGATGCCGCTCATGGCGAGCTGGAGCGTGCGCGGGATCGGCGTCGCGGTGAGCGTCAGCACATGGACGTTCGCGCGCAACTGCTTCAGCCGCTCCTTGTGCGTCACGCCGAAATGCTGCTCCTCGTCCACGATCAGGAGGCCGAGGTCGCGGAACTTGATCGTCTTGCTCAGAAGCGCATGGGTGCCGATGACGATGTTGACCGTGCCGTCTGCGAGCCCCGCGCGGATCTCGCTCGCCTCCTTGGACGAGACGAGGCGAGAGAGCATCCGTACACGGAGCGGAAGGCCGGAGAACCTGTCCGAGAAGGTCTTGAAATGCTGGCGGGCGAGGAGCGTCGTCGGCACGACGACCGCCACCTGCACCCCGTTCATGGCGGCGAGAAAGGCCGCGCGCAGGGCGACCTCGGTCTTGCCGAAGCCGACATCCCCGCACACCAGCCGGTCCATGGGCCGGCCCGCGGACAGATCCTCGATGACGTCGGCGATCGCGCGGTCCTGGTCCTCGGTCTCCTCGTAGGGAAAGCGTGCCGAGAACTCCTCGTAGAGACCATCGACATCGAAGGCGGGCGCGGCCCGCATGGCCCGTTCGGCGGCGATCTTGATCAGCCCCTCGGCGATGTCGCGCAGCTTCTCCTTCAGCCTCGCCTTGCGCGCCTGCCAGTTGCCGCCGCCGAGCCGGTCGAGCTGGGTGACGCCGTCATCCGCACCGAAGCGGGACAGAAGCTCGATGTTCTCGACCGGGACATAGAGCTTGTCGCCGCCCTGGTAGAGGATGAGGAGGCAGTCATGCGGCGCGCCCTGCACGTCGAGCGTCTTGAGCCCCTCATAGCGGCCGATGCCGTGATCGACATGGACGACGAGATCCCCGCTCTCCAGCGTCGCCGCCTCGGTGAGAAAATTGTCCGCCCGCCTCCGTCGCGCCCGGGTACGGATCATCCGGTCGCCGAGGATGTCCTGCTCGCTCAGGATCGCGAACCCGCCCTGGTCGGGCGCCTCGAAGCCCGCCTCGAGCATCAGCGTCGCAAGGCCGAGCTGGCCGGGCGCGAGCGCGAACAGCTCCGCACCGGTCGAGACATGGGCGTCCACCTGCACACCATGGTCGCCGAGCACGCTCGCCATGCGCTCGCGGGCGCCATCGCTGCTCGAGGCGATGAGGACCCGCCGCCCGGCCCGCTCGAGGTCCTGAAGGTGGCCGGCGAGCGCATCGAAGACATTGACGCCCGGCTGGGCGCGCTCGGGCGCAAAGCTGCGGGCCCGCCGCCCGCCCGCCTTCACCACATGCGGCGCGTCGGGCACGTCGAAGGGCTCGAACTGGAAGATCGCCCGCTCGGCCAGTGCCTCGGTCCAGTCCCCGGCCGTGAGGTAGAGCGCCTCGGGCGCAAGCGGCTTGTAGCGGCTTGCGCCGAGGGTGACACCGCCCGCCCGGCCCTCGCGTTCCCCCGCCTCGATGCGGGCCTTGTGGAAATCGGCGATCGCCTCGAGCCGCGCCTCGTGCGCGTCCGCGCTCAGCGCGTCGAAACTCAAGGGCGCCGCGCCGACATAGTCGAACAGCGTCTCGAGCCGCTCGTGGAACAGCGGCAGCCAATGCTCCATGCCCGGATGTTTCCGGCCCGCGCTCACGGCCTCGTAGAGCGGATCATCGTCCGTGACCGCGCCGAACGCGGCCACATAGCCCCGGCGGAAGCGCTGCACGGCCGCCTCGTCCAGCCGGACCTCGCTCACCGCCGAAAGCGAGAGCGCGTCGAGCGTGCGCGTCGAACGCTGCGTCTCGGGGTCGAAGCTGCGGATGGCCTCGAGCGTGTCGCCGAAGAAGTCGAGCCGGACGGGGCTCTCCGCGCCCGGAGGGAAGAGGTCGACCACCCCGCCCCGCACGGCGAAATCGCCCGGCTCGGTGACGATCCCGCTGCGCGAGAAGCCGTTCTCGGCGAGATAGCGGGTGATCTCCTCGAGCGCGATGCGGTTGCCGACATGCGCGGCGAGCGCCGAGCGGCTCACGAGCGTCCGCTCGGGCACGCGCTGGACGAGCCCGTTGACCGTGGCGATGACGAGGAGGGGTCCCTCCCCCTCCTTGCGCAGTGCGAGGCGGGCGAGCGCGGCCATCCGCTCGGCCACGATCTCCGGGCGCGGCGACACGCGGTCATAGGGCAGACAGTCCCAGGCCGGAAAGGCGACCACGGCGAGGTCGGGGGCGAAGAAGCGCACCGTCTCGGCGAGGGCGCTCGCCCGATGATCCTCCCGCGCCACATGGAGCCAGAGCCCGCCCGATCCGCGCACGAGCTCGGAAAGCACGTACCCGTCGAGACCCTCGGGCAGTTCGGACAGCACACGCCGCCCCGGCAGAGCGCCCCGGCCCGCCTCCCGCCAATTCACCTGGGTCGTCATGATGCGTCGTCCGGAAAAGGGCTCAGGCGGGCCGATGCGCGCCACGCGCGCAGAAGGCGGCGAGGCGGTCGCAGAGCACCGTGTCCGTGCCGGGCGGCTGCGGCTTGCGGCCCGCGAGCCAATCGTAGATATCTTGGTCCTGGTGCTCGAGCAGCTCCTCGAAGGCGGCGAGCTCAGAGGAGTCGAACGCGCCCGCATTGTGTTCGGCAAAGCGACCGAGAATGAGGTCGAGTTCCTTCATGCCGCGATGGCCGGCCCGGAACAGGGCGCGCTTCCGCCTGATGTCGAGATCATGATCAGCCTGGCTCATCGTCCTGCCTTCCCTGTCGCCGCTCCCCGCCTCCGGGCGCGGAATCCGATGCGATACCCCGGCCCGGCGGGAGGGGTCTCATGACGGATGTGGTGCCCTCGGTCCGCGAATTCGAGCGCGGCGCCAATCTCGACCGCCTCACGCGGCTGCATGCGCTCCCCTGCGGACGCAGGCTCGCGTATCTAGAACTTGGCGACCCCCAAGGCAAGCCGTGCTTCTACTTCCACGGCTTTCCCGGCTCGCGCCTCGAGCCCGCCATTCTCGACGTCGCGGGGCTACGCCTCATCGCGGTCGACCGTCCCGGCTATGGCCGGTCCGAGCCCTGCGCGGGCCGGGGCCTCCTCGACTGGCCGAAGGATGTCGCCTCGCTCGCCGATGCGCTGGGGCTCGCGCGATTTTCCGTGATCGGCGTATCGGGCGGGGCGCCCTATGCCGCCGCCTGCGCCTATGCGCTCGGCGCGCGCGTCGCGGCGGCGGCGGTGATCTGCGGGCTCGGTCCGCCCGACGCGCCGGGCATGGACACCTTCCACATCCGCCTTCTCCAGCTCGCAGGGTCCAACTGGCCCACCACCTCGCGCGCGCTGCTGAGCGTCTGGCGACCCCTCGTCCTGAGGGGCCCCGTGGACATGCTGCAAACGCGCCTGCGCGCCCGCAATCCGCGCGGCTCGAAGGAGTGGGCGGCGCTGTCGCCCGATTTCGCCGGGCTCATTCTCGCGAGCTGGCGCGAGGGCATGCGCTATTCGGCCGACGGCATGCTGAGCGATGGCGCCATCTACGGCGCGCCCTGGGGCTTCTCGCTCGCCGACATCAAGACGCGCTTCCTCATCTGGCACGGGACCGCCGACACCACCGTGCCCGTCTCGATCGGCCATTACTACGCCGCCCATATCCGCCATGCCGATGCCCGCTTCCCGGTCGGCGAGGGGCATTTCTCGCTCGTCCGCAATCACATCCTCTCCATGACGGCGGCGATCGCCGTCGCCTCCTGACCCCGCCGCCAGCCGGAAGGCGCCTCATGACTCTCGCGTCCGCCCTCGCCCTCCGCCATGTCGCCTTCGAGCATGCGGGCGTGCTGGGGCAGGTGCTCGCGGCGCGCGATGTGAGGCTCGGGCACGTCGATGCTCCGCGTGCGGATCTGTCGGCGATCGATCCGCTCGCGCCCGATCTCCTCATCGTGCTGGGCGGTCCCATCGGCGCCTATGAGGAGGCCGCCTATCCCTTCCTCGTGCCGGAGCTGCGGCTCATCGAGGCCCGCCTCGCATCCGGCCGGCCCATCATCGGCATCTGTCTCGGCGCCCAGCTCATGGCGCGGGCGCTCGGCGCGCGCGTCCATCCGGGCCCGCGGAAGGAGATCGGATGGGGGCCCCTCACGCTGACGGGGGCGGGGCAGGCCTCCCCCCTCGCCCATCTCCGGCCGGCCGGGGGACAGGTCCTCCACTGGCACGGCGACACGTTCGACCTGCCGGCCGGCGCCGAGCGCCTCGCCTCGAGCGCGCTCTACGCCAATCAGGCCTTCGCCCTCGGACCGTCCGTGTTCGGACTGCAGTTCCATGTCGAGGTCCTGCCCGGTGACATCGAGGACTGGCTCGTGGGGCACGCGGCCGAGCTCGCGCAGGCCGGCCTCAGCCCCGGGGAGCTGCGGGCGGCGCCCGCCCCCCCAGGCCCGGGGACGGCCGCCGCCGCCGAGCGGGTCTTCGGGGCCTGGCTCGACGCCCTGCCCTCCGGCGGAGGCTGAGGAGGGCCCCATGCGCCCCTCGCTTCTCAACCCGCTCTTCCGCCCGATATCGGGCCTGCCCGGCATCGGCCCGCGCCTTGCCAAGCTCTATGCGAAGCTCGTCCGCCGGCCCTCTGGGGCCCGCGTGCTCGACCTTCTGTTCCATCTGCCCACGGGGCTCATCGACCGGCGCGCGCGGCCCCCCATCGCCGAGCTCGAGGACGGCATGATCGCGACGGTTCAGGGCCGCGTCCTCGCCGTCGAGCCGCCGCGCGGACGCATGAGCCCCGCCCGCGTCATCCTGGCCGACCCGACCGGAACGCTCCAGGTGATCTATTTTCACATGCCGATGGAGGCGGTGGAAAAGCTGTTCCCCCGCGACAGCGATCGTCTCGTCAGCGGGCGGATCGAACTCTATAACGGCATGCCGCAGATGCCGCATCCGGACCATGTGCTCGCCCCCGAGGCGGCCATGGAGATGCCGGCGATCGAGCCCGTCTATCCGCTCACGGCGGGCCTCACGCTGAGGGGTCTCACGAAGGCGGCGGCGGCGGCGCTGAGCACGCTCCCGTCCCTTCCGGAATGGCAGGACCGCGCCTGGCTCGCGCAGAGGGGCTGGCCGGACTGGGCCCGGGCGATCCGGGCCGCCCATCACCCGGAGGGCGCGGGCGATCTCGACCCGGCGGCGCCGGCGCGGGCCCGTCTCGCCTATGACGAGCTTCTCGCCAACCAGCTTGCGCTCGCACTGATGCGCGACCGGATGAAGGCGCGCCGGGGCCGCCGGTTCTCCGGACACGGACGGCTCGTCGCGCGCGCGATCGACGCGCTGCCCTTCGAGCTCACGGGCGCCCAGCGCCGGGCGGTGGAGGAGATCGGCCGCGATCTCGCCGACGAGACACGCATGATCCGCCTCCTGCAGGGGGACGTCGGCTCGGGCAAGACTGTGGTCGCCTTTCTCGCCATGCTGCAGGTGATCGAGGCGGGCGCGCAGGCCGCCCTCATGGCGCCCACGGAAATTCTCGCCCGCCAGCATCACGCGACCTTCGCGGCGACCGCCGAGGCGCTGGGCCTCGACACGGTCATCCTCACCGGCCGCTAAATGGGGGCCGAACGCGCCCGTGTGCTCGAGCGGCTCGCGGCGGGGGAGATCCACATCCTCGTCGGGACGCATGCCCTCTTCCAGGAGGACGTCACCTTCCAGGATCTCGGTCTTGCCGTCATCGACGAACAGCACCGCTTCGGCGTCGGCCAGCGCCTTGCGCTCGGTGCCAAGGGCGCGGCGGTGGATCTCCTTCTCATGACCGCGACACCCATTCCGCGCACCCTGACGCTGACCGTGTACGGAGGGATGCAGGTCTCGCGCATCGACGAGAAGCCCAGGGGCCGCAAGCCGATTGCCACGCGGGCGATCCCGCTCGACCGGATCGAGGAGGTGATCGAGGCGGTGAAACGCGCCGTCGCGGGCGGCGGACAGGTCTACTGGGTCTGCCCGCTCGTCGAGGAAAGCGAAAGCGTGGCGGCCGCCGCCGCGGAGGACCGGCATGCGAGCCTCGCCGGGCTCCTCCCCTTCCCCGTGGGGCTCGTGCACGGACGGTTGCGGCCCTCCGAGAAGGACGCCGTCATGGCGGCCTTCAAGGGGGGCGAGGTGAAGGTGCTGGTCGCCACGACGGTGATCGAGGTCGGCGTCGACGTGCCGGCCGCCAACGTCATCATCATCGAGCATGCCGAGCGCTTCGGTCTCGCCCAGCTCCACCAGCTGCGCGGACGCGTGGGGCGTGGCGCGGCGGCCTCGAGCTGCATCCTGCTCTACGGGCAGCCTTTGTCCGACCCCGCCCGCGCCCGCCTCGCCATATTGCGCGAGACCGAGGACGGCTTCCGGATCGCCGAGGAGGATCTGCGCCTGCGCGGGGCGGGCGATCTCCTCGGCACGCGGCAGAGCGGCTTTCCCGACTTCCGCCTGGCCGACCCCGAGGCCCATTCGGCCCTGCTGGACGCCGCCCATGACGACGCGGCGCTCATCCTCGCGACCGATCCCGCCCTGACGAAACCCCGCGGGCAGGCGCTGCGTGTGCTGCTCTATCTGATGGAACAGGATGCGGCGGTGCGCTTCCTCGAAGCGGGGTGAGGTGTCGGGTTCGGCGGCGCGCGCCGGACCCTCACCCGAAAATCCGAAGGCGGATTCCGGGCCTCTCCCAGGGGAGAAAGCGAAGACGGGTCAGCCGGCGGCTATGTACTGCTTCAGCGCTTCGGCCTCGAACTCCGTCGCGGCGATCTTCATCTTCACCACGTCGCCGATGGAGACGATGCCGACGAGCTCGCCGCCGTCCAGCACCGGCAGGTGGCGGATGCGCCGCTCCGTCATCAGCTCCATGAGCTGGTCGACGGTCTCGTCGCCGCCGCAGGTCACGACCTCCTGGGTCATGAACTCCCGCACGGGGCGCGCGAGGGCGGGGCCGCCATGTTCGGCGAGCGCCCGGACCACGTCCCGCTCGGACAGCACGCCGACGACGCGGCCCGCCGTATCGGTGACGACGACGGCGCCGATGCGGTGCTTGGCGAGGAGCTTCGACGCGTCCTCCATCGTATGGCCGCCCTGGACCGTGACGACGCCGCGGCCCTTCTGCTTCAGGATCGTATGCACCTTCATTTTGCGCTCCTATTCACCCGGCGGCCGGGCTTCCCCCCTCCGGCACCGGCCGACTCAGCAAAGAGTGCCCTGCGACATTCTGTCATGCAACCTTGCGGCGCAACATGACCGGATGTTGCAACGCAACCTTGCCGGCCCGTCACGTGACGCTGGCGGCATCGCGGCGGCTCGCCTACACTCCGCCCGCTGCGGGGCCGCGACGGGGGACGACATGCGCAATCCGCTCTATCTGACCCAGCTCAAGCGGGATCTCGACCGCTGGATCGCGGCGGGCCTCGTCGAGGCCCGGCACCGCGAGGCGATCCTGGCGAGCGCGGGGGAAGTCCGGCTGATGCAGTCGCTGCCGGCGGTGCTTCTGACCCTCGGCGTCATCCTGATCGGCTTCTTCGCCATGTCCTTCGTGGCCGCCAACTGGTCGGCCATGGACAAGCTGCCCAAGCTCCTCATCCTCTTTGGCGCGATGGGTCTTGCCTACGCCATCGGCGCGCGGCTGATCGCCCGGGGCCGGGGCGCGCTCGGCCAGGCCTTCGTGCTGCTGGGGGTCGCCCTTTTCGGCGTCAACATCATGCTGATCGCGCAGATCTACCACATCCGCGCGCACGACCCCGACGCGGTGCGGCTCTGGGCGCTCGGCGCGCTCGGGGCGGCGGTGCTGGTGCCCTCGCGGCCCGCGCTCGCGGCGAGCCTTGTCATCGCCGGCGTGTGGAGCTGGATGGAGGTCGTCGACTATGACGCGGCCGTCCATCTGCCCCACCTCCTCTTCATCGTCGCCGCCGCGCTCGTGGTTCAGGCCTTCGCCTGGAGCACGGGGCTGCACCTCGTCATGCTGTCCCTGGTGTTCTTCCTCGTGCTGAACGCCGAGGCGCTGCGCGCGCTGTTCGGCCTGTCCTGGCTCGGCTTCATGGCGGCGCTCTGCCTGCTGCTGCTGACCGGCTGGGCCAAGGGGCAGGTGCTCGAGCGCTTCGGCTATCCCTTCGCGCGGCTCGTGACCCATTACAGCGTGTTCCTCCTTGCCCTGACCCTCTTCCTCCTCCAGTTCCCCGAAGGACCGGGGACGGCCGGACTCGGCCTGCCGCTGCTGGGCGGACTCGGCGCGCTCGCCCTCGCCCTGACGGGGGCGGGCTTGCTTCTCGGGCGGGTGTCGCTGCTCGAACTTGTCGGCGCCGTGGGCGTCGTGGCGCTCGCCATCGGCCTGCCGCTGCTGGTGCCGGGCGACGACAGGGGCGCGGGGCTCCAATGGCTCACGGCCGCCGGCGTCATCGCCTTCTATGTGTGGATGGTGACCGTCGGGGCGCGGACCGATGACCGCTTCCTCGTGAACTGGGGCTTCGTCGGCTTCGGCGCCGAGGCCCTCTACATCTATTTCGAGACCTTCGAGACGCTGCTCGACAGCGCGCTCTTCTTCCTCGTGGGCGGGCTCCTCCTCATCGCGCTCGGCTTCGGGCTCGAGCGGGTCAGGCGCCGCATCCATCCGCAGGGCGGCACGGAGGGCAAGGCATGATCACGCGTCTGCTCTCCGCCATTCCGGTCTGGCTCCGCATCCTGATCGTCTTCCTCGCCCAGGCGGGGGTCCTTGGCGCGATGATTGCCGGCAAGATGCACACGCTCCGTACCGGGACGGAGCTGATCCTCGACACGGCGCCCGTCGACCCGCGCGACATCTTCCGCGGCGACTATGTGATCCTCAATTACACCCTGTCGCTGGTGCCGGCGCATCTCCTTACCGATCCGGAGGGCGTGAACAGTGGCGACACGCTCTACGTCACGGTCGAGCGGACGGCGGAGGGGAGCGCCGGGGCGGTTCTCGGCCTCTCGGAGACCCTGCCCCCGCCCGCGCCGGACCGGGTGACGCTCAAGGGCGTCGTCGACGGGATCCGTCAGACCGCGCTCGAGGTCGACGCCACCGGCGCCGTCCTGTCCGAGCGCGAGGCGATGCGCTTCCAGATGGTGTACGGCATCGAGAGCTATTTCGTGCCCGAGGGCGAGGGCGGCGCGCTCGAGGCACTGCGCAATGCCGGCATCGGCGCCCTGCGCGTGCTCGTCGCGGTCGACGCGGAGGGGACCGCCGCGATCAAGGCCCTCATCGTCAATGGGGAGCGCGTGGCCGAGGAAGGTCTCTTCTGAGCCCTTGAGGCCGGGGCGTCAGATCCCGGCGCCGTCCTCCCCGATGTCCCGGTCCGCCGCGCGCGGGAAGGGACCGAAGGGGAACGGCTTCTCCTCCCGCACCCACATCACATAGGCGAGCACCTCCCAGAGGTAGCGCGCCAGATTGCGTCCGAAGCGGACGAGATCGGGATTGTGGTCCTTGTTGACGAGGAAGACGATCACCTGGAACAGCGCCACGGCGAAGACGATCCAGAGCGCGAAATGGAGCACCACGCCGAAGGCGATCACGAAGAGGATGCGCGGAAAGACCTCCGGCCACACGTCGCGCTCGGGCGGCGGGGCGGGATCGGGCGTCGTCGGGCGCTCGTCGGCCATGGGGCTCTCCCTCGATTCGCATGGGCCTGCCGTGCCCAGTATAGGGGTCTTCAGACCACGAGTCGCCGCCGCAGGAAGAA
This sequence comes from Alphaproteobacteria bacterium, assembly GCA_013389075.1. Classification (GTDB taxonomy): domain Bacteria; phylum Pseudomonadota; class Alphaproteobacteria; order JACAEB01; family JACAEB01; genus JACAEB01. Next base: position 32,086 of record JACAEB010000155.1, read on the forward strand.
GGGCACGGCGAAGAGCCCCGTGAAATAGCCGCCCAGATGCGCGGCCCAGGCGATGGAAACACCCTCGCCCGCGAGCCCGAAGCCGCCAGCCAGCCCGAACAGCACGTTGATGCCCGTCCAGACCAGGGTGAAGGCCACGACCCGCCGGTCGGTCACGGAGAGAAGCTGGGGCGCCACGGCATCCGACCCGAAGATGCGCACGCCGGGCAGGAAGAAGAGCCGCGCCGCGGCGCCCATCAGACCGGATATCGCGCCGGAGGCACCGACCACCGGAACCTCCGAGCCGGGCTCGGTCGCATAGAAGGCGAGGGCTCCCCCGATGCCCGAAAGGAAATAGAGCGCGAGGAACTCATGCGCGCGCTGGCGGCGGACCATGTACGAGCCGAAGGCCAGCAGCCACAGGCTGTTGAACCCCACATGGAGAAATCCCGCATGCAGGAAGGTGTGGGTGACGAGCGAGGCGAGCACCGCGACCTGCGAGGCAGGATCGAGCTGGCCGAAGAGGGAGAGCGCCGCCGGGATGAAGGAGAAATGCAGCAGCATCCACACCCGCGCCTCGATCGGCAGGACCTGCTCGACGAGGAAGATTCCCCACATGAGGGCGATGAGCACCACCACGAGCCCGGGCACGTTGAAGACGGGTTCGGGCCGCAGACGGTAGGGCGAACCCTCCCCGCCCCCTGCCGAGGGACCCGCCAGATCCGTCAGACCCCGCTTCACCGTGCCTCCGCCTCGCTTGCCGCCACGGCCCGGGCCAGCGCGGCCTCCACGAGCGGCAGACGGTCATTGCCGAAATACATGTCGGTCCCGCCCACGAAGAGGGTCGGCGAGCCGAAGCCCCCGCGCGCGATCAGCTCCTCCGTATTGGCGCGCAGCCGGTCCTTGACGTCGGGCCGGGCGATCGCCGCGAAGAAGGCCTCGGGCTCGAGGCCCGCCTCGGCGCAGACATCGCGCAGCACCTCCGGCCGGGAGATGTCCCGCAGCGCGCCCCAATAGGCCGCGAACACGGCGGCCGCATAAGGCTCGAGCCGGCCCTCGTCGAGCGCATGGATCGCCCCGCGCATCGCCTCGACCGCCCGCACCGGAAAGACGGGCGGCAGGCCAATGCGGATCCCGCAATAGCGGGCCCAGTCCTGTAGGTCCTTGGCCGCATAGCGCGCCTTGACGGGGTTGGGATTGGCGCGGGCTTCGTAGACGCCCTGATTGACGGCATTGAACACGCCCCCGACGAGTATCGGACGCCAGTCTATACGCGCGCCCGTGCGCGCCGCCAGTGCCGGCAGACGCGAGAAGGCGAGATAGGTCCACGGACTCGAACAGTCGAAGAAGACTTCCAGCGTCGGTGTCATGGCGGGCCCCCCTCCTCCCGGCGGCGTTCATCAACTCCCTCATTCGGACCGCCTTGTCCAGCCGCCGGCCGTCCCGTGCCCGATTGGCACAGCCGCCGCCTTCCCGATGGCCCGATGCACCAATGCGGACCGCAAAAGCGGCGGAGAGCGGAACAGCGGGGCTGGCATATCGGTTGCAACCCTCCCTCCCGAAATCCTCGTGTTGGAGCCGGGCGGTCAGAGTGATGCGTAGAATGAAGCGGAAATCGGAGACCTGCCTCAAGGTTTTCGTCGGCAGCGCCGCCCTCGGCGCCGGCCTCGCCTTCGTCGCTGTCGCCTTCGCCTGGGCCCAGGAAGCGAACAGCGGCGGCGAGTTCAACACGCCCTTCGGGTTCCGGCCCGGCGAAACCGAACAGCCCATCGAAGGCGGCACGCGCGACGAGAACGGCAACCGCCTGATCGTCAATGGGCGGATCATGTCCTCGTCGAGCTACGCGCACTCCTCGCTCGTCACCGACTATCCCGCGAGCGGCGTGGGCGCAGGCTCGGCCACCGCGATCGGCAACAATCTGACCGTCATCACCGACGGCAGCTACAACACCGTTGTCATCAACTCCAACCAGGTCAACAACGGGGACCAGGAGGCTAACGTTGTCCTCAATGGCTCACTCAACCTCGACTGAAGCCAGCACGCGCCGGAGATCCGGCCGGACCTGGACTTCCGCCGCCGGATCGCTTGCGCTAGCGGGCCTTCTGTCGGGGTGCATCTCGCCCGTCGCGCTCAGCGACGGCCGGTACACCCAGCCGATCGGCAATGCCCCGGTGATCTCGAACGAGACGCCCTATTCCGAACCCCTGCGCTGCATGGGCCGCTACATCGCCTCGCTCGGCATGGTCTCGCCGCGCATCGCGGTCGGCCGCATCGCGGACTATACGGGCAAGGAGGAATATGAAGGCGGCCGCAAGGTCACCCAGGGCGCCTCGCTCATGGCCATCTCCGCGCTCGCCAAGGCCGGCGTGCGCCAGGTGGAACGCTTCGACATCTCCGTGTCCGAGCTCGAGCTGAAATACGCCAACAACCGTCTGATTGCGGACGATACTGCGAGCCATGCCTTCCGCCGGATCACCGCCGGCTCGATCCCGGGCAGCGACTACTATCTCGTGGGCGGCATCACCGAGCTCAACTTCAACATCCGCTCGTTCGGCGGCGATGTCTTCATCGGCGACCTCGACCCGACCGACATGAAGGGCAATGCGGGCGTGAAGCTCTATGTGCTGGACGTCGCGCTCGACCTGCGGCTGGTCGACACGCAGACGCTCGAAGTGGTGGACGTCGTCTCCTATCAGAAGCAGATCCTCGGCCGCGAGCTGCGCGCCGGCGTGTTCGACTTCTTCAACGGCAACATCATCGACATCGGCGTCGGCGAGCGGGCGCTCGAACCCATCCAGCTCGCTGTGCGCTCGGTCATCGAACGCGCCGGCCTCGAGATGATCTCGAGCATCTACGGCGTGGGACCGGAAGTCTGCGCCGACGCCTTCGGCCCGGCCGGCGACCCGCTGGGCGAGGATCTCAACGGCGACGGCGTCGCCGACGCGCAGGATCTTCAGCTTCAGCATCGCGAACTGCCCCGCCGGGAGCCCTGGCGCTGGGTTTCGCTCCGGGGGCCGATCACGGAATAAAGTCCGCGCGAGCGGGTGGGGAGAGGGCGGGCGTGCCGAACCGGGAGGGGGCACGCCCGCTCCATTTCGTCCGTGTCCACCTTCGCGGGAAGCCGAAATCCGCCGCCGGCGGAGTCCGGGTGAGGGTCCGCCGACGGATCACCCCGCCTCGAGCAGGATCACCTCGATATGCGGGCGCTTCGACCAGTGGCGCTTGAGATGGGCGCGGACCGCCTTGCGCACGGCGAGGTCTACGCTGTCGTCGTCGAGCCGGTCGTCCGGAGACAGACGGTTGACCGAGCGTTCGATCGCGTCCGAGAGGCGCTCGATCAGGTCCGCATCCGGTTCGGCCAGTCCCTCGGGCGCGCCGAGGAGGCGGATCTCCGGATCGGCCGAGAGCCGGCCGCGCCGGTCGAAGGCGAGCGCGACGATGATGGCGCCCGCGCCCGCGAGCCTTCGCCGCGCGGCAAAGGCCGGGTCGCCGCTGTCGGCGAGCACCTCGCCATCGAGATAGAGCCGCCCCGCATGGACGTGATCGACGATCTCGGCAGGTCCCGGCGCGAGGCGGAGCATGGCCCCGTTGGGCGCGACGCGCGCCTGGGGCACCTGAAGCTCGCGCGCGAGGGCCGCGTGTTCCTGCAGGTGCCGGAGCTCGCCATGAACCGGAACGGCGATCTCGGGGCGGATCCACTGATACATGCGGGCAAGCTCGCCCCGGCAGGGATGGCCCGAGACGTGGACGAAATGATCCTTCTCCGTCAGCACACGGACACCGCGGGCCGCGAGCTGGTTCTGCAGCCCGAAGATCTCGGTCTCGTTGCCCGGGATGATGCGGGAGGAGAAGATGACCGTATCGCCCTGGCCCAGCGAGACGTGCGGATGGGTGCCCGCGGCGATGCGCGAGAGGGCCGCGCGCGGCTCGCCCTGGCTGCCCGTGCAGAGGTAGAGCACGGCGTCATCGGGAAGATAGCCGGCCTCTTCCTCGGAGATGAGCTTCGCCGTGTCGGAGAGATAGCCCGACTCCCGCGCCGCCCCCGTGATGCGGTGCATGGACCGCCCGATCAGCGCGACGTGACGGCCGGCGGATTCCGCCGCCGCGATCACGGAGGTGAGGCGCGCGACGTTCGAGGCGAAGGTCGTCACGGCGACCTTGCCCTTGAGCGAGGCGATGAGCTCGACGAGGCTTTCGCGGACGGAGGATTCCGAGCCCGACTCGCCCTCGGTGAAGACGTTGGTCGAGTCGCACAGCATGGCGAGCACGCCCTCGCGCCCGATCTCGAGCAGCCGCTTTTCGTCCGTCCGCTGACCGATGAGCGGGTCGGAATCGATCTTCCAGTCGCCCGTATGGAAGAGCGTGCCGAGCGGGGTCCGTATGGCGAGCGCGTTGGGCTCGGGGATCGAATGGGTCAGCGTCACATATTCGATGTCGAAGGGCCCGATGCCGAAGCGCGCGCCGAGCTCGACGATGGTCATGGGCACGGCGCGCTCGAGCCCGGCCTGCGAGAGCTTGTCGCGGACGAGGGCCGCCGTGAAGCGCGTGGCGTAGACCGGGCATTTGAGGCGCGGCCAGAGGGCGGGCAGCGCGCCGATATGGTCCTCATGCGCATGGGTGAGGACGATGCCGAGGAGGTCCTTGCGCCGCTCCTCGATGAAGGTGATGTCGGGCAGGATCAGCTCGACGCCCGGCGTCGTGAGGTCGCCGAAGGTTACGCCGATATCGACGATGATCCATTGCGGACGCTCGCGCGGTCCGAAGCCGATGAGGCTCAGATTCATGCCGATTTCGCCGCAGCCGCCGAGCGGCACGAAGAGAAGTTCCGTATCCGGATGAGAAGGTGACGCCAAAACGCTCAACTCTGCACGGTCCGGGCGGCCCGGCGATGGATGGTCAGAAGGCCGCGCATGGTGAGATCGGGGTCGACATGCTCGATGACGTCGGTCGAGTGCCGGAAGAGCGCCGCGAGCCCGCCCGTGGAGATGACGGTCATGGGTGCCCCGTATTCGGCCTTGATGCGGGCGACGAGCCCTTCGATGAGCCCGACATACCCCCAGTAGACCCCCGACTGCATGGCGGGCACGGTATCGGTGCCGATCACCTTCTTCGGGCGCTCGACGGCGATGCGCGGCAGCTTGGCCGCCGCCTGGTGCAACGCCTCGAGCGACAGATTGATCCCCGGCGCGATCACCCCGCCCTCATAATCGCCCGACGGGCTGACGACATCGAAGGTCGTGGCCGTGCCGAAATCGATGACGATCAGCGCGCCCTCGTAGGCCGCGTGGGCGGCGACGGCATTGACGAGGCGGTCGGCACCCACGACGTCGGGCCGTTCGAGATTGATCCTGATGCCGAGATCGAGCTTGGGATCGCCGATCACCCCGGGCTCGGTCCCGAAGAACTTCACGCAGAGCTGGCGCAGCGAGAACAGAGCCTGCGGAACGACGGTCGAGATGATCGCCTCGGTCACGTCGGCCCGGCCGAGCCCTTCGAGGCCCATGAGCTGGGACAGCCAGACGGTATATTCATCGGCCGTCCGCGCCGCATTGGTGGAGGCGCGCCACTGGGCGCGCAGAGTCTCGCCCTCGAAGACGGCAAAGACGGTGTTGGTGTTCCCCGCATCGATGGCGAGCAGCATGTCAGGTGCCTCCGGCGAAGAAGACGTCACCCGCCGCGATGCGGGTCGGCGCCTCGCGCCCCGGCTGAGATAGCAGAAGCGCGCCGCCCGCGTCGATGCCGTCGAAGCGGCCTTCGAGCGTGCGGTCGGCAAGGCGCGCGACGAGCGGACCGCCGAGGCCCTCCGCCCGCGCGAGCCAGGCCGTCCGGACGGGC
>JACAEB010000156.1 GCA_013389075.1 Alphaproteobacteria bacterium
GCGCAGGCCATCACCATCGAGGCGGAACCGCGCGAGGACGGCTCGCGCCGCACCACGCGCTACGACATCGACATGACCAAGTGCATCTACTGCGGCTTCTGCCAGGAAGCCTGCCCTGTCGACGCGATCGTCGAGGGACCGAACTTCGAGTTCGCCACCGAGACGCGCGAGGAGCTCTATTACGACAAGGAGCGGCTGCTCTCGAACGGCGACCGCTGGGAGCCCGTGCTCGTGCGCATGCTCGAGCTGGACGCGCCCTACCGGTGAGGACTTTCGAGCGCGACGCGCTGTCGCAGCGCGGGGATCGAACGGGCGGGAGCGGGCGCGGCGGGGCGTCAGGACAAGCGTCGGGACGGGGAACTATGGTTCGCGCGCACCGAGTCAGCGGGGGCGGGGATCCGGTGCGTCGGCCGCTCCGACCGGCTGGCCGTCCGAGGGCCCGAGCCGGCCGGTCCGGCCCCTTCCGCCTCACCGTTCGACCAGGGATGACGGCTCCGCGCGCGGCACCGGCCATCCGCACTCTCCGGCACCGCGTCCCCGCGCGGTCCGGCTCAGGAACTTGAACCGATGTTCGAAGCGATCGCCTTCTACATCTTCTCGGTCATCCTGATCGCCTCCGGCTTTCTGGTCATCGCCTCGCGGGTGCCGGTTCACTCCGTGCTTTTCCTGATCCTCGCCTTTTTCAACGCCGCCGCGCTGTTCCTTCTGATGGGGGCGGAGTTTCTGGGGCTCATCCTCCTCGTAGTCTATGTGGGCGCGGTGGCGGTGCTGTTCCTCTTCGTCGTGATGATGCTCGACGTCGATCTCGCCGAGATCCGCAAGGGCGTCCTGCAATACCTGCCGGTCGGCGCGATGGTGGGGCTCATCCTCGTTCTCGAGCTCGGCTTCGTGCTCTTCAGCTGGGTCGTGGCGCCCGAGGCGGCGGCCAACCGGGCGGTGCCGGTCGCGCCGATCACGGAGGTTTCGAACACCGAGGCGATCGGGCGCGTCCTCTACACCCGCTACGTCTATCTCTTCCAGGCCTCCGGGCTCGTGCTCCTTCTGTCCATGGTGGGGGCGATCGTGCTGACCCATCGCCAGCGCGAGGGCGTGAAGCGCCAAAACGTCTCGCGGCAGGTCGCGCGCACGCGCGAGGAGGGCGTTCGGCTCGTCAAGGTCAAGCCGGGACAGGGGCTCTGAGGGGATGGCAATCGGGCTGGGGCATTATCTCACCGTCGCCGCGATCCTCTTCACGATCGGGGTGTTCGGCATCTTCCTCAACCGGAAGAACGTGATCGTCATTCTGATGTCGATCGAGCTCATCCTTCTGGCCGTGAACATCAATCTCGTCGCCTTCTCGACCCATCTCGGCGATCTCGTCGGGCAGGTCTTCGCGCTGTTCATCCTGACGGTGGCGGCGGCCGAGGCGGCAATCGGGCTTGCCATCCTCGTTGTCTATTTCCGCAATCGCGGCTCCATCGCGGTCGACGACATCAACATGATGAAAGGCTGACGGCTGACGATGCTGCTCTATGACGCCATCGTTTTCCTGCCCCTCATGGGCTTTCTCATCGCCGGCCTGTTCGGCCGCGCGCTGGGCCCGCGTCCCTGCGAGATCATCACCACGGGGGCGGTGTGCATCGCCGCCTTCCTGTCGGTGATCGTCTTCGTGCAGATCGGCTTCGGCGATGCGGCGCCCGTCAAGCACACCATTCTCTCCTGGATCCATTCGGGCAGCTTCGAGGTCGACTGGGCGATCCGGGTCGACACGCTGACGGCGGTGATGCTGGTGGTGGTGAACGGCGTGTCGGCGCTCGTGCACCTCTATTCGATCGGCTACATGCACGAGGATCCGGACCGTCCGCGCTTCTTCGCCTATCTGTCGCTCTTCACCTTCGCCATGCTGGCGCTGGTGACGGCGGACAATTTCGTCCAGATGTTCTTCGGCTGGGAAGGGGTGGGGGTCGCGTCCTATCTGCTCATCGGCTTCTGGTTCAAGAAGCCCTCGGCCAATGCGGCGGCGATCAAGGCCTTCGTGGTGAACCGGGTCGGCGATTTCGGATTCATCCTCGGCATCGCCGCCATCTTCATCCTGTTCGACTCGGTGGATTTCGACACGGTCTTCGCGGCGGCGCCCGAGAAGGCGGATCTCGTGATCACCTTCCTCGGCATCGAGGCGCATGCGCTCACCGTGGCCTGCCTTCTCCTCTTCATGGGCGCGATGGGCAAGTCCGCGCAGCTCTTCCTGCACACCTGGCTTCCGGACGCCATGGAAGGCCCCACGCCCGTCTCGGCGCTCATTCATGCCGCCACCATGGTGACGGCCGGCGTCTTCCTTGTCTGCCGCTGCGCGCCCCTCTTCGAGCTCGCGCCCGGCGCGCTCGAGGTGGTGACCGTGGTCGGCGCGACCACCGCCTTCTTCGCCGCGACGGTCGGGCTCTTCCAGAACGACATCAAGCGCGTGATCGCCTATTCGACCTGCTCGCAGCTCGGCTACATGTTCTTCGCCGCCGGCGTCTCGGCCTATCCGGTGGCCATGTTCCACCTCTTCACGCACGCCTTCTTCAAGGCGCTCCTCTTCCTGGGCGCCGGCGCGGTCATCCATGGCATGCACCACGAGCAGGACATGCGGAACATGGGCGGCCTTCGGAAGAAGCTGCCCGTCACCTGGGCGATGATGCTGATCGGCACGCTCGCGCTGACCGGGGTCGGCATTCCGGGCACGGGGCTCGGCTTTGCCGGCTTCTTCTCCAAGGACGCCGCCATCGAGGCCGCCTTCGCCGCCGGCGACGGGGTCGCGCGCTACGCCTTCTGGATGGCCGTGATCGCCGCCGTGCTGACCTCCTTCTATTCCTGGCGGCTCATCTTCATGACCTTCCACGGCAAGACGCGGGCGGACGAGCACACCTATTCGCATGCCCATGACGCGCCGCCGGTGATGCAGGTGCCGCTCTTCACCCTCGCCATCGGCGCGGTGCTCGCGGGCCTCGTGTTCGTCGGCGCCTTCATCGGCAAGGACGCGCCCGCCTTCTGGGGCAATGCGCTGCCCGTGGCGACCGGGGAGAAGCTGGGCGAGGAGCCGGGGGCCGCCGATCCTTCCGCGCCCGCCCCATCGGCCGCGGCGAGGGAGGGCGAGGTAGCGCTCGGCGGCCTCGGGCCCGCGGAGACCGCCGAGGGCGGGGCCGCTCACGGCGAGGACGCGCATGCCACGGACAGTCATGGTGCGGATGCTCACGGTGCGGCGGGACACGGCGAGGGGCGGGGAACGGCCTATATTCTCGAGGCCATGCACCATGTGCCGCTCTGGGTGAAGTGGGCGCCGCTCGTCGTCTCGCTGCTCGGCTTCCTCGTCGCCGCCTATTACTACCTCGCGAACCCGCAGCTCCCCGCCCGCATGGCGGAGCGCAAGGGTCCGCTCTACAGCTTCCTCTACAACAAGTGGTATTTCGACGAGCTCTACGAGGTGATCTTCGTCCGCCCGGCCTTCTTCCTCGGCCGGCTCCTGTGGAAGGGCGGAGACGGGCGCGTCATCGACGGGGTGGGTCCGGACGGTGTCGCCGCGCGCGTCCTCGACGTGACGCGCGCCGTGGTGCGCCTCCAGTCGGGCTATCTCTATCATTACGCCTTCGCGATGCTGATCGGGGTGGCCGCGCTCGTCACCTGGTTCATGGTCCGGGGAGGCTGAGATGGATCTGGTGAGCCCTCTCGCGCCCTGGCCGGTGCTGTCGTTCCTTCTCTTCGTCCCGCTGATCGGGGCGGCCTTCGTCATGCTGGCGGGCGGCAACGGGGTCAGCTCGGCCAACAATGCGCGCTACATCGCGCTCTGGGCCTCGGGGGCGAACTTCCAGCTCTCGGTGCTGATGCTCGCCCTGTTCGATCCCTCCGATGCCGGCTTCCAGTTCCAGGAAAAGGCCGAGTGGATGGGCGGGGCCATCACCTATCACCTCGGCGTGGACGGAATATCCGTCCTCTTCGTGATCCTTTCGACCTTCCTCACCCCGGTCTGCATCCTCGCGAGCTGGAACTCGGTCCAGAAGCGCGTGAAGGAATATCTCGTCGCCTTCCTCGTGATGGAAACGGTGATGATCGGCGTCTTCGTGTCGCTCGATCTCGTGCTGTTCTACGTCTTCTTCGAGGCGGGGCTGATCCCGATGTTCCTCATCATCGGGATCTGGGGCGGCAAGCGGCGCATCTACGCGGCCTTCAAGTTCTTCCTCTACACGCTGCTCGGCTCGCTCCTGATGCTGATCGCGCTCCTGGCCATGTATGTCCATGCCGGCACGACGAACATTCCGGCCCTTCTCGAGATCCACGATTTCCCGCCCGGCATGCAGACCTGGCTGTGGCTCGCCTTCTTCGCCTCCTTCGCGGTGAAGATGCCGATGTGGCCCGTCCACACCTGGCTTCCGGACGCGCATGTTGAGGCTCCGACGGCCGGCTCGGTGCTGCTCGCCGCCGTCCTCCTCAAGATGGGCGGCTATGGATTCCTGCGCTTCTCGCTGCCCATGTTCCCGGTGGCGAGCGAGATGTTCGCGCCGCTCGTCTTCGCGCTGTCGGTGATCGCCATCGTCTACACCTCGCTCGTCGCGCTGGTGCAGGAGGACATCAAGAAGCTGATCGCCTATTCGTCCGTGGCGCATATGGGCTTCGTCACCATGGGCATCTTCACGGCGACGCAGCAGGGCATCGACGGCGCCCTGTTCCAGATGCTCAGCCACGGGATCGTTTCGGGCGCGCTCTTCCTGTGTGTCGGCGTCCTCTACGACCGCCTGCACACGCGCGACATCGCCGCCTATGGCGGCATCGCCAACACGATGCCGCTCTTTGCGACCGTGTTCATGATCTTTACCCTCGCCAATGTCGGGCTGCCGGGCACGAGCGGCTTCGTGGGCGAGTTCCTGACGCTGATGGGCGCCTTCCAGGTCTCGACCTGGCTCGCGGCGATCGCGGCGACGGGCGTGATCCTCTCGGCGTGCTACGCGCTCTGGCTCTACCGGCGCGTGTCGCTCGGCGAGATCGCGCACAATTCGCTCAAGACGCTGAAGGACATGACCTACACGGAGCGCGCCGTCCTCGTGCCGCTCGTCGTGATCACCTTCTGGCTCGGGCTCTATCCCAAGCCGGCACTCGACATTTTCGGCCCCTCGGTGACCGCCCTCGTCGGCTCCTACACCGCCGATGTCGAGCAGGCCCGGGCCGCCGGGCGCGCCACGCATCTCGCCGAACGGGGCGGGGAGGGCGGCCATGACTGAGGCACCCGACGTGAGCATCACCTACGACCTCGCCGTCATGCTGCCCGAGATCTTTCTCGCGCTCGGCATCATGGCGCTCCTCATCTTCGGCGTGTTCCGGGGCGACAGGGCGACGGGCTTCGTCTCCTCGCTCGGGGTCGTGCTGCTCGTGGCCGTCGGCTATTTCGTCTATCAGGTGACGGACTGGGGGGCGGACGCGGATGCGCGCGCGGCCTTCGGCGGCAGCATCGTGGTCGACCGGTTCGGCAGCTTCCTCAAGCTCCTCGTCCTCACGGGCGGGGCGCTCGCGCTGATCATGTCGCAGCGCTATCTGCGCACGGAGCGCATGGCGCGCTTCGAATATCCGATCCTCATCCTCTTCGCTCTCCTCGGCATGATGATGATGATCTCGGCGCACGACCTCATCGCGCTCTATGTCGGCATCGAGCTGCAGAGCCTCTCGCTCTACGTGCTCGCCGCCTTCAATCGCGACAGCCAGCGGGCGAGCGAGGCGGGGCTGAAATATTTCGTGCTCAGCGCGCTCTCCTCGGGCCTGCTCCTCTACGGGGCCTCGCTGGTCTACGGCTTCTCGGGGTCGACCGACTTCGCGGTGATCTCGACGGTGGTGGCCGAGGGCGCGCCGATCGGGCTTCTGGTCGGGCTCGTCTTCATGGCGGCGGGCCTCTCCTTCAAGGTCTCCGCCGTGCCCTTCCACATGTGGACGCCGGACGTCTATGAGGGCGCCCCCACGCCGGTGACGGCCTTCTTCGCCGTCGCCCCCAAGATCGCGGCCTTCGCCATCTTCATCCGCGTGATGATCGAGATGTTCGGCCCGCTCGTCGAGCAGTGGCAGCCCATCATCATCTTCATCTCGATCGGATCCATGGCGGTGGGGGCCTTCGGCGCGATCGGCCAGAACAACATCAAGCGTCTGATGGCCTATTCGACCATCGGGCACATGGGCTACGCGCTGATCGGCCTTGCCGCCGCGAGCGAGGCGGGCGTGCGCTCGGTGCTGCTCTATCTCGCCATCTATCTCGCCACCAATCTCGGGGCCTTCGTCTGCATCCTCGCCATGCGGCTCAAGGAAGGGATGGTGGAGAACGTCTCGGCCCTGTCGGGCCTCTCGCGCAGCCAGCCCTTCGTCGCGGCCGCGCTCGCGATCTTCATGTTCTCGCTCGCCGGGATCCCGCCATTCGCCGGCTTCTTCGCCAAGCTCTTCGTCTTCAGCGCGGCCCTGCAGGCGGGGCTGTTGCCGCTCGCCATCATCGGCGTCCTGACGAGCGTGGTGGGGACCTTCTACTATCTCCGTATCGTGAAGATCATGTATTTCGACGAGCCGGCGGAGGCGTTCGACCCCAAGATCGGCGCGGCGCTGCGCCTCATCCTCGCGGGATCGGCGGCCTTCACGACCCTCTTCCTCGTCTTTGCGCTGCCGATCCAGGCCGCGGCCGCGCGCGCGGCAAGCGCGCTGTTCTGAGGGGGGAGCGCCGCCATGACCCATGACCCCTCGCGGCCCGATCCGGGCTGGCCGGCGGGCGTGGGCCGGCAC
>JACAEB010000175.1 GCA_013389075.1 Alphaproteobacteria bacterium
CCGACCCCGCCCTGCGCGCCTGAGCCGGCCTCAGGCGCCCGCGCCGGGAGGGGCGCCCCTGGCCGGGCGCCAGCCTTCCGCCCACAGAGCGAGCGGCACGATCTCGGGGAGCTCGCCATTGGCGTGGAACCAGGAATCGACGACATAGCGCCCGCCATCGGGGCCCGCCTCGCGGATCAGCGCCGTATTGTGCGGCCACTGGCCGATGTCGAGCCCGCGATGGGCCGGCAGCTCGACCGTGTGATGGACGAGCCAGCCCTCGCCCGCGAAGAGGCGCAGATAGGTGGTCGTGTTGACCGCCTCGTCGATGCAATCCTGCTGATCGGCTCCGCCCAGAGGGGCGGCCCCCGCCCGGTCGTGCTCGGTGCCGGCCTTCGGGCCCACGAAGCGCTCCATCTGCGCGATGGCCCTGGCGATCTGCGCGCGCTCGGCCGCCGCATCGGGGGCGGACGGGGCGAAGAGGCCCGCGAGCGCGTCCACCTCGTCGGAGCGCAGGCTCACGGTCACCCGCTCGAAGCAGCCATAGCCATGGCAGACGGCAAAGCGCGTGAAACGCGCCTCCGGGTCGCCATGGGATTTCATCAGCCCCTCGCCCGTGGCGCAGCCGCCAATGCCGCAAAGGAGCGCGAGCGCCCCGAGCCGTCTCCCCCATCCCATCCCTGCCCCTCCCGCCGTCCGCTGCCGGTCACGCCGCGTGCAACTTGCCGTGAGCCTCCCCGCGCGCGGGTGGTTCACGCGCCGCCTTGTGCCCATATTAGCGACACGCTCCCCCGAGCCAACCCGAGACCCGACGAGGCAGCCCTCATGTCCAAGACCGACCCCAGAACCGCGAGCCGCAAGACCGACGCCGAATGGAAGGCGGAGCTGAGCCCCGAGGCCTATCAGATCACGCGCTGCGGGGCGACCGAGCGCGCCTTCACCGGCCCCCATCTCACCAACAAGGCGGCCGGCGCCTATGCCTGCGTGTGCTGCGGGCAGCCGCTCTTCTCGTCCGAAACGAAATATGAGTCCGGCAGCGGCTGGCCGAGCTTCACGGCACCGGCGGGGAAGGACGCCGTGGCCGAGCGCGTCGACACGAGCCACGGGATGAGTCGGACCGAGGTGCTGTGCGCGCACTGCGAGGCGCATCTGGGGCACGTCTTCCCGGACGGCCCCCGGCCCACGGGGCTGCGCTACTGCATCAACGGCCACGCCCTCGCCTTCCGGCCGAAGGACGAGGCGTGAGGCTCAGCCCTCGCCCGTCCAGGTGACGCGCCAGATCCTGCCCTCCCGGGAATCCGAGATGTAGAGGGCGCCATCGGGCCCGACCGCCACGCCCATGGCGCGGTGGTCGGCCTGATTGGGCCGGGCGATGTCGGCCGCGCCCGCAAAGCCGTCCGCGAAGCGCTCATAGCCGCCGGCCGGCACGCCGTCCGCGAAGGGGACGAAGGCGACGAGATAGCCCGCCTGCGGCTTCGGCGCCCGGTTCCACGAGCCGTGAAAGGCGACGAAGGCCCCGCCGCGATAGCGCTCGGGGAACGCCTCGGCATCGTAGAAGGCCATCTGGTTCGGCGCCCAGTGGGCGGGGAAGGCGACCTGCGGATCGGGATATTTGCCCGCCGGCGCCGTCTTCTCGCCATCGCCGCCATATTCCGGGGCGATGCGCCGCACGCCCGCGCGGCCGTCCCAGTAGGTGTAGGGCCAGCCATAATCCGTGCCCGGATCGAGCCGGTGCATCTCCTCGGCCGGCAGCTCGGCATTGTCCTCGGCGTCGTAATGGTCCGGCCACAGCGTGTCGAGCTGGTCGCGGCCATGCTGCACGAAATGGACGACGCCCGTTGCGGGGTGGGTCGCGAGGGCGAGGACATTGCGCGTGCCGGTGGCGATCCGCTCGCCCGCCATCTGCTGGAGACCGTCCGCATCGGCCGGAAAGGCCCAGAGCCCGGCCTGCCGCTCGAGCTGCGGACAGGGCAGGAGGCCCGGCGAGCCCGGCGTGCGCATGGTCTGCTGGCAGGCATTGGACGGGGCGCCGACATTCACGATGATCCGGCCCTCGGGCGTGAAGGCGAAGGCCTTGGCCGCATGCTGGCGCTGATCGGGGAAGCCCTCGATCACGGTCTGCGGCGCGCCCTCCGGCGCCCCGCCGGCCTCGGGCAGCGCCCACCGGTAGACCGCCGTGTCGCTCGAGGCATAGAGCCAGCCCGCATGGACTCCGACGCCCGTGCCCGCCATGTCACCGAAGCGCTCCATGCCCTCGGCCCGCCCGTCGCCATCCGCATCCCGCAGCGCGACGAGGCCCGCGCCGCGCAGTTTCACATAGAGCGTGCCGTCCGGACCCGCGGCGATCTGGCGGGCGGGGCCCACGCCCTCGTGAAAGACGCCGATCGTGAAGCCGTCCGGGACGGTGATGTCGGCCGCGGCCACACCCGCCGGTGCCATGAGGATGGCGAGGAGCGCGAGCCCCGCTCCCGCCGTCCGAACCGTTCGCTCAGAGCCCATCGCCTCCTCCATCCTCGAAATCCGGCGCAAGTGACTATAAGTCTGAACGAAGCGTCGGCGATCCCTCCGGCGCCGTTTCCCGGAAGCCCCCTCGAGGAGTGGCCATGCCCGCCTTTCCCCCCGGCCCGCGCACCGCCCAGAAGCCCCATGCCCTGACCCTGCACGGGGAGACCCGGGACGACCCCTATTACTGGCTGCGCGATCCCGACTGGCAGGCCGTGATGCGCGACCCCTCCCGGCTCGATCCCGGGATCCGCGCCCATCTCGAGGCGGAGAACGCGCATGCCGACGCCGTGCTCGCCCCGACCGCCGCCCTGCAGGCCCGGCTCGAAGCCGAGATGCGCGGCCGGATCAAGGAGGAGGACGAGAGCGTCCCCGCGCCGGACGGCGCCTTCGCCTATTTCACCCGCTATCGGGAGGGCGGGCAGTATCCGCTCCTCTGCCGGCTCCCGCGCGCGGGCGGGCCGTCCGAAACCCTCTTCGATGGCGACCGCGAGGCGGAGGGGAAGGCCTATTTCCAGCTCGGCGGCTTCTTCCATTCGGACGATCACCGGCTCCTTGCCTACAGTCTCGACTGCGCCGGCTCGGAATTCTTCGAGATCCGCGTGCGGGATGTCGCGGCGGCCCGCGACCTCGGCGACCTCGTGCCCGATACGGCGGGCGGGCTCGCCTGGGCGCCGGACGGGCGCAGCTTTCTCTATGTGCGGCTCGACGAAACCCATCGCCCGCGCTGGGTCTGCCGCCACCGGCTCGGCACGCCCGCGAGCGAGGACGCCATCGTCTACGAGGAAACCGATCCCGCCTTTTTCCTCGGGCTCGGACGGACCGAGAGCCGGGCCTTCTTCGTGATCGAGGCGGCCGCGAAGGAGACGACGGAGGTCTATCTTCTGCCGACGGACGATGCCGATGCCGCCCCGCGCCTCATCGCCCCAAGGCTCGAGGGCCGGCAATATGACGTGGCGCACCGGGGCGACCGGCTCTTCATTCTCACCAATGCGGACGGGGCGGTCGATTTCAAGATCGTGACCGCGCCGCTCGAAGCGCCCGGCCCCGGGAGCTGGACCGACCTCGTGCCCCATGTGCCGGGCCGGCTCATCCTGTCGCAGACCCTGTTCGAGGAGTTCCACGTCCGCCTCGAGCGCGAGGGGGGGCTGCCGCGGATCGTCGTCACGGCGCTCACCCCCGAGGGCGGCATCGGCGAGAGCCACGCCATCGCCTTCGACGAGGAGGCCTATGCGCTCGGCATGGACGGCGGATACGAATTCGCCGCGCGCACGCTGCGCTTCAGCTATTCCTCGCCCACGACGCCGCGCGAGACCTATGATTACGACATGGCCTCCCGCGCCCGCACCCTGCGCAAGCGCCAGGAAGTGCCGAGCGGGCACAACCCGTCCGACTACGTCACGCGGCGCCTGCGCATCCCCTCCCATGACGGGACCCCGGTGCCGGTGACCCTGCTCCATCACAAGGACACCCCGCTCGATGGCAGCGCGCCGGTGCTCCTCTACGGCTATGGCGCCTACGGGATCACCATTCCGGCCGGCTTCGGCACGCAGCGCCTGTCGCTGGTCGATCGCGGCTTCATCTATGCCATCGCCCATGTGCGGGGCGGCACCGATCTCGGCTATGGGTGGTACACGGACGGAAAGCTCGCGGCGAAGGCGAACAGCTTCGCCGACTTCATCGCCGTCGGGCGCGGGCTCGTGGCGGCCGGCCTCACGCGGGAAGGACGCATCATCGCCCATGGCGGCAGCGCGGGCGGGCTTCTCGTGGGCGCCGCCATGAACAGGGATCCCGCCCTCTTTCTCGGCGTTATCGCCGAGGTGCCCTTCGTGGACGTGCTTACCACCATCTGCGACGAGAGCCTGCCGCTCACCCCGCCCGAATGGACCGAATGGGGCGATCCCATCCGTGACCGGACGGCCTTCGACCGGCTCGCGAGCTATTCGCCCTATGACAATATCCGCCCGCAGGCCTATCCCCATGTTCTCGCGACGGCGGGGCTCACCGATCCGCGCGTGACCTACTGGGAGCCGGCCAAATGGGTCGCCCGCCTGCGCGCGACGCGGACGGATGAGGGCCTCACCCTCCTCAAGACCTATATGGGGGCGGGCCATGCCGGCGCCTCGGGCCGGTTCGATCAGCTCAAGGAGGATGCCTATGTGCAGGCCTTCGCGCTGATGATCGCGGGGCTTGTCTGACCGCGGTCTTCCATTTCGCAGGCCCCCCTCCGCCCCTTCGGGGCACCTCCCCCCCGCAACGCGGGGGGAGGAAAACAGAAAGAGGCCCCCGCTTCGCGGGGGGCGGAGAACAAGAGAGGCCGGCGCTTTGTGGCGGAGGGAGGAGGATGGATCCCTCTTCCGCGCGGCGAAAGGGGGCCACGAACGGAAAAAGGGCCGGCGAGACGCCGGCCCTTTTCAATTCGTCCGGGGGCGGACCTACTCCGTCGCGCCCGCCGCTGGGGGGGCCGCACCGGGCTCGGCGGGTGCCGCACCGTCTTCGGGGAGCGCCACGCCCTCGGCCTCGCGCAGATCGACGTCGGGCTTGTCCGCGCCTTCCGCCTCGCGGCGCAGCTCATCGAGGACGTTGTCGGGCTGCGTCGACAGATATTCCTGCAGCTTCTTCTCGCGCTCGATCTCGCCCTCGATGAAGGCGATGAACTTCTCGGCGCGCTCCTTCATGTTGTCGAACTTGGCGGCGCGCTTCATCGCTTCGATGGCGCCGTCGATGTTCTCCTGTTCGTAGCGCGCATAGCCGACATAGTACCAGGCATTGCCGGCATTCCGCAGGCCGCCCTTGTTGATGGCCTGGGTGCAGGCCTGTTCGGCGTTGCGATATTCCTCGTCCTGGAAATAGGACTGGCACAGATCGTAGAAGAGATTGCCGTCATCGGACAGCTTGGCCGCCTCGCGCAGGGGCACGCGGGCCTTCTCCCACTCGCGGGCCTGGAGATAGGCGTCGGCCAGAGTCCGCCAGGTCCGGAAGTCCTTGGGCAGACGGCCGGTCTCGATCTCGCGCTCGATCAGCTGCACCGCCTTGTAGGGCACGTTGTTGGCCCGGTACTGGTCGGCCAGCACCCGGAGCTCCGAGGTCGTCATCTCGAAGTTCTGGATGTACATGAGTTCGAGGATCTGGAACGCCTCCTTCTCGCGGCCCGTCTGCGCGTAGGCGACCTGGAGGTTGCGCCAGAAATCCTTGTTGGTCGGGAAGAGCGGCAGCCCGCGTTCGAGGATCGGCACGGCCGCCTTGTAGTCTTCCAGGGCGATCAGGATGGCCGCGGCGAGCTGGAAGTAGCGGGCCGGCGCCTGAGCCCCGGCCTTGTCGAGCGCGGTGATGGCCGGACCACGGGCATCCTGGAACTTCTGGAGCTGCACATGGGCGGCGGCGAGAAGATAATAGGCCTCGTGCGGCGCTTCGCCGCCGGATTCGTTGATGAAGCGCTGCAGGAGATCGATCGCCCGCGGGAAGTCCTCGGTGATCAGGTACAGCTTGGCGAGCGCGAAGGTCACGTCGCGCTTGCCGCGCGCATCGAGACCATCGGGAATAGCGAGCGCGGCCTGCCAGTCCCGCAGGGCGGCCTGGTAGTTTTCCATCGTGGCATAGATGCCGGCGCGGAAGTTCAGCGTGAAGGCGCGGTCGTAGGGGGTGAGATTGCCCCGCTCGAGGACGCCGTTCAGGATGGCGAGCGCCTCGGAATATTTCTTCTCCTGGACCAGCGTCTGGGCCTTCAGGAGGTCCTCGGCGGTGCGTGGCGACAGGGTCTTCTTGCGGTTGTTCTCGCCGCCCTCTTCCTGCGCCGCCGCCATCCCGTGGGTCTTCAGGAGCACGCCGACGGCATCGGCGCCCGCGAGGAAGCCCGAGGCGAGGATCAGTACCGGGACGATATGCCGAATGGGTGTCTTCATGAACCTGTTCCACTCATTCCTGTGCGGCCTTAGACCTGCTCGGGGTCGAAAGTCAGGATCAGCTGATTGCCGAAGGACGCCTTGGGCCGGCCGCTGTCGTCGAGCGCGGGCTTGAAGCGCGCGCGCTCGAGGGCCCGGACGGCCGCGTCCCGGAAGGCGCCCGGCGCATCGGGCGGCTCGGTGCTGACGACCTTGACATTCTCGGTCTTGCCTTCGGCGGTCACGTCATATTCGAGCAGCACCTTCACCGGATAGGTGATCCGGCCCGAATAGGACGGCGGGTACTCCGGCAGGATCGAGATCAGCGTCGGCGAATCCGAGGTGATCGTGCCGGGGGTGAACTGGATCGAGCCGATGTCGGGCACCGGAATGCCGCCGCCCTGCAGGGTCTGCGGCGCCGCCTTGGCGAGATCGACGGGCGGGGGCGGCGGGGCGTTTTCGACATTCGGCTTGTCGAGCGGGGAGTCCGGCTCGATGATCTTGTCCGGCTCCTCGATCCGGGTGATGCGGATCTCGATCTGCTCATCCGCCTCCGGCAGCTTGAACTCCTGCGCCACCATGAACCGCATGACCATGAAGAGCCCCACCGTGATGAGCACGGCCAGCGGGATGGCGACGAGATAGCGGGGAAGGGCGAATACCATGGCTCGGCCTCAATCGTCCTGGGTGGCGATGTGCACCGAGGGTGCACCCGCCGCCTTGGCGGTCTCCATGACCTGGATCGTCACGCCGACATCGGCCGCCTCGTCGGCCTGGATGACGACATCTCCCTTCGGATTCTCCGTCCTCAGACGGTCGATCGAGGCCCGCAGGCTCCGCGGGTCCACTTCGTCCCCGTCGATGAAGATCCGGCTCTCCGCGTCAACCGCCACGAGGATGGCGATGTTCTTGACGGGCTGCTGCGTCTCGGTCTCGGGGCGCGTCACCTTGATGCCCGGCTCCCGGATGAAGGTGGCCGTCACGATGAAGAAGATCAGCATGATGAACACGATGTCGAGCATCGGTGTCAGATCGATGGGCGATTCGCTCGCATCCCCTGCCGTTTTCCGCCGCCTCATGCCCGTGTCCTCACTTTCCTGACTTCACCAACCGCCACCCGCGGCCGCGCTCACGAAGCGGCGCCGCGCGCGGCGAGGAAGGTCACGCCGCCCCGGGGCTTGGCCGCCTTCACCTGGTCGAGCACCCGCACCGCGATCCCCGTGCTGGCGCGCGGGTCGGACTGGATGATGACCGGCGATTTCGGGTTCTCGCCCAGAAGCCGCTCCACATTGGCCCGGACCGCGCTCACCGTGATGAGTCGGTCGTCCGGCGCAACACCCACATAGATCCGGTCCTGCCCGTCGACCCGGAGAAGGATCGGCTTGTCGGCGGACACGGTGTCGCTCGAATCCGGCGCCGGACCGTCCACATCGATGCCGACCTCCCGCACGAACGTCGCCGTGACGATGAAGAAGATCAGCATGATGAACACGATGTCGAGCATCGGTGTCAGGTCGATGGGCGATTCGTCTCCGCCTGCGGAACGTCTCCGACGACTCATCTCATGCCCTCACTTTCATCCACCCGCCGATCACCGGAGCTCGAGCGAGTCGGCGAATGTCTGAACCTCGCGCTCGGCACGCCGGCGCAGAAGCTCGCTGAAGAACAGGCCCGACAGGGCGGCCGTCATGCCCGCCATGGTGGGCAGCGTCGCCTTGGACACGCCGGCCGCCATGGCCCGCGCATTGGCCGAGCCGAGGAAGGACAGCGTGTCGAACACCTCGATCATCCCGGTCACCGTGCCCAGAAGACCGAGCAGCGGGGCCAGCGCGACCAGGGCCGCGATGGTGTCGAGATTGGATTCGAGCCCCTGGCGGTAGCGCGAGATCAGACCGGCCCGGATCTGATGCGCGCCCCAGCTCTTGTGGTTCGTCACCCGCGCCCATTCCTCCTGACCCCGCCGGCGGGCGCCGGGCATGGTCGAGACGATGTAGAAGAAGCGCTCGACGATCAGGGCCCAGAGGAAAAAGGTGGCGATCATGATCGCGTAGAGCACGTTCCCGCCCGAGTCGAGGAAGTCCCGAAGCTCGGAAAGGGCGCCTGCCGGATCAAAGAACATGCGATGCCACTCCCGTGAAACCGAAGGGGTGGGGGGGACGGATTACCGTCCGCCCGCCGACCGCGAAGCCACGATGCCGGCCGCCTGCTCTTCCAGCACCTGGCTGAGCGACTTCGAGCGGCCAGAGGCGATGCTGGCGAGCAGAAGCATGGGGATGGCCACGCACAGACCGATCACCGTGGTGACCAGGGCCTGCGAGATACCGCCCGCCATCAGCTTGGGGTCGCCCGTACCGAACAGCGTGATGGTCTGGAACACGGTGATCATCCCGGTCACCGTGCCGAGCAGACCGAGGAGCGGCGCGGCGGCGGTGACGACCTTCATCGTGTTCAGGCCGAACTCGAGCTTGGGCAGTTCCTTGAGGATGGCCTCGTCCATCTTCAGCTCGAGCGTCTCGGTATCGGCACCGGCATGCTCGTTGGCGACGAGCAGCACACGGCCGAGCGGATTGCCCTTGCGCGGCTTGTCGGGATTGCGGGCCTGAGAGGACACCGCCGCCGAGATGCCGGTGAGGACGAGGATCCGCCACAGGGCGAGCAGCGCGCCGAGCAGGCCGATCACGATGGTGACATAGCCGATCTCTTTACCCTGATCGATCCGCTCGAAGAGCGTCGGGAACTCGATCAGCAGCGAGAGGAGCTGACCGCGCGAGGGGTCGACCGGAATGTCGGCGATCTCGCCCGGTTCGGCCTTCATCAGCCGGCCGGCGGCCGACATGAGGCTCGACGAGGGCTGACGCTGCAGGAGCGCGAGCTGCTGGAAGCCTGTCTGCGACTCGTTCTTGTAGGCAAGGTACTTGCCGTCGGAGACCGCGGTGAACGGCCCCACACGGACGACTTCCTGGTCCTGCGTCTTGCCGTTGGGCAGGGAGACCGGCGCGGTGAAGCGCGAGACCTTGCCCTGCTCGGTCATTTCCTGCTGGTAGATGAACCAGAATTCCTCGAGCTGCTGGGTGGTCGGCAGACCACGGACGCTGGCGAGCCGCTCGAGCAGCTGCGTCCGGCCCGGATATTCCGCGCTCACCATGGAGGCTTCGAGCTGACCGCGCATGTCGGTGGCGGCCTGACGGACCTGTCCGAACAGCTCCTTGAAGGCGCCGGCGCGCGCATTGAGGTCCTTGTCGAGCTCGGCGATCCGCTTGCGGTTCTCTTCCTGCACGAGGTTGAGCTGGTCGGCGAGCGCTTCCTCGGCCGCCACGTCGGCGATCACCTTGTTGAGGAGCGCCTGCTGCTCGTTCCGGGCCCGGCGGAATTCCTCGAGCCGGGCCTGGTTTTCCTGCCGCTCGATCCGCCGGCCCTCGCGGACCCGGTCGAGCAGCTGGTTGAGCGTGGTGGGCTCGCCCGTCTGTGCCGCGGCCATCGAGGGCGCGGGCGCGAGGGGAGTGACTTCGGCGACCAGGCCGCTAATGCCGATGACGGCCGCCAATCCGAACGTACGAAACAGGGTTTTCATGATCGGCCTCACTTAGCGCGCAGCTTCTTGGTCGACGTGAACCGGCAGCACCAGCACGTCGGGCGGAACGATTTCCTGCGCCATCTTGATCCCGAGACGAACCGGCGCGTTGTAGCGATCCGGCAGCTCTTCCCAGGCGCGGCTGTCGGGATTGAAGATCGCCGTCGTCTGCTGATCCTGGGTCTGATAATAGAAGGCGATGCGGCCCACACGGAGGAAGTTCACCGTGAGCTCCTCCCCGCCCGCGTCGAGCTCGCCCTCATAGGCCTGGATCGTCCGGCCATAATCGTTCTCGTCCTCATAGGCCGAGAGGATCGCCCGGTAGCGGTCGGCCGGCGAGGCGGCGGGATTGTCGATCAGATTCTTGATCGTCTCGACCCGCTCCCGGCGCCGATCGAGCAGGAAGGGCAGATCGAGCTCGATGAACTGCTCGAGCGATTGGGTCATGCTCAGCATCAGCGGAACGAGATCGCGCGTCAGCGTCGAGATGCCCTCGATCTGCGACTGCAGGGAGATGACTTCCTCCTCCTGCTTGGCAATCAGCTTGCGCTGCTGGTCATTATAGATCTGCAGAGCCTCGAGCTGGGCGAGCTGGCGGCGATAATTCACCTCCATGTCGCCGCGCTGGTCGTCCAGCGTGTCGATCTCGGTCTGGACCTTGGCGCCGTCGGCCGTCTTGCCGGCGATCTCGCCCTTGTTCTGGTCGAGCTGAGCGGCTGCCGGGCCCGCGAACCCTGCCGCAACGAGAAGGAGCGCAGCCGGCAGGACCCGCCGACTACGGAACACGTGATCAGTCATCTTTGCCCTCTTCATCACGAGAGTTGCCTGTCCGGCAGGCGGTGAACATGGCCGTCCGGCCATTGCGGACCGCTCTAGCCCGGTCCGGCTGAAAGTCGCTTCCAAGATCCGATTGCCCAGTCGTCCCACGGTAATGAACCGTCCTCTCCCCATTGGCACCGCGCGTCCCGATCGTATTGGCGTCGTCCTGACCGGATGGTCCAACCGTCCAGCCACCGTCCGACGCGCTCACGAACCATATACGGACCTCGCCCACCCGAGATCCAGAACGGCCTGCAGGAGAGGAACTGGTGCCCGAACGATTTGACTCAAATCGTTCGCGTCCAGATCTGTTCCTGCGGTCTTTCGCATGCAGGTGCCGCGCCTCCTCCGAAGTCGCCTTTGCTTGCCTGCGGGCCGGCTCGTCTGTGACCGCCTGCCCGGCTTACGCAAAGGTCCGCTTTTCTCTCAGTGGCGCGTTCTTGTGCACGCCAGACTCTTAACTTTCACACCAAAAATGCGGGCTTTTCAAGGCGAGCCGTGCCCCATTTCGCCATTCTACCCGCTCGATGTGTCTTCGATGCCATTCGCACATGCAGCAAAGTGACTGACGCGTCACGGAATCGCCCGCCAGCCGCGCGCCGACCTTCCTAAGCTGTGCGATTGAAGATTTGGTTTCACTCTCACTAGTACGCAGGTCGAGTGTGCCCCTTGCCCCTCGATACACGATCGACAATTTACCGGCCCCGGCCCCGGCATGCAAGGGGTGATCAATCCCGCCGCCGGGCAGCGCTGGGGCGCCCCGCCCATCGGTCCGCGCGCGGACGAGCGCACCCCGGCAGTCCCACCAAGAAAGGGCTGGATGCGGGCGAGGCGATTGGCTGGGGCGCCAGGATTCGAACCTGGGATCGCGGGACCAAAACCCGCTGCCTTACCGCTTGGCCACGCCCCATGCGTGCCTCTGCCCAACAAGGCGCGCGACCATAGTCGGTTCGCCACCGGCTGGCAACAGGTTCCCCGCGCGGGCAGGGGCTCCGGGCGGCGCTTGCGCGGCCCCCTTGCTTGCGGCTATATCAGCCGCCCGACCGCCCCCGCCGCAGGGACGCAAAGGGTCGGCCGGGGCGTGTACAGCCGCGCGCCGGACCTGTAGTGTGGCGCCGTCTGGCACAAGATCCGTCCGCGCTTCGCCCGAGCGGGCGGCCACGGACATCGGAGTGTAGCTCAGCCTGGTAGAGCACCGTCTTCGGGAGGCGGGGGCCGGAGGTTCGAATCCTCTCACTCCGACCAGTTTTCCCGGGCCGGTCTTCCCCTGGCAAGCCGCCCGGACCGCGCCGCCCTCGCCGATCCGCCCGCCTCACGCCCCGCTCGCCGCATCGTGATGGCCCGCGCCAGGGGCCCGCTTCCTGCGGGCGCCGCGATCTGTGCTATGGACGTCTGACCCGCACCGGCACGAAGCGCGCGCTGCGGGGGTCGACAGATCCGGAGGCCCCAGGTGCTCCTCTACAATGATTGCGAGATCCGCACCCGCTCCATCTTCGTCCGCAGCACGGGGACACGCCTCGTCTGGAGCTGGAGCCTCAGCCGCGACATCGCGCGCATGCTGGCGCTCTGGCTGACCGTCTCGGCGGTCTGGCTCGTCCGCCGTCCGCTGAAGCTCTGGCGCCCGGTGACCATCGGCTTCTACCCCTATCGCCCGCGCCCCTGGTACCTCATCTGGAACGTCACGACCTTTCTCGGCGTGCGCGCGACGGACGATCCGCGCGATTGCGACCTCCTCTACTATTTCGAGGATGCGACACGCGCCGAGACCGACCTTGCCGAACTCGCCCGGGCCGGTCGGCCGGTCATCAACCTCGCCTGCACCGATATCGGCAAGGACCGCGTGACGGCGGTCTTCGAGGAGGTGTTCGGCTACACCCTCTCGCTCGACCCGACCCGCCATGCGGGCGAGGCCGTCGCCAAATCGACCCGCAACGGCGCCCATGACGGGCGGATCGTCACCTGCCCCATCCCCGCGCCGGAGCCGGGCCTCGTCTACCAGCGCCTCGTGGACAATTCCGTGGACGGACGGGTGGTACGGGACATCCGCGTGCCGATCATCGGCCGCGAGATCCCCTTCGTCTACATCAAGGAGCGTCCGCTCGCCACACGCTTCGGCAACGACAACAGCCGCGTCTCGTTCCACGAGACGGCCGAGCTCCTGAGCCGCGCCGAGACCGACCGTCTCCTCGCCTTCGCCGCACGCATGAATCTCGACGTCGGCAGTCTCGACGTCTTGCGCGACCGGGGCTCGGGTCGCATCTATGTGGTCGACGTGAACAAGACCTGCATGGGTCCGCCGGTGATGCTGCCCTTCCGCGACAAGGTGCGGGCCATCAACCGCCTCGCGCGGACCTTCGAGGCCTATGTGGACGCGCGCGCGGGACGCGGGGGGCAGGAAGGCACGACCCCATGAGCCCCTCCCCCTTCAATCGCGACCTTTCCTTTTCCTATGGCGTGCTCGCCGAGGTCGCGCCCGGCATCCGCCGCATCGTCGCGCACAATCCGGGCCCCTTCACCCATTTCGGCACCGGCACCTATGTGATCGGTCGGGGCGCCGTGGCGGGCATCGATGCGGGCCCGCGCGACGAGGCGCATGTCGAGGCCCTGCTCAAGGGGCTCGCGGGCGAGCGCGTCACCCATCAGCTCATCACCCACACCCATCTCGACCATTCGCCGGGGGCGGCGATCCTCAAGGCCGCCACCGGCGCGCCCACCTACGGTTTCGGGCCGCATGGCGGCGAGCGCCCCGCCGACGGCGTCGTGGTCGAGGAGGACGGGGACCGCGATTTCCGCCCGGACGTCACGGTGGGCGATGGCGCCCTCATCGAGGGCGAGGGCTGGCGCGTCACCTGCGTGCACACGCCCGGCCACACCTCGAACCATCTGTGCTTCGCGCTCGAGGGGACGGGCGATCTCTTCACGGGCGATCACGTGATGGGCTGGTCGACGACGGTCGTCTCGCCGCCCGATGGCGACATGACCGCCTACATGCGCAGTCTCGAGAAGGTCCTCGACCGGGGCGACCGCGTGCTCTGGCCGACCCATGGCGCGCCGGTCACCGACCCCGCGCCCTTCCTGCGCCATCTCATCAGCCATCGCGAGGCGCGGGAGGCCGCGATCCTGCGCGCGATCGGCGCCGGTCACACGCGCATCCGCGCCATGGTTAGCGAGATCTATCGCGACGTCGATCCGCGCCTGCATCCGGCCGCCGCGCGCTCGGTCCTCGCCCATCTCGTCAAGCTGCGAGCCGAAGGCCGCGTGCGGACGGATGGCCCGCCGATGCTCGAGAGCACCTACGCGCTCTGAGGCCGCGCTCG
>JACAEB010000188.1 GCA_013389075.1 Alphaproteobacteria bacterium
CCCCCCCCCCCCCCCCCCGCCCGTGCCGAAAAGGCTCAGAGGAACAGCAAGTCGTCCACGGTGACCGTGGAGAGCGCCATGTTCTTAAGGGTGATCGAGCTGCTGCCGAAGGTGATCACGACGTCGCTGCCGACGGCGGCGACGTCGAGATCGCCGAAGCTCGAGACGCCGGTGCCGACGAGGGCGATCTGGTCGAGATCGTTGGTGAAGTCGACGATGCAGTCATCCCCGAAAGTCGTGCCGTTGAACACGAAGATGTCGCCGCCCGACCCGCCGTCCAGCGTGTCGTTGCCGTCGCCGCCGACGATGGTGTCGTTGCCGTCCTGGCCGCGGATGAGGTCATCGCCCGCATCCCCGCGCAGGAGGTCCTCGCCGGCGCCGCCGAAGAGCTTGTCGTCGTCCGAGCCGCCCGACAGCGTGTCGCCGCCATTGCCG
The DNA here is from genome assembly GCA_013389075.1 of Alphaproteobacteria bacterium. Classification (GTDB taxonomy): domain Bacteria; phylum Pseudomonadota; class Alphaproteobacteria; order JACAEB01; family JACAEB01; genus JACAEB01. Next base: position 436 of record JACAEB010000188.1, read on the forward strand.
CCCCAGAGGCTGTCCTCGCCCGTGCCGCCGGTCAGCGAATCGTTGCCCGCCCCGCCCTTGATCGAGTCGTCGCCGGCGCCGCCGTCGAGCGTGTCGTCGCCGTTCTCGCCCTTGAGGGAGTCATCGCCCGCATCGCCCGTGCCGACATCGTCGCCCGTGCCGCCGAGAATGTCGTCGACGCCGAGACCGCCGATCAGCAGGTCATCCCCGCCCTGGCCATAGAGCGTGTCCGCGCCGGGGCCGCCGATGACGGCATCGTCACCTTCGCCGGCGAACACCTTGTCGTCGCCGAGGCCGCCATCGATCACGTCCTCGCCCTTGCCGCCGAAGATGCTGTCGTCGCCGAGGCCGCCGCTCATCGTGTCGTCGCCGGGGCCTGCCTTCAGTGTGTCGTCGCCCGGGCCCGCGATGACGACATCGTCGTCATTGGTGCCGCTGAGAGAGTCGTCGCCGAGCGTGCCGGTCACGAGTGCCATGAATACCCCCTGGAAGTGTCGGGAGCGCCCACCGCTCCCGTCCTGGCCAGTCGTGACTACCGTTAAGGATTATCACTCGCAACGAAAACCGGAGGCGTCCGCGCCGTTACCGGTCGGTTGATGTGATACTGGTGCCAAATCGTCACACTCGCGACAGGCGCCGGGGCGGCGCGGGCTCCGTCAGTGCGGGGAGCGCTTGGCGAGGATCCGCTGCAGGGTCCGCCGGTGCATGTTGAGCCGCCGCGCGGTCTCCGAGACGTTGTGGTTGCAGAGCTCGTAGACCCGCTGGATGTGCTCCCAGCGGACGCGGTCGGCGGACATGGGATTTTCGGGCGGCGGCGGCTTGGCCGAGGGGTCGGCCATCAGCGCGGCGAAGACGTCGTCGGCATCGGCGGGCTTGGCGAGATAGTCGATCGCGCCCTTCTTCACGGCGGCCACCGCGGTGGCGATGTTGCCGTAGCCGGTGAGCATCACGACGCGCGCGTCGGGGCGCAGCTCGTGGATCTGGGCGACGAGGTCGAGACCGCTGCCGTCGGCAAGGCGCAGATCCACGACGGCGAAGGCGGGCGGCCCCTCGCGCAGCGCGGCCATGCCGGCCTCGACGCTTTCGGCCGACCGGACGGCGAAGCCGCGGGCCTCCATGGCGCGCGAGAGGCGGTTGCGGAAGGGGGTATCGTCATCGACGATGAGCAGGCTCGCATCGGCAATCGGCTGCCCCTGCCCGTCGGTGAGCACTTGGATGGAGTCGGACATCATCGCCTCGTCTCGTGTCTTGCCCCCGCTCCCGTGAGGCCTCTCCCGGTTTCCAACATGGTCCGGACGGGCGATCCGTCCATGGCGGCGCCGTCGAATCGCCCGGTTCTGCTTACCATCTTTTTTTCCCGCCCGCGCGCCCTCGAGGGGTCAGCCTTCGGGCCGGCGCGCCTCGATCGCGGAGCGGGGCCACAGGACGCGCACGAGCGCGCCTTCGGGGAGCGTGCCCTCCGCGCCGACATTGCCGAAGCTCACCTGGCCGCCGGTGCGCTCGATCAGCGTCTTGGCGATGAAGAAGCCGAGCCCCATGCCCTGATGTCCGTCCGGGTCGTGATAGGGCGGATCGATCCGGCCGTCGCTCCCCCGTGTGGTGACATAGGGTTCCCCGAGGAGGTCCATGATCTCCTGGCTGAACCCCGGGCCGTCGTCGCGGATCTCGATGCTGATCTCGCCGTCGGTCCAGCGGGCGTCGAAGCGGACGTCGGCGCGGGCGAAATCGACCGCGTTCTCGAGGAGATTGCCGAGCCCGTAGAGGATCTCCGGCCGGCGCCAGATCTGCGGCTCGCGATCCTCGGCCGCCCCGGGCGCCGGCCGGGCCGAGATGGCGATGGCGACACCGAAGCCCGAATGGGGCTCGGCGATCTCCTCGAGGAGCGCGGGCAGGCTGAGGCGCGAATAATGGGCATCCTCGGCGTCCGAGGACTGGGCAAGGCGCATCAGGATCTCCCGGCAGCGCTTGGCCTGATCGCGGATGAGGGCGAGATCCTCCGCATGCGCACTGTCCTGGCCGAGTTCGCGCTCGAGCTCCTTCGCGGTCACCGCGATGGTGCCGAGCGGAGTGCCGAGCTCGTGCGCCGCCGCCGCCGCGAGCCCTCCGAGCGCCGAGAGCTTCTGCTCGCGCGCGAGCACGAACTGCGTGGCCGCGAGGGCGCGCGACATGCGGTTGGTCTCGGCGGACACGCGCCAGGCATAGCCGGCGGTGAAGCCGACCCCGAGGATCAGCGCGACCGTGTGCCCGATCATGTAGAGCTCGGGCAGCACGAAGCTCTCCCCCGGATACCAGGGCAGCGGCCAGGGGGCAAGGGAGATCAGCGCGATGCCGACCATGGTCAGACCGCAGACGATCAGTGTCGAGCGCAGCGACAGGGTCGTCGCGGAGATCGTCGCCGGCGCGAGAAAGAGAAGCGCGAAGGGGTTCTGCAGCCCGCCCGTCAGCATGAGGAGGGCCGAGAGCTGCACGACGTCGAAGGCGAGATAGGAGGCGGCCTCGGTGTCGGTGAGCCGCCGCGTGGGCGGAAAGCGCAGGCTCAGCGCGACGTTGAGCGCGACGCTCGCGCCGATGATGCCAAGGCAGAGGACGAGCTCGAGCGGGAAGCCGAGCCCGAAATAGACGAGCATGATGGTCAGCGTCTGACCGGCCACGGCGAGCCAACGCAGGCCCACGAGCGTGTTGAGCCGGACCTTGCCGGATTCGAGCAGGGCGCTGACCGGGACCTGCTCGTCGGGCGGCCGCCCCGACCAGGCGGCGGCGCCATCGGAGCGGTCGGACTTGCGGCGGTCGTCCTTGAGCGGCAGCGGAATGGGGATCATTCGAGCGCGAGGAGGGCGAGAAAGCGCGGATCGTCGACAGTGCGGGCGACATCCTCGGCGGTCTGGCCCGTGGCATCGCCCGCGAGCGGGTCCGCGCCGGCCTGCACCAGCATTTCGGCCACCCCGTACTGGCGGGCCCGGATCGCCTTGACGAGCGGGGTCTCGAAGCGCGTGCCGGGCTTGTCCACATCGGCCTTCGCGCCGATGAGCAGGCGCGTGATCTCGACGAGGCCGTACTGCGCGGCGACGGCGAGCGGCGTCTGCCCGTCCGGGCCGGCGGTGTCGGGCCGGGCCCCCGCCTCGAGGAGGAGGCGCACCATCGCGGTCTGCCGGTCCTCGACCGCGACGTGGAGGGCAGGGCGTCCGTCCTCGTGGCGCTAATTGGGGTTCTCGGTTAGCACTGCCGCGCGCGCGGCGTCCACGTCGCGCGCGAC
>JACAEB010000167.1 GCA_013389075.1 Alphaproteobacteria bacterium
CCCGCCCGATGCCGATGCCGCGACGCGGGCGCGCCTTGGCTACAACGCGCTCGCGCGCCTCGCGGGGCCCGATTGCGGCCGCTTCACCGCCCTCGCCCGCTGGCTCGGGTCTCGAGGTCTCAGCGCGCCGCAGGTGCTCGCCGCCGACACGCAGGCGGGTTTCGTCCTCCTCGAGGATCTCGGCGATGCGCTCTTTGCCCGGATCATCGCCGCCGGCACGGCCGAAGCCCCCCTCTACGAGCGGGCCATCGACGCGCTCGCCCATCTTGCGGGTGCGGACGCGCCTTCGGGCGTGAGCGCGGAAGACGGGAGAACCGTCCCCCTTCTCGCCTATGATGCCGTGGCGCGCGGCGTCGAGGCGGGCCTCCTCGTCGAATGGTTCCTGCCCCGCGCGCTCGGACGGGCGGCGGACGATGCGATGTGGGCGGACTATCGCCGGCTCTGGGCCGGGCTCGAACCCGTCCTCTCCGCCGGGCCGTCCGTCCTCGTCCTGCGCGACTTTCACGCGGAGAACCTCCTCTGGCTCGGGGATCGCCCCGGCGTGCGGGCGGTGGGGCTCCTCGACTTCCAGGACGCGGTCATCGGCTCGCCGCTCTACGATCTCGTCTCGCTGCTGGAGGATGCGCGACGGGACGTGGATCCCGAGCTTGCCCTCCGCCTGCGGACCATCGCGCGAGGGCGGCTCAGCGAACGGGGTCTCGACGGCGAGCTCTTCGAGGCCGCCTTCGCCGCCCACGCGGCCCAGCGCAACGCCAAGATCGTGGGCATCTTCGCGCGCCTTGCCATCCGCGACGGCAAGCCCGCCTATCTGAGGCTCCTGCCGCGCGTCTTTGCCCACCTCACGCGCGATCTCGCCCACCCCGCCCTCGGCGAGCTCCGCCGCTGGTTCGACGAGACGATCCCCCCGTCGCGCCGGACCATCGACCCCTGACCCTCCGACGCGAGGACGTCCCATGAAAGCCCCTCCCGCCACCGCCTTCGTGCTCACGGCCGGCCTCGGAACGCGCATGCGTCCGCTCACGGACAGCCGGCCCAAGGCCCTCGTCGAGGTGGCGGGACGCACGCTGATCGACCGAATCCTCGACCGGATCGCGGCGGCGGGCATCGGAACGGCCGTCCTCAATCTCCACTATATGGGCGATCGCCTGCGCAGCCATCTTGCGGGACGCGCCTCCCCCGCCATTCAGTATTCGGACGAAACCGGCCGTCTCCTCGATACGGGCGGCGGGGCGAAGAAGGCCCTCCCGCTTCTGGGGCCCGGCCCGTTTCTCACCCACAATTGCGACTCGATCTGGATCGAGGGGCTCGGCTCCAATCTCGACCGGCTGATCGCCGGCTACGACCCCGACCGCATGGATTCGCTGATGCTCGTGGCACCGCTGACCACGAGCATCGGCTTCGACGGACCCGGCGACTTCACCATGGATGCCCATGGCCGCCTCACCCGCCGGGAGGAGAAGCGCATCGCGCCCTTCGTCTCCGCGGGTGTGCAGATCATCCATCCGCGCCTCTTCGAGAACACGCCGGACACGCCCTTTTCCATGAACCTCGTCTGGGACCGGGCGATCGCGCAGGGGCGGCTGTTCGGCCTGCGCCTCGACGGCCTCTGGATGCACATCGGCACGCCCCTCGCCGTGACGGAGGCCGAGGCGGCGCTCGCCCAGCACTAGACGCCGGCCCATCCCGCACCCCCGTCCCATGAGCAACGCCCCGGCATGACCGTCCGCCTGCACACCATCGCCTCTCACCGCCCGTTCCTCGGCGACCTCGCGGCGGGGCTCTGGGACCTTCATGGCGGACGGAGCGGCGAGGGGCTCGCGGGCACGCTCCTCCTTCTGCCGACGCGGCGGGCGGTGCGCGCGATGGGCGAGGCCTTCCGCCTCGAGGCCGAGCGGCGGGGGCGCCAGGCCGTGCTTCTGCCCCGTATGCGGACGATCGGCGACATCGACGAGGAGGAGCTCATCCTCGATCGGCTCCTGCGCGAGGAGGCCGGCACGCAGGCGCTCGACCTGCCCCGCGCCATGCCGGAGATGCGCCGCCTCTTCCTCCTCGCCCGGCTCGTCGCGCGCTGGCAGGAGCGCGTGCGGGCCGAGGCCCCCGAGGACCGTCCGCCCCTCGGCGCGGCGCAGATCTTCGCGCTCGCGCGCGAGCTCGGCCGCTTTCTCGATCTCGCCTACACCGAAGGCGCGCGCCTCGATTCCCTCGCGGACATCGTGCCCGACACGCTCGCCCATCACTGGGCGCTTACGGTCGAATTCCTCCGTATCCTGTCGGAGCACTGGCCGGCGATCCTCGAGGCGGAGCAGGCGATCGACCCCGCCGACCGGCGCAACCGCCTGATCGGCAGGCTCGCCGAGAGCTGGACGGCCGCCCCGCCCGCCTTTCCGGTAATCGCCGCGGGCTCGACGGGGAGCATCCCCGCGACCGCGCGGCTTCTCGCCGTGATCGCCCGCCTGCCGCAAGGAGCGGTCGTGCTGCCCGGCCTCGACACCGAGCTCGACCGGGCGAGCTGGGAGGCAGTCGGCACCGGGCACGCCCAGGCCGCCATGAAGTCGCTCCTCGAACGGATGGGCGTCGGGCGGGAGGTCGTCCTTCCGTGGACGGAGGAGAGCCGCAGCGGGCAGAGCCCGCGCAGCCGCCTCGTCAGCGAAGCCCTGCGGCCCGTCGACACCACCGATGCCTGGCAGGACGCCGCCCGGCACATCGATCTCGACGCGGCGCGGGCGGGGCTCGGCCTCATCGAGGCCGACGGGCCGGGCGAGGAGGCGCTCGCCATCGCCCTCCTCCTGCGCGAGACGCTCGAGACGGCGGACAGCACCGCCGCGCTCGTCACCCCCGACCGCGAACTCGCCCGCCGCGTCGCGAGCGAGCTTGCGCGCTGGGACATCACCATCGACGATTCGGCCGGGATCCCGCTCGCGCAGACGCCGCCCGCGGCCTTCCTGCGGCTGATCGCTCAGGCGGCGGAGGAGCGGCTCGCGCCCGCCCCGCTCCTTGCCGTCCTGCGCCATCCGCTGGCGGCCCTCGGCCTCCCGCGCGGCGAGGCCTCGCGCCTCACGAGCCGGCTCGAGCGGACCCTCCTGCGCGGTGTCCGCCCCGCCGGGGGCATCGCCGGCCTGCGCGCGGCGCTCGCGGCCGCCGATCTTCCGGAGGCGGAGTATCGCGCGAATCTTGCGGCCTTCATCGACCGCATCGAGGCAGGGCTCGGTCCCTTCCTGACCCTTCTCGCCGGCGACGGCGGCGCGCCGCCCGGGCGCC
>JACAEB010000189.1 GCA_013389075.1 Alphaproteobacteria bacterium
CCGCCTCCCGCGAGGCGCGCGCCTCGCCCGCGAGCCGGTGCAGCTCGGCGATGGCGGCCGGCGTATTGAGATCGTCGGCAAGCGCCGCCACGATCGCGGGATCGGGGTCCCCGCCCGGTGCTCCCTCGCCCGCCTCACCGGCTTCATACCAGCCCTTCAGGATCACACGTGCTTCCTTGAGGCCCGCCTCGGTCCAGTCGATCGGCTGGCGGTACTGGGTCATGAGCATCAGCAGGCGGAGGTTTTCCCCGCGCCACGCCTCCAGCAGCCCGTGAATGGTGAGAAAATTCCCCAGGCTCTTGGACATTTTCTGCCCTTCGACCTGCAGGAAGCCGTTATGCATCCACACGCGCGCATGAGGCTCGCCGTGATGGGCGCAGGCGGACTGGGCGATCTCGTTCTCGTGATGGGGGAAGGCGAGATCGATGCCCCCGCCATGGATGTCGAAGGTCTCGCCGAGGAGCGTCGCGCCCATGGCCGAGCATTCGATGTGCCAGCCCGGCCGCCCGCGTCCCCAGGGGCTGTCCCAGCCGGGCTGATCCTCCGTGGACGGCTTCCAGAGCACGAAATCCATCGGATCGCGCTTGTAGGGCGCGACCTCGACCCGGGCGCCGGCCAGCATCTCGTCGGTCGAGCGGCCCGAGAGCTGTCCGTAGGCGGCGTAACTCGAGACCGAGAAGAGCACATGCCCTTCGGCCTCATAGGCGTGCCCATTCGCGATGAGGGCCTCGATCATGCCCACCATCTGCGGGACGTACTCGGTCGCGCGCGGCTCGTGGGTGGGGGGCAGGACGCCGAGCGCCGCGATGTCCTCGTGGAACTGGCGCGCCGTGGTCAAGGTCAGCTCGCCGATGGAGCGCCCCTCCGCCGCCGCCCGGGCGATGATCTTGTCGTCTATGTCGGTGATGTTGCGCACATAGGAGACGTGGTCCGCGCCATAGACATGGCGCAGCAGGCGGAACAGCACGTCGAAGACGATGACGGGCCGCGCATTGCCGATATGGGCGAAGTCATAGACCGTCGGTCCGCAGACATACATCCGCACATGGTGCGGGTCCTGCGGCACGAAGGGGTCTTTCGAACGGGTCAGCGTGTTGTAGAGGCGGATCGTCATTCCGGGGGTCCTGGAGAGGCCGCCCGTGGCCCGGGCGGCAGAACAACGCGAACAGTCCTGCGGCCCCGCCCTCCGGCCGGTCCCTGCAGGTCTCTCCATGGATGGAGCGTGCGGAGCGCGCGGCCGGGAGGCGTCAGACCGCGATGATAATTCGGGCGGCCGGACAGGCGGGCGCACCGCAGCGCGCGGCCGGCACGGCGTCTCCGCCCTCGCCCCGCTCGCCCCTCGTCTGCCCTCTCGTCATCCGGTCCGTCATCGAGCCGATCTCCGCGCCGCGTCAGGCGGCCTTGCCCGCGAGGCGCGCCAGAACGCGCTTGCGACCGATCAGAGCTATCAGCTTTTCCATCTCCGGTCCATGCTCGCGCCCCGTCAGCGCCTGGCGCAGCGGCATGAAGAGGGCCCGGCCCTTGGCGCCGGTCGCGGCCTTGATGGCATCGACCCAGGGCTTCCAGCTCGCCGGCGTCAGCTCCCCCTCGGGCAGGAGCTCCGCCGCGCGGGCCGCAAAGCCCGGATCGGGGATCACGGGGGTGACGGGACCGGCGACCACCGCCCACCACTCGCGCGCCTCCTCCACCTTGCCGATATTCTCGCGGATCGCCTCCCAGAACGCTTCGCCATCGCCGATGCCGAGCCCGTGCAGCCGCTCGGCCACGGCCTCGTAGGGCATGTCGTGGACGAGCCGGGCGTTGAGCATGGCGAGTTCGGCGGGGTCGAAGCGGGCCGGCGCCCGGCCGAGCTTCTCGAGGTCGAACGCCTCGGCCAGCGCCTCGAGCGAGGGGGCGGGCTCGACGGCGTCGGAGGTGCCGAGCTTGGCGAGGAGGCAGGCGATGGCCAGGGGCTCGATGCCCTCCCCCCGGAGCTGTTCGATCGAGAGCGCCCCGAGCCGCTTGGAGAGCTTCTCGCCGTCGGCGCCGACGAGGAGGGGCGCATGGCCGAGCTTGGGCGAGGGCGCGCCCAGCGCCTCGAAGATCTCGATCTGCGCGCCGGAATTGGTGACGTGATCCTCCCCGCGCAGGATGGTGGTGATGCCGAGCTCGATATCGTCGACCACCGAGGGCAGCGTGTAGAGGAAGCTGCCGTCCTCGCGGATGAGGATGGGATCGGAGGTCGAGGCGGTGTCGATGCTCGTGGGTCCGCGGACGAGATCCGTCCAGCTCACAGGGCCCTGGCTCAGGCGGAAGCGCCAGTGCGGCACGCGCCCCTCCGCCTCGAGCCGGGCGCGATCCTGCGCCGTCAGCTCGAGCGCCGAGCGGTCGTAGACGGGCGGCAGACCGCGGGCGAGCCGCAGCCGGCGCTTGCGCTCGAGCTCGTCCGCCGTCTCGTAGCAGGGATAGAGATGCCCGCTCGCCTTCAGCCGCCCGGCCGCCTCCTCATAGAGGTCGAGCCGCTCCGACTGGCGGGCGAACCCGTCATGGGTGAGGCCGAGCCAGGCGAGATCGGCGAGGATCGCCCGCTCGTGCTCGCGCGTCGAGCGCTCGCGATCGGTGTCGTCGATCCGCAGGATGAACCGCCCCTCGCGCCGGCGGACGAAGAGCCAGTTCTGGAGCGCGGTGCGGATGTTGCCGACATGCAGCCGCCCGGTGGGGCTCGGCGCGAAGCGCACTGTCTCGGGCGGGGGCGTCGTTGTGCTCATGGGAGGGCTCTCATACCTGTCCGCGCGGGGCCGTGCAATGTCGCAGCCCCCGCCCCCGCCCCTTCCGATCCGGCGCCCGCCTGCGATAGGCTTGCCGCCAGGGCCCGCCACTCCGCACAACGGGGCCCGCAAAGGGAGGATCCATGTTCACTCGCCTCAGCCTCCGCGGCGCGCTCGCCGCCGCTCTCCTGTCGCTGTCCCTCGCGCCTGCCACGGCCGAAACCGAGCGGCCCAACATCATCATCTTTCTCGCCGATGATCATGGCTGGGGCGATCTCGGCGTGCAGGGGGCGAGCGATGTGAAGACGCCCAATCTCGACCGCCTCGCGCAGGAAGGGGCCTTCCTCACCGACTTCTATTCGAATCACACGATCTGCGCGCCCACCCGGGCGGGCTTCATCACCGGGCGCTACCAGCACAGCTTCGGCTTCGAGAACGCCCGCCCGATGGACGAGGAGACCCCGAACGGGCTGCCCGTGGACGTTCCCACCGTGCCCGAGCGGCTCAAGGCGCTCGGCTATGCGACCGGCATGACCGGCAAGTGGCACATGGGCTACTTCCCCCAGCACGCGCCCACCAACCGGGGCTTCGACTTCTATTACGGCACGCTCGCGGGCGCGATGGCCTATGTGCCGACCGGCAGCTCGGGCCTCAAATATGTCTGGCGGGGGCTCGAGACCGAGCCCATGCCCGCCCACGTCACCGATGCGTTCGGCGCGGAGGCCGTCACCTTCATCGAACAGCACAAGGACGAACCCTTCTTCCTCTACGTCGCCTTCACCGCCGTCCACGCGCCCCTTCAGACCACGGAGGAATATCTCGCCCGCTTCCCCGACGAGACCGACCCCGACCGGCGCATCTATCTCGGCATGCTGGCGGCGATGGACGATGCCGTCGGCAATGTGGTCTCGGCCGTCGACCGCAACGGGCTCGGCGAGAAGACGCTGATCCTCTTCTCGGGCGACAATGGCGGGCCGACCTGGCAGACCACCTCGGCGAACGGTCCGCTCAACGGCGTCAAGGTGCTGACGCTCGAGGGCGGCATCCGTGTGCCGACGATCGCGCGCTGGACGGGACGCATCCCGCCCGGCCAGAGGCTGCCCACCATGGGTATCAGCCACGATCTCACGGCCACCGCGCTTGCGGTGGCGGGGGGCGAGCTTGGGCCCGAGATCGACGGGGTGAACCTCATGCCCTTCCTCACCGGCGAGGCGAGCGGCAACGCGCACGACCAGCTCTTCTGGCGCTTCGGCCCGCATGCGGGCATGCGCGAGGGGCCGTGGAAGCTCGTGCAGATCGGGCAGACCGCGTTCCTCTTCAATCTCGACACGGACATCGGCGAGCGCAACGACCTGTCGGCCGCCGAGCCCGAGCGGTTCGCGGCGATGAAGGCGGCCTGGAAGGCCTGGTCGGACAGCATGCCGCGCCCGGCCTGGGGGACGTGTTCGGACGTCTCCTACGAGGAGTGCAAGCCCTCCGGCGCGCTCGTGAAGCTCTATGAGGACTATGTCGCCGGCATGCCGGTCGATCCGCGTCCCATGCTCTATGGCGGCGGGCCGGAGTGAGCCGTCAGACGAGGCGGCGGCGGGCGTCCGCCGTCTGATCGTCGGCGTCGCCCGGACCGAGCGGGTCGAGGCTCGCAAGGATGGTCAGGATCTCCGGCGTGAGGCGCAGGACGGGGCGATCGGGCGGCAGGGGCGCGGGCGCGCTCCAGCTTCGCGCCGGACCCTCGGCCATCAGGGCGGGCACGGATGAGGGTGCCGGGCCGGCAGGCGTCACGGCCGGCAGCGGCCGTTCGGCCGGCGGCACGATCGCGGGGCGCAGCGCCGGGC
>JACAEB010000199.1 GCA_013389075.1 Alphaproteobacteria bacterium
CCCCCCCCCCCCCCCCCCGGCACCGGCCGGCTCGTCGCCAGCGTCGACGCGATCGTCCTGGATCTGGCGCTGCCCGAGGCGGGATCGGCGCGCTGATCCTGAAACTACGAATCATTCGCAGTAATCGCCGGCACGGCGACTGCCGCTTTTCTTGACCTGATCCTGACGCGGATTCACCGCCTCTTGCGTCCTTGCTTTGCCGATCGCCGATTCTGGCCTAAGTTCATGCGCGCCGGCGTGCCGGCCGCGCGGCGCGCCACCGCCATCCGATGAGCTACGGAAAAACCCCATGGATCGTCTCGAAAAGCTGTGCGTCGACAAGGGGATGCGGATGACGGAGCAGCGGCGAATCATCGCCCGCGTGCTGACCCAGGCCGAGGATCATCCCGATGTGGAGGAGGTCTACCGCCGGGCCTCCGCCGTGGATCCGCGCATTTCCATCGCCACCGTCTACCGCACGCTGCGGCTGTTCGAGGAGGCGGGCATTCTCGCCCGGCACGATTTCGGCGACGGGCGCGCCCGCTACGAGGAGGCGAGCGAGGACCATCACGATCACCTGATCGACCTGCAGAGCGGGCAGGTGGTGGAGTTCCGGGACGACGAGATCGAGCGGCTGCAGGCGGCCATTGCGGACCGGCTCGGATACCGGCTCGTCGACCACCGGCTGGAGCTGTTCGCGGTCCGCAAGGACGCCGATCCGGCCAAGCTTGCCTCGCTCAAGCTGCGCAGCCGCTGAGCCTTTCCGCTTGACGCGGGCCGTGCGCCTGCTGCAATTCCGCCGCTTTCATGGCGCTCATCTCTGGCCGGGCCGTCCGCAGGACGGCTTGGCGCCGGGCGAGGGCCGTGAAACACTCGCGCCGGATCGGGGCAAGGGACGGAGGCGTCCCGCCGCCCGGCAGAGGAGATCGCCTCTTGCGGACTGCGCGTGCTGTTCTCCTGGCGCTCGGCTTCTTCGGCCTGTGCCTCGTCCTCGTGCCGATCCAGTGCGTCGTGCTGGCGCTCCGGCTCGAGGGGCCGGACCGGCTCCCCGTCCTCTTCCACCGGCTGTTCTGCCGGATGCTCGGCGTGCGGATCCATGTGCGCGGCGAGATCGCGCAGGGCGGTCCGCTCCTCCTCACCGCCAATCACAGCTCCTATCTCGACATTCCGGTGATGGGCTCGCTCGCGCCCATGTCCTTCATCGCCAAGCGGCAGGTGCGCGACTGGCCGCTCTTCGGCCTTCTCGCGGCGCTGCAGCGCTCGGTCTTCGTCGATCGCGACAACCGGGGCAAGGCCGCCGAGGACATCACCCAGATCCGCGCCCGCCTCGCCGCCGGGGAGACGCTGGTGCTGTTCCCCGAGGGTACCTCCAACGACGGCAACAAGGTCCTGCCCTTCAAGTCGGCGCTGATCGGCGCCGTCCACTATCGCGGCCAGGCCGACCCCGCCGAGCCGGTGGTGAAGGTCCAGCCCCTCTCGGTCGCCTATACGCGGCTGCAGGGCCTGCCCATGGGCCGGGCGTTCCGGCCCGCCGTCGCCTGGTATGGCGACATGGAGCTCATTCCGCATATGTGGGGCGTGTTCCGGCAGGGACCCATCGATGTGGAGATCGAATTCCACGAGCCGGTGGCGCTCGATGCCTTCGCCTCGCGCAAGGCGCTCGCCGCCTATGCGCAAGCGGTGGTGGCCGAGGGCGTGGCGCGGTCCCTGTCGGGCCGTCAGCCGAAGCTGCCCCGGCCGGTGCCGGCCGAGCCCGCCCCCGCCGTCACCACGGCCACGCCCGAGCCGGCGGGCACCGCCTGAGCGTGTGCCGCGCGGCTTGCCTTTGCCGGGCCACGCTGACAAAACTTGGAGCCCCTGGAAACCCGGGACGCCCGCGGCGGTCCCGATGCGTGCGGAACGGCGCCGGCCTTGGCAAAACGCCTCTTCATAAAGACCTATGGCTGTCAGATGAACGTCTATGACAGCCGCCGCATGGCCGATCTCCTCGCCCCCCATGGCTATGAGGAGGCCGATGCGCCGGAGGGCGCCGATCTCGTCATCCTCAACACCTGCCATATCCGCGAGAAGGCGGCCGAGAAGGTCTATTCCGAGCTCGGACGCCTGCGCGCGGCCAAGGCGGCCCGCGCCGCCGAGGGCAAGGAGATGGTCGTCTGCGTCGCGGGCTGCGTCGCCCAGGCCGAGGGCGTGGAGATCACGCGGCGGGCGCCGGTCGTCGATCTCGTGCTCGGCCCGCAGAGCTATCACCGCCTGCCCGAGGCGCTGGCGCGGCGCGGGGGCGCGCGCGTCCTGCTCGATTTTCCGCCCGAGGAGAAGTTCGACGCGCTACCCGGCACGGTCCGTGCCGACGGTCCCGCGGCCTTCCTGTCGATCCAGGAGGGCTGCGACAAGTTCTGCACCTTCTGCGTCGTGCCCTATACGCGGGGTCCGGAATATTCGCGCCCCCTGCCGGCGCTGATGGACGAGGCCCGCGCCTTCGTGGACCAGGGCGTGCGCGAGATCACCCTCCTCGGACAGAACGTCAATGCCTGGCGCGGCACGGGCCCGGACGGGCGCCGGCTGCGCCTTGCCGATCTTCTCGCATCGCTGTCGGAGATCGAGGGCCTTGCCCGGCTGCGCTACACGACGAGCCATCCCCGCGACATGGACGATGATCTGATCGCGGCCCATGGTGCGCTGCCAAAGCTCATGCCGCAGCTTCACCTGCCGGTCCAGGCGGGCTCGGACCGCATCCTCGCGGCGATGAACCGTCAGCACACGGCCGCGGACTATCTCGACATCGTGGCGCGGCTCAGGGCCGCCCGGCCCGGCCTCGCGCTCTCCTCCGATTTCATCGTGGGCTTTCCCGGCGAGAGCGAGGCCGATTTCGAGGAGACGCTCCGCCTCGTCGGGGCGGTGGGCTTCGCCCAGTCCTTCTCGTTCAAATATTCGCGCCGGCCCGGCACGCCCGGCGCGGCGCTTCCCGGCCAGGTCGCCGAGGAGGCGAAGGCCGAGCGCCTCGCCCGTCTCCAGGCGCTCCTCGAGGCGCAGGCGGACGCCTTCCGCGCGGGCCAGTGCGGCTTCGTGCAGGAGGTGCTCTTCGACCGGCCCGGCCGCCATCCGGGCCAGATGATCGGCCGCTCACCCCATTTCGAGCCCGTCTTCGTCGAGGGGCCCGAAACGCTCCTCGGGCGGATCGTTCCCGTCGAGATCCTGGACGTGTCGCCGCACAGCCTCATGGGCCGGCTCTGCGCGCGGGAGGAGGTGGCCGCGTGACCCGATCCGACATCCCGTCAGCAGCGAGGGCTTAGGGGGCCATGGCCAAACACGCGCCCCGCAAGAGTGCTGCCAACCGGCTGATGATTTCCTTCGACGACAATGCGCGTCTTGCCCTGCTGTTCGGATCGGGCGACCGCCATCTCGTCCGCATCGAGAAGGCGCTCGACGTCCTCATCTCGGCGCGGGGCAACGAGATCGCCATCGAGGGAACCGAGGAAGGCTGCCGCCTCGCCCGTCTCGTGCTCGAGCATCTCTACCGCAGGCTCGGGGCGGGCGCCCAGGTGGATGGCAGCGAGGTCGACGGCGCCATCCGCCTCGCCGTCGGCCGGCGCGGCACGCCCGCCCTGCGCGTCGCCGAGGAGTTCGGCGAGATCGTCCGCACACCCCGCAAGCTGGTCAGCGCCCGCTCGCCCCAGCAGCACGCCTATCTCGAGGCGCTGCGCCGGTCCGAGCTCGTCTTCGGGGTGGGCCCGGCCGGAACCGGCAAGACCTTTCTCGCGGTCGCCTATGCGGTGAGCCTCTACCGGGCGGGCGCGGTCGACCGCATCGTGCTCTCGCGCCCCGCCGTCGAGGCGGGCGAGCGGCTCGGCTTCCTGCCCGGCGATCTCAAGGAGAAGGTCGATCCCTATCTGCGCCCGCTCTACGACGCGCTCGGCGACACGCTCGGGGGCGATGAGGCCCGGCGCAAGATCGGCGAGGAGGAGATCGAGATCGCCCCGCTCGCCTTCATGCGGGGACGGACGCTCTCCAATGCCTTCGTCATCCTCGACGAGGGCCAGAACGCGACGCCGGCCCAGATGAAGATGTTCCTCACCCGGCTCGGCGAGGGCTCGCGCATGGTCGTGACTGGCGATCCGACCCAGACCGATCTGCCGCCCGAGGCGCCCTCGGGGCTCACCGAGGCGCTCGGCCTCCTCGACGGCGTGGAGGGGATCGACATCGTGCGCTTCACCGACGAGGACGTCGTGCGCCACCCGCTCGTCGGCCGCATCGTCCGCGCCTATGCGCAGGCCGATGCGCCGGCCGCCCGCCCGCGCAAGGCCGTGGCTCCGCCGGCCCCCGCCCCCTCCCGCAAGCCGAGGCGGACGAAATGAGCCCGGTCACCGAGACCGACATCGCCGCGCCGGCCTGGGACGAGGCCTTGCCCGGTTTTCCCGAGCGGATCGAGGCGCTCGCCCGCGCCGCCTTCGCCGCGACGGGGCTTGCGGAGCGCCGGCCCCTCGCCGCCATCCGCCTTGCCGACGATGCCGAGATCGCGGCGCTCAACGCGGACTGGCGGGGAAAGTCCGGCCCCACCAATGTCCTCTCCTTTCCGAGCGGCGCCCTCGAGGATGCCTCGGGTCTGCCGCCCGATCTCGGCGTCCTGCCGCTCGGCGATGTGGTGCTCGCCTTCGAGACCGTGGCGCGGGAGGCGCGGGCCCAGCGCAAGGCCCTCGGCGATCACGCCGCCCATCTGGTGCTGCACGGCCTCCTGCACCTCATCGGCTATGATCACGGCACCGACCCGGAGGCACGAGAGATGGAAGCCATGGAAGTGGAGCTGTTGACCCGTTTCGGCATCGCCGATCCCTATGCGGCGCGGCGGGAGGACCTCGCCCATGGCTGATGCGGAGCCGCGTCCGCGCCCGCCCGCCCATGGCAGCGGCAAGGCGAGCCTCTTTGCCGGGCTGTTCCACAAGCTCGAAGCCTTCGTCTCCGGCCGGTCCGGCCAGGACGGGGAGGCGCGCATCGATGCGCTGCTCCAGCAGCATCTCGAGCAGGACCGCGTCATCACCAAGGACGAGCGGCGCATGCTGATGAACCTCCTGAGCTTCGGCGAGCTCAGGGTGGACGACGTGATGGTGCCGCGCGCCGACATCCAGGCGGTCGAGATCGGGCTGAGCCTGCCCGAGCTCGTCGCCTTCTTCGCCGAGGTGGGCCATTCGCGCCTGCCCGTCTTCCGCGAGACGCTCGATGATCCGGTGGGCATCGTGCACATCAAGGACGTCGTGACCTGCCTTGCCCGCGCCGAGGGCGTCGACGAGGCGACGCGCAAGGCGCCCGCCGCCCGGCTGAAGCGCGACGTGCTCTTCGTGCCCCGCTCCATGCCCGCGCTCGATCTCCTCGTGAAGATGCAGACCTCCCGCGTGCACATGGCGCTGGTCATCGACGAATATGGCGGCACGGACGGCCTCGTCTCGCTCGAGGATCTCGTGGAGGCCATCGTCGGCGACATCGAGGACGAGCATGACGACGAGACCGGGGCGAGCCTCGTGCACAATGCCGACGGCACCATCGATGCCGATGCGCGGGTCGACATCGAGGAACTCGCGGCGGAGCTCGGCCACTCGCTCCTGACCGAACATCGCGAGGAAGACATCGACACGCTGGGGGGGCTCGTCGTATCTCTCGTGGGGCGCGTGCCGCAGCGCGGGGAGATCGTGCCCCATGACTCGGGGCTCGAATTCGAGATCCTCGATGCCGATCTGAGACGGCTGAAGCGCGTGCGGCTGCATCCGGTGGGGACCGGAGGCGCGAGCGCCCAGACGGCCGGTGCGCCGGCGGCCAGGGGGTAGAGGCGGGGAAC
>JACAEB010000209.1 GCA_013389075.1 Alphaproteobacteria bacterium
GCCGGCAGGCCTCGCGCAGGCGGAGCCGGAGGCCGGTGCCGATACCGGGGCTGACGCCGTCGCGGCCCCGGCCCCGGAGGAAACCCGCACGGCGGGCCTCATGGGCCTCTTCGGAGGGGCGGGCCGGCCACGCGGCCAGGGTGCCTGCCCGCGCGATCTCACCCATCTGCGTCCGCGCCTGCAGCGGCCCGATACCCCCGCCATCGACCCCAACACGGAAGTCACGGTCTTCATCCGGGCAGAGGGCGGCGCCAGGACCGCCAAGGAGCAGCTCGCCGCGCGGATGCAGCTCTACCGGACGGCGCTCGCCCAGGAGAAGGCCGCGCGCGACCCCTTCGACCCGGCCGCCCGTCAGGCGGCGGACGAACGGATTTCGGGCCTCGAGGATTCGCTCCTCCTCGGCGATGCGCTGATGAAGGCGATCGACTGCCGGCAGTGAGGCGGACGGCACGCGCCCGTCAGGCCGCGAAGAGGTTGGCGATGTCGTCCTGATTGAGCGCCTCGCCCTCGGCGGGCGCCTCGGGGGCGGCGGGCTCCGCGGGGGCGGGCGCGGCGGGCACCTGGGAGCGTGCCTTTGGCTCGGGCTCGCCCGCTCCGCTCGCGGGCGGTGCCACCTCCTCCGCCATTTCCTCCGCACCGCCGCCCAGCATGCGGTCGACCTGATCCTGGCTCACCCCTTCGCCCTCGCGCGCGGGGCCGGTCATGAGATGGGCGTCGGGCCGGGTGTCGAGCGGGTTGAAATCGGCGCGGGCCAGATCGGACGCGCCGGCGCCCTTGGTCTGACCCCAGACCGCGAGCATGGAATTGACGCGCTGTTCGAGATAGCGCAGGAGGTTCACGACCTTGGTGGTGCGCTGGCCGGTGATGTCCTGGAACGAGCAGGCCATCATGATTTCCGTGGACTGAGCATCGATCTCGTCGCACAGCTCGGCCTGTGCGCCCGCCTTGCGCAGCTTGTCGGCCGCGGCCTGGATCCGTTCGGAGGCGCTGAGGATGTCGGAGGTGGCGCGCTCGGTCGCCGTGACGATGGCGTCGAGTTCCTCGGTGGCGGCGATGATGCGGCTCGGCGGCGCATCGTCCATGCGGATCTGCGAGATCTCGACACGCGCGCGCTGGATGGTGCGGGCCATCTCGGCGAGCTCGGCATGGAAGATCTGCCCGCGCGTGTCTTCCGAGCGCTCGAGGATCGCGTCCTTGGCCTCGGCGATGGCGGCGAGCAGACGGTCCGTGTCCTGACTTTGCAGGCGAGCGAGGAGGGCGGCATAGAACCAGCGGCCTTCCTCGGTCGCGAGCAACGCGTCGCGGATCTTGTCGAAACGCTCGGCGGAGGATCTCGAGGCGGCTGTCATGCGGCCTTGCCCGGGAGCACGGAGTTGATCTTGGCCTCGAGCGTCGCGGCGTTGAACGGCTTGACGATGTAGTTGTCGACGCCGGCCTTCTTGGCGGCGATGACGTTCTCCGTCTTGGACTCGGCCGTCACCATGATGAAGGGGGTCGACTTGAGCGTGTCGTCGGCGCGCACCCGCTGCAGGAGCTCGTAGCCGGAGACCGGCTCCATGTTCCAGTCGGAGATGACGAGGCCGAAGGGCTCGGCCTTCAGCTTCTCGAAGGCGCTGTCGCCATTGTCCGCTTCCTCGACATCGGTATAGCCGATCTGGCCGAGCAGGTTTCGAATGATGCGCCGCATCGTGCTGTAGTCGTCGACCACAAGAACCTTCATCGGGGCCTCCGCGAGCAGGGTCCGTTCCGTCCGATTGGCCGGAAGGCTCGCACAAAGCCGTTTCGTAAAGGTTACGGGGCGAGGCAATCTGCACGCCAGGGTTGGTCCCTGCCGCCGCCCGCAAGCGGGGTGGCAACGCCTCTCCTGTGACCCTCAGGGCAAGCGGCGAAACGCCGACGGCTCGGACGATGATGACGGCGTGAGGCCCGCCGCTCTAGCGGCGGGAGAGTTCGTCGTTGCAGGTCTTCCAGCGCTCGAGATTGGCGTCGGCCCGGTCGCTTTGGCGCTGGGTTTCGGCCTCGGCCGCCTTGAGATCGCGCTGGGCCTTGGCGAGGGCCGCCTTCATCTGCTGGTCGGCATTGGCGACGGCCGCGTCGGTCGCCTCGCGGGCGGCGGCGAGATCGGTGGCGCAGGTGGACGCTTCCTGCTTGAGGCTCAGGAAATCGGCCCGCTCCTGGGCGGTCGCCTCGTTGATGTCGTTGATCTCGGCCTTGAGGGCCGCCACCTGGGTCTCGAGGTCGGAGATGATGGCGTTGCGCGGCTTCAGCGGCTGCTCCCAGAAGATGAAGGTGCCGAGGAGGAGCACGGGCAGCAGCACGATCGCCGCGAGAAGGACGAGATTGATGCGTATGCTGAACGAATCACCGGACGGGTCGGTCATTTCAGCGTGGCCTCCATCTGGGCGGGCGCGCTCTGCCGCATCGGCAGCGAGGGGGTTCCCTCAAGGCGGCGCAACTCGCGTGGCTGAGCACGGAACGCCTCATAGCGCTGGGTGCAGACGAGCGCGATGAAGCTCGAGCCATAGGCGAGGAGGGCCGTCGTCCCGAGGAACAGCACCACCCACACCGTTGCGGCGGAGTTGTAGGCGGGCACGACCATCAGATAGGCGAAGATGGCCACGAGATTGAGGATCAGCGAGGAGACGAGATAGCTCCGCCAGAGGTTCATCCGGGCGATGTAGAGGAAAGCCGCGGTGAGCGTCACCATCAGCACGAACACGGCCATGGAGAGGTTGTAGACGGAGCTGTAGAGCACCGCGAGCGCCGGCTGATCGGGCGACAGCCCCGCCGCGAAGAGATTGGCCGCCTCGTTGTAGGACAGCTCGGAGACGCGCCGGCTGAGATCGCCGAAGCGCTTGAACTCGATCAGGATCGGCGCGACCAGCGGCAGCACCGTCGTGAAGAGCAGGAACTGCCAGGCATCGCCGGGCTGGATGGACCTGGCGAAATCGGAGAAGGCGACGCCGGCCTCGTTCCGCTCGCTGGCGGTGGCGCGCCGCTGGGCGAGGGCGAGGGTGCCCTGCACGACGAAGATGACGCAGAGGATCACGCAGGCGGCCGCCGTGGCGCCGAGCGAGGGCCCGCGCGGCGTCTCGGGCCCCGCGGCCTGGGCGAGGGCGAGCCCCGTCGTGCCGAGCCAGACGGCGAGGGTGCCGAACGCGAGAGTCGCCGGGCGCGATGGGCGGCGCCGGTGCCGGCCGGCGGTTCGGGTGGAGCCGGCGCGTGGCGCAAAGGCGGAAGGGCCTCCGCGGCTTGCCGGTCGGACGCAGCCCTTCACCATCTTCCACCTCACGCCCTGCCCGCCCGGCGAGACCGGAGCGGGCGCCACGCCCGGAGCCTGACCGCCCGAGGGATCCGCGCAAGGGGCGGACCTCCGTTCAGGCGAGCATCGCCCGACGCGCCCGGCGGGGTGGTGGCAGGAGGCTGGCGTAAGGGCCGGCGGCGGACATCGCTATGCCGGCCAGATCCCCCCGATCCCCCAAGACGCGCGCGTCTTCGCTATTTATAGTTACGGGACTCCTGCCGTGCAATCAGTCCCAGAGCGGCGCGCCCCCGCAAGAGGTGCTCATGAGCCTGTCCGTCGACCTGCCGCCCCTGCCCATTCCCGCCGAGCGTGTGAAGGGCTTTCTCGATCCGGCGGAAGGCGAGGCGCTCGCCCGCGCGGCGATCGCGACGGCCCCGCTCGGTCCCGCGCTCGAGATCGGGACCTATTGCGGGCGGTCGGCACTCTATATCGGCACGGCCTGCAAGGCGGCGGGCTCGGTCCTCTTCGCGGTCGATCATCATCGCGGCTCGGAGGAGAACCAGCCGGGCTGGGAGTGGCACGATGCCAGCCTCTGGGACGCCGAGGCGGGGGCGATGGACACGCTGCCCCATCTGCGGCGCACGCTGCGCCTTGCCCGTCTCGAGGAGACGGTGATCCCCGTCGTCGGGCGCTCGGCCACGCTCGCGCGCCACTGGGGCCGCCCCCTCGGGCTCGTCTTCATCGATGGCGGGCACGGGCGGGAAGAGGCGCACACGGACTATCGGGCCTGGGCGAGGCATGTGGCCGAGGGCGGGGTGCTCGCCATCCACGACGTCTTTCCCGACCCGGCCGATGGCGGGCGGCCGCCTTACGAGATCTACGGCCTTGCGCTCGCCTCAGGCCTCTTCGTGGAGCGGGGGGCGGTGAAGTCGCTGCGGCTGCTCGAGCGGATCTGAGCGCGCCGCGGGGGCTCAGGCCTCCTGACGGCGGCCCCGTCCGGTCCCGGCCTGCGGCTCGGCCTCCTCGAGCGCCACGGTGGTGAAGAGGCGCGAGGCGCCGGTCGCGCCGGTGAGCGCGTCGGCGGCGAGCAGCACGGCGCCCGCCGTCCAGGCAGGCTTCTCGACCGGCCAGGGCACATCCTCCGCATACTGATAGCCCATCCAGTAGGACCCGTCCTGGTCGCGCCATTGCTGGACGGCGCCGAAGAGATCGCGGGCGCGGGCGCTGTCACCGATCATCAGGAGCGCCATGACGAGCTCGCACGTCTCGGCGATGGTGACCCAGGGCTGGCCGGTGACGCAGCGGCAGCCCTTGCCCTCCTCGACGAACTCGCCCCAGCGCGCCTCGATCCGCGCGCGGGCATGCGGGCCGCGCAGGGCGCCCGCGAGCACGGGGTAGTACCAGTCCATCGAGAAATGGCTCTTGCTCTCCCACTGGCGATCGAAGCGGTGGGGCTTGTCGCGCAGCGCCTCGCCGAGCCGGGCGCGGGCGCGGGCCCAGTCCGGGCGATCGGCGCCGAGCGAGCGGGCGAGGAGGACCGCGCATTCAAGGCTCTTGTAGATGGAGGCGCAGCCGGTGACGAGCGCGTCCTCCTCCGGCGTGTGCGGATCGCGGCCGGCCCAGCGTATGTCGCCTTCCGGGTACTGATGGTCGAGGACGAAGTCGATGGCCTTCTCCACCATCGGCCACATCTCCCGCGCAAAGGCTCGATCGCCCGTCGCGAGCACATAATGCCAGATGCCGGTGGCCACATAGGCGGCGAAATTGGTGTCGCGGATGAGGGGCAGCGTGGCGCCGCCCTCGTAGCGGCTGTTCTCGAGCGGCACGGCGGCACCGTATTCGGCGAGCCAGGAGCCGTCCGCCTGCTGCTCGTCGGCGAGGTGACGATAGGCGCGGAGCGCGGCCGCGGTTTCCCCGGCGATGACGAGGCCCATCGCCGCTTCGGTGTGGTTCCAGGGGTCGAAGACGCCGCCGTCGAACCAGGGGATCGAGCCGTCGGCGCGCTGAAGCTCGCGGATGCGGGCGACCGCGCCCGCGAAGAACCCCCGGCGGATGGCATCCGTGGTGAGATAGAGAGAGCTCATGCTTCGGCTTCCTTCGTGAAGTAGAGCACCACGCTCTTGCCCATCAGGGGGCTCAGGATCGCGTCGAGCGCGCGTGTGAGGCGGGGACGCTTGAGGATGTCCCATACCAGAAGCTTGTGGTACTGGCGGACGAGAAAGCTCGTCTCGCGCCGGTCCCACAGCGCGCATTGAAGCCACCAGTAGGGCGAATGGAGCCCGTGCGCCCAGTGGCGGCGGAAGGCGCGGAAGCCGCGGGCCTCGACGTCGCGCCGGAGGGAGGCGTCCCGGAAGATCCGGACATGGCCGCCGGGCGTCTCGTGATAGCGCCGCTCGAGCTTCCAGCAGATCCATTCCGGCCAGAAGCGCGGCACGCTGACGGCGAGGAGGCCGCCCGGCTTGAGGACGCGGCGGATCTCCGCGAGTGCCGCCTCGTAATCGGGGATGTGCTCGAGCACCTCCGAGCAGACGATGCGGTCGAAGCTTGCGTCCGCGAACGGAAGATGAAGGGCATCGGCGACGGCGAGGCTGAACGAGCGCGTCTCCGGCGCCTCGAGATCGGGGCAGGCCTCAAATCCCTGGCGTGTCCTCACGAGATCGGCGTGACTGAGATCGACCCCCACCACGTCGAGCGCGCCCGCGTAATAAAGTCCGTGCACGTGCCGACCCTGACCGCAGCCGAGGTCGAGCACGCGCTGGCCCGGCGCCAGATCAAGCGTGGACAGATCGACGGTGAGCATCGGCGATGGCCCTGCCATAGACGGCGGTGACGTTCTCGGCCGCGGTCCGCCACTGGAAGCGCGAGAGGATGCGCTCGCGGCCCTTCTGCCCGAGGGCGCGGGCGCGGGCGGGGTCCGCGAGGAGGCCGGCGATCGCCTCGGCCAGCGCGTCGGGCGATCTGGCCGGCACGACGATGCCGCCATCGCCCACGACCTCGGGCAGCGAGCCGCCATCGGTCGCGACCGTGGGGACGCCGCAGGCCATGGCCTCGCCGGCCGGAAAGCCGAATCCTTCGTAGACGGACGGGGAGACCGCCACGCTCGCCTCGGCATACATGCGGACGATGTCCTCGTCGGTCAGGCCGGAGCGGAAGACGACCCTGTCGCGGATGCCGAGCCGGTCGAGGAGGCGCGCCGTCGGCCCCTCGCGCAGGCTGCCGATGACGTGGAGCTCGAGATCTGGATGGGCGGGGAGGAGCTTCGCATAGGCCTCGATGAGATAGACGAGGCCCTTCAGCGGCACATCGGCGCTCGCGGTGCAGATGAGCCGGTTCGGCCGGCGCGCGACGCCCTCGAGCGGGCGGAAGGTTCCGGTGTCGATGCCGTGATAGACGAGATGCATGCGCGCGGGATCGAGCCCGAAATCGCGCACGACGTCGCGCTCGGTCGATTTCGACACGACGATGACCGGGTCGAGCCGGCGGGCGACCTTGATCTGCATGTCGAGGAACGAGTACCAGCGCCGCGTCAGCAGCCGCAGAGTCAGCGTCTCGGCCGCCTCGACGGAGATGCGCCGGTCCATGGTGATCGGGTGGTGGATGGTGCCGACCACGGGAACGCCCGTCCTCTTCTTCAGCTCGAGAAGCCCCCAGCACAGGGTCTGGTTGTCGTGGATCACGTCATAGGGGCAGCCCGCGCGCGTGAAGTGGCGGACCATCCGCATGCCGAAGGTGTTGGGCTCGGGGAAGGCGCCCGAGATGTGCGCGATATACTCGTAGAGATGGATCGGGTCGCCGAGCGCCTCGCGCGGGAACTCGGGGAAGCCGCCGAGAACCTTGCGCCGCGCATAAAGGTCGAGCGAGGGCAGCCTGATGAGCCCGACGCGGGGGTCGAGCTCGGGGTAGGGCGGGCCCGATACGACGTCCACGGAATGGCCGAGATCGACGAGCGCGCGCGAGATGTGGCGCATGTAGACGCCCTGCCCGCCGGTATGGGGGTGCGAGCGGTAGCTCGGCATGAGGATGCGCAAGGGCCGGGGCCCGCCCC
>JACAEB010000190.1 GCA_013389075.1 Alphaproteobacteria bacterium
AGGCGGGCGCCCTGCGCGATTCGGTGACCTCGCCCGGCGGCACCACGGCGGCGGCGCTGTCGGTGCTGACCGCCCCGGGGGGCCTTGCGAGCACGCTCGGGGCCGCCGTCGCCGCCGCGCGCCGCCGGTCCGAGGAGATGGGCCGGAGCTGAGAGGGTCACGACGGGAGATTCGTCATGGCACGGACGACCACACGGAAGACGGCATCCCCCGCGACCGCGGCGCCGGACGAGGCCGCCTGCCTCGAGGCCTTCCTCGCCTGCGTGGAGGAGGGCGGGCTCGATCGGGCCGGACTGCCGCAGGTGGCGGCGCGCGCGGGTGTTCCGCTCGCCGGCCTCTACCGCCTCTTTCCCACGCGCCGCGCCCTCCTCGAGGGGCTCCTGCGCCGCTCCGATCTCGCCATGCTGGAGGAGGCGGACGCCGCAGGGCTCGATCTCGAGACGAGCCCGCGCGACCGGCTGTTCGACCTCGTCCTCGCCCGGCTCGGCACGCTCGCGCCCCGGCGCGAGGCCATCCGTGTGCTGTGGCACGATGCGCGCCGCCATCCGCTCGCCTTCGCATCGCTGGCGCCGGCCATGCTCGCCTCGCTGCGGCTGATGGTCGAGGCGGCGGGCTTCTCCGCCGACGGTCTTGCGGGCGCGCGCCGGGTGACGGCGCTCGGCCGGGTCTATGCGCGGGTGCTGCCGGTCTGGCTCGACGACGATCCGGCCGATCTCGCCCGCACCATGGCCGAGCTCGACCGGCGCCTCCGGGACGGGCCCTTCGCCTGATCGCGCGGCGCGGGGATGCTGCACATGCGAAATAGAAATTGACGCTGCGTGTGCGGAAGAGGCATTGTGCACGTCTCGGGAGACGTCGGAGGCCGGATGCCTCGGGCAACGCACATCCCGCGCATGGAGGCGACAATGGCACGTACTGGATCAGAACCCGCGTTTCCGACTGTCGATGTGTCCAAGTTTTTCGAGAGCTTCAAGATTCCAGGCCTTGAGATGAATGGCGTGATGGACGGCCAGCGCAAGACCGTCCAGGCCATGATCGAGGCCCAGCGCATCGCGGCCGAGGCCTATCAGGGCGTGTTCCGCCGTCAGGTCGAGCTGGCACAGGAAGCGATGGAAGACCTCACCGCCGCGATGAAGGAGGTGATGAGCCAGGATTCGCCCTCCGACGCCGCCACCAAGCATCTGGAATTCGTCCGCAAGTCGATCGAATCGAGCTTCGCCAATCTGCGCGAGATCGCCGAGATGACGACCGGCGCCCACACCGAAGCCTTCAAGGTGATGCAGGCGCGAATCGGCGAGACGGCGGGCAAGGCGGTGAAGGAAGCCAAGGAAGCGCCGGCGCCCAAGGCCGCCAACACGACGCAGGCGCGCGCGGCGAGCTGATCCCCGTCCGACCGGGGCCGCCTCAGCCGTGACCGGGCAGAGGCGGGCCCGCCGGCAGTTCGATCACGGCCCTCAGCCCGCCGAGCGGGCTGTCTTCGAGAACGACATCGCCGCCATGGCCGCGTGCGATGTCGCGGGCAATGGCAAGCCCGAGCCCGACCCCGCCCGTGTCGAGGTTGCGCCCTTCGTCGAGGCGGTGGAAGGGGCGGAAGGCCTCTTCCCGCCGTGCCTCCGGAATGCCTGGCCCGTCATCGTCGACGAGGATCCGGACCATCTCCCGGTCGCGGGTGAGCGACACGCGGACATGGTCCGCGTGACCGGCCGCGTTGCGCACGAGATTGGTGATGCAGCGGCGGAGCGCGCCGGGGCGCGCCGTGAGGCGGCCGGGCGCCGCCGGCCCCATCTCCACCGCATGCCCCTCGCGGACCGTCGCCGCCACGACCTCGGCGAGGAGGCCGTCGAGCTCGACGAGGCCGGTGGGCTCGCCCGCCTGCCCGCGGGCGAAGGCGAGATAGGCCTGCAGCATCTCCTCCATCTGCCGGATCTCGGCCTTGAGCGGCTCGAGATCTTCCGGCCGCAGACCCGCGAGCTCGAGTTCGAGCCGCATGCGCGTCAGCGGCGTGCGCAGATCGTGGCTGACCCCGGCGAGCATCTCCGTGCGCTGCTGGATGTGGCGCTGGAGGCGGTCCTTCATGTCGAGGAAGGAGCGGGCGGCCATCCGCACCTCGCGCGCGCCCGTGGGCTTGAAGTCCGGCACATCCACTCCGCGCCCGAAATGCTCCGCCGCCCGCGCGAGGCGCAGGATGGGGCGGATCTGGTTGCGCAGGAAGAGGATGGCGACGGCGAGCAGCACGGCGGTGGCGCCGATGATCCAGATGAGGACGAGCGGGCCCGTTGAGGGAAAGAGCCGGTCGCGGTCGGCGACCACGACGAGGAGACCGTCGGAGAGCTGCACGAGGATCTCGATATCCTCCGGACCCGGTGGATCGCTGAACTGGAAAGGCTGGTCGATCCGGTAGCGCAGCTCGCGCCGCAGCGTGCGCTCTCCGCCGAAGAGGCCCATGGCGGCGGGCGTTTCGGGCAGCGATGCCGCCGGCAGGAACCGGATGGCAAGGGAGGACTTCGCCTGAACGACGCCCATCACCTCCTCGAACGCCACGGCCTCGCCGAGCCGCTCGTGCAGGTCGATCGCCAGCGCGATGTTCCCGGCGATGGACGAGGCGAGCCGGCGCGTGACGGTGTCCGTGTGACGTTCCACGAACACATAGGTCACGATCGTCTGCATGAGGAGGACCGGCATGATGACGATCAGGAGCGAGCGGGCGAGCAGGCCGCGCGGGGCGACCTGGCGCAGGAGCCCGCCCGAATGCCGCCGCCAGGCCATGTAGGTGCGCCAGGGGGCGGCGAGACGCCGGATCCAGCGCTTAAGGCCCGGCCCGGCCGGCCGCCCGCCCTCGCTCCGCGCGCCCGCCTGCGGATCCTCAGCCGGGGACAAAGACATAGCCGATGCCCCGGACCGTCTGCAGATAGGTTGGTTCCTTCGGGTTGGGCTCGATCTTGCGCCGCAGCCGGTTGATCTGCACGTCGACCGAACGCTCGAGGCCCGCATTGGTGCGCTCGCAGAGATCGGCGCGGCTGAAGACCTTTCCGGGATTGAGGGCGAACAGCTTGAGGAAGGTGACCTCGGCGCGGGTGAGGCGGATCTGCTCCTCCCTGTGCCAGAGCTCGCCGCGCTGTGCGTCGAACCGGAACCCGCCGAACGGCACGCCGCCATCCTCGAAGAGATGGGGACGGGACCGGCGCATGATGGTCCGGATCCGGAGGAGGAGCTCGCGCGGCTCGAAGGGCTTGGGCAGATAATCGTCCGCCCCCCGTTCGAGGCCCGCGATCCGGTCTTCCGGCTCGCCCCGCGCCGAGAGCAGAAGGACGGGAACGGAGGACTGGAGGCGCAGCGCCTCGGTCAGCTCGAGCCCGCTCTCGCCCGGCATCATGATGTCGAGCACGATGAGGTCGAAGGTGATGCCATTGAGCCGGGCCCGTGCCTCGGCGGCGTCGCGCGCGGTGGTGACGAGATAGCCGTTGTCGCGCAGGAAGCGGCTCAGAAGCTCGCGCAGGCGTGCGTCGTCATCGACCACGAGGATGTGGGCCTGCGCCGTTTCCCGGTCCTCGCGCACGCGCAAGGGCGGCGGGTCCTGCCTCTCTTTGGCGTCGTCCATGGCCTAGCCGCTCTCCCGCTCTGAGAAGGAGCCCACGATCCGCTCGCGCTCGGGTTCGTCGATGAGCCCGATGAGCACGCGCCGGAAGCCGTCCACGGCCTCGGGGCCCGCGTCGCGGAAGGCGCGGGCGAATCGGGCGCGCTGGGGCGCGGACAGGCGCTGTTCGAGCGCGAGCCCGCTCTCGGTCAGGCTCAGATGGCGACGGCGGCGGTCGCTCTCGCCGGCCATCTGGGCGATGTAGCCGCCGTCGATCAGGTCACGGAGCACCCGCGCGAGGCTCTGTTTGGTGATGCCGAGAATGGCCACGAGCTCGCTCACTGTGATGGAGGGATTGCGCCCGATGAAGTGCAGCGCCCGGTGATGGTCCCGCCCGAGCCCGAGCGAATGCAGGATCTCGTCCGGCTCGCGCGTGAAGTCGCGATAGGCATAGAACAGGAGCTCGATGCCCTCGCGCAGCTCCTTGTCCCGCAGGAACAGGAGGGGCGGGCCGGCCGGGCGTTTGGCGAAATTTACGTCAGACATGTTGACGTATTTTAGCGAGACTGCTATCGAACGCAACGCCCTTTTGCGAGGGCCGGTGCAAGCACGAGACGCAGCGGTGTGCCATGTCTTCCATTCCCTTTCATGACCGAGACGGATCGATCTGGCTGAACGGCGAGATCGTGCCCTGGCGCGAGGCGAAGATTCATGTCCTCACCCACGGGCTGCATTATGGCAGTTCCGTCTTCGAAGGCGTGCGCGTCTACAATGGCCGCATCTTCAGGCTCGAGGCGCATACGGACCGGCTGATCCAGTCCGCGCGGATTCTCGGCTACACGATCCCCTACACCGCCGACGAGATCAACGCCGCCTGCGCCGAAGTGGTGAAGGCGAACGGGCTCACCGATGCCTATGTCCGCCCCATCGCCTGGCGCGGCAGCGAGATGATGGGCGTGTCGGCGCAGGCGAACCGCATCAATCTCTCCATCGCCGCCTGGGTGTGGCCGTCCTATTTCGATCCGGCGCAGCGGCTCAAGGGCATCCGGCTCGACCTCTCGCGCTGGCGCCGTCCCTCGCCCGAGACGATTCCCTGCCGGGCGAAGGCCGCGGGCCTCTACATGATCTGTACGCTGTCCAAGCACGAGGCCGAGGGCAAGGGCTTTGCCGATGCGCTCATGCTCGACTGGCGCGGCTATGTCGCCGAGACCACGGGCGCCAACATCTTCCTCGTGCGCGGGGAGGAGATCCATACGCCGACGCCCGACTGTTTCCTCGACGGGATCACGCGCCAGACCGTGATCGGCCTTGCGAAGGCGCGGGGGCTGAAGATCGTCGAGCGCCACATCTTCCTCGAGGAGCTGTGGGACTTCCGCGAGTGCTTCATCACCGGCACGGCGGCCGAGGTGACGCCGGTCTCCGAGATCGGCCCCTACCGCTTCACGCCCGGCGCCGTCTCGAAGGCGCTGATGGAGGATTACGACCGGCTCGTGCGCGGCGGCAACTGACGGCCCGCTCCCGGAACCCGTCCGCCCCCGCGCGCTTCCCCGTTGGGGAGGCCGAGCCATGCTGTTCGACGGTATCGACGATCTCGTCCGGATCCTGGTCGTGGGCGTCAGTGCCTATGCGGGCCTGATCCTTCTGCTGCGCGTGACGGGCAAGCGCACGCTCTCGAAGATGAATGCCTTCGACTTCGTGGTGACCGTGGCGCTCGGCTCGACCCTCGCCTCGGCGCTCCTCAGCAGCGAGGTCACCCTGTCGGAGGCGTTCCTCGCCTTCGCGCTCCTGTGCGGGCTGCAATATGCCGTCACCTTCGCCTCGGTCCGGTCGGGCGTCATCCAGCGGGTGGTGAAGGCCGAGCCGCGGCTTCTCTATTTCCGGGGCACCTATCTCAGCCGGGCGCTCCGCCACGAGCGCGTCACGCAGGAGGAGATCCTCGCGGCGGTGCGGGCGCAAGGAAAGGGCGAGCTCGCGCGGGTGGATGCGGTGGTGCTCGAGACGGATGGAACCTTTAGCGTCCTCTCGGGCGCGGGCGATCGCCCGCTCGACGCGCTCAGCACCGTCGACCGCCCGGCCGGGGAGGCCGGCATCGGCGGACCGGCGAGCTAGGCCCCGCGCTCCCAGCGGGCGAGCGCCGCCTCGTCGCTCGCCTTCGCTCCGACCCAGCGCGCGCCCCCGGGCGTCTCCTCCTTCTTCCAGAAGGGGGCCCGGCTCTTCAGAAAATCGGTGAGGAAGGCGCAGGCCTCGAAGGCCGCCGCGCGGTGCGGCGCCCGCACCCCGACGAGCACGATCCGCGCGCCCGGCTTGAGCCGGCCCACGCGGTGCAGGATGAGGCTGCCGGTGAGGCCGAAGCGGCGCGTGGCCTCCCGCTCCATGGCGGCGAGCGCGCGTTCGGTCATCCCCGGATAGTGCTCGATCGTGAGCGAGAGGATCGGCGCGCCCTCGCTCCGCACCCGGACGGTCCCGAGGAAGCTCACGAGCGCCCCGGCCTCGCCCCCATCGGCCTCGAGGGCGGCGAGCTCCCTGCCGGGGTCGAAATCCTCCGGTCCAACGCGGATCATGCCGGCTCACCCGCCCGTCATCGGGGGGAAGAAGGCGGCCTCCCGCGCGGTGCCCAGGGGCGTGTCCATCTCGCAGAGCGCCATGTCGAACGCGGCGCGCACATGGGCGAGATCGGCGAAGGCGCGGGCATGTCCCTCGCTCCGGCCCGACAGCCAGCGGGCGAGATCGCCGGCGGTGCGCACATGGCCCGGAACCTCCACCTCCTCCTCGGCGAGGCCGATCGCTTCGCGTACGGACGAAAAATAGAGGATCTTCATGGCATCTCTCCGCGGGCCGGACGCGCCTCGTAGCGGGCGAGGGTGAGAAGGCTGAGCCCCGCCGCGATCCAGAGACAGGCGAGCCCCGCCGGGGCGAGCGGCAGGGCGGGCCAGAGCGGGGCGGCGAGGAGGGCGCCGAGCGCCAGCATCTGCGCCTGCGTCTTCAGTTTGGCAAGGCGCGAGGGCCGGGCGAAGCGGACGGGATCGCGCAGCCGGCGCCAGGCGGCGAAGACCTCCCGCCCCGCGATCAGCGCGGCGGCGAGCAGACCCGAACCCGCGAGCGTGCCCTCGGCGATCACGACCGCAAGACCGGCGAGGACGAGCGCCTTGTCGGCCAGGGGATCGAGCCTTGCGCCGAAGGTGCTCTCGGCGCGCCAGGCCCGGGCGAGGGCGCCGTCGGCGAGATCGGTCAGGGCGGCGAGGGCGAAGAGGCAGAGCGCGGCCGTCTCCGCCGGGCCGCCCGGCGCGAGTCCGATCGCAAGGAGGAGCGGTGCCGCCCCCGCCCGGGCGAGGGTGAGGCCGTTGGGCACGCGGGCGCGCCAGGGGTGGGGGGCGAGGGAGGGATCGGTCGGCGTCATGGTCCAATGCAATCGGGCGGCCGGCGCGGGGTCAAGCAAGGGCTCAGTCCTCGCCGTGGAAATGCTCGTAAACTTTTCGTGCGATGGCCCGCGAGATGCCGTCCACGGCCTCGAGATCGGCGAGCCCGGCACGCTGGACGGCCCGCGCCGAGCCGAAATGATTGAGGAGCGCCCGCTTGCGCCGCGCCCCGATGCCGGCGATCTCGTCGAGCGGGCTCGCGGCGATGGCCTTCGAGCGCCGCGCCCGGTGGCTGCCGATGGCGAACCGGTGCGCCTCGTCGCGCAGGCGCTGGAGATAGTAGAGCACGGGCGAGCCCGGCGGCAGCAGGAAGCTCGCCCGCCCGGGCTGGAAGAAGGTCTCGCGGCCCGCATTGCGGTCGGGTCCCTTGGCGATGGCGACGAGGGGGATGTCGAGGCCGAGCTCGTCCAGCACGGCGCGGGCCGCATTGAGCTGGCCCTGGCCGCCATCGATGAGGAGGAGGTCGGGGCGGGCGGGGTCCTCCGCCTGCGGATCATCGCCGGACTGCGCGGCGAGCCGGCGCAGGCGCCGCGTCAGCACCTCGCGCATCATCCCGTAGTCATCGCCCGGCGCGAGGTCCGGCGTGCGGATGTTGAAGGTGCGGTAGCTCGCCTTCTCGAAGCCCTCGGGCCCCGCGACGATCATGGCGCCGAGCGCGTTCGTGCCCTGAATGTGGCTGTTGTCGTAGACCTCGATGCGGCGCGGCGGCGCGGGAAGGCCGAAGGCCTCGGCGAGCCCCTCGAGGAGGCGGGTCTGGCTCGCCGTCTCCGACAGGCGCCGGCCGAGCGCCTCGCGCGCATTGGCGAGCGCATGCTCGACGAGCGCGCGCTTCTCCCCGCGCGCCGGCGTCTGGAGCTCGACCTTGCCGCCCGCCTTGAGCCCGAGGGCGCCCCCCACCAGCGCCTGTTCGGGCAGGGCGTGGCTGAGGAGGATGAGCCGGGGCACGGGCTTGTCGTCGTAGAACTGGGCGATGAAGGCCTCGAGCACCTCGGCCTCGCCGGCCTCCTTCTCGTGACGCGGGAAGAAGGCCCGGTTGCCCCAGTTCTGGCCGGCGCGGAAGAAGAACACCTGCACGCAGACCTGTCCCGCCTCGGCATGGGCGGCGATCACGTCGGCCTCGGTGACGGTGCTCGGATTGATGCCCTGATGAGCCTGCACGGCCGTCAGCGCGCGGATGCGGTCCCGCAAGGAGGCGGCGGTCTCGAAATCGAGCGCCTCGGCGGCCGCCTCCATCTCCGCCGAGAGACGGTCCTGAAGGCTCTTGTTCTCGCCCGCGAGGAAGCTCTCCGCCTCGGCGAGGAGGCGACCATAGCCCTCGGCATCGATCTCGCCCGTACACGGAGCGCTGCAGCGGCGGATCTGATAGAGCAGGCACGGACGCGTGCGGCTCTCGAACACCGCATCCGAGCAGGAGCGCAGGAGGAAGACGCGCTGCAGCGTGTTGAGCGTGCGATTGACGGCATTGGCCGAGGCGAAAGGCCCGAAATAGCGCCCGGGCCGCGAACGGGCGCCCCGGTGCTTGACCACCTGCGCGAAGGGGTGGTCGCCCGTCAGGAGGATGTAGGGGAAGGACTTGTCGTCGCGCAGGATGATGTTGTAGCGCGGCTTGAGGCGCTTGATCAGGTTCGCCTCGAGGAGGAGGGCTTCCATCTCCGTATGCGTTCGGACGATTTCCATGGAGGCGGTCTGGGCGATCATCGCCGCTATGCGGTTCGTGTGGCCGCCGAGCTTGGTGTAGGCGAGGACGCGCTTCTTGAGGTCGCGCGCCTTGCCCACATAGAGGACATCGCCATTGCCGTCGAGCATGCGGTAGACGCCCGGCGCGCTCGGCAGGGTGCGCACGACGCCCGCGATCACGTCCGCCCCCGCCGGCGGGAGGGCGCTCCCGGGCGCGGGCGATGGGGTGGGGGGATCCTCGCTCATGCCGACTTTACGCTTTCGGGGCGGGCGGCCGCTCCCGCCCGGCTGAAATCCTTTCCTACGCCCCCACCGCCGTCCGTGCCAGCCACGCCGCATAGGCGATGTAGAGCGTCAGGAAGACGCCACCGGCGAGCCGGCTGACCGGGCGGCGGGCGAAGGCGAAGGGCGCCACGAGCGCGGCCGCGGCCAGCATCACCCAGATGTCCAGTGCGGCGAAGCGCGGTTCGACCGGCACGTTGGTGATGAGCGCGGTGATGCCGAGGATCGCACAGATGTTGAAGATGTTCGAGCCGATCACGTTGCCCATGATCATCGCCGGCTCGCGCCGCAGCGCGGCGGCGAGCGCGGCGGCGAGCTCGGGCAGCGAGGTTCCGACCGCGATGATGGTGAGGCCGATCACGGCCTCGGAAATGCCGAAGCTGGTCGCGATGCCGCTCGCCCCGTCGACCACGAAATGCGCGCCGATGGGCAGGAAGACGAGCCCGAGCCCTATCCGGGCGAGGATGCCGGTGGTGTTCGCGCGGGCGGGGGCGAGCGAGCGGACCTCGTCTTCGATCTCCGCCTGGGCGGCTCTGCTGCGCATCATGCCGACGGCGGAATAGACGAGATAGAGCACGATCATCGTGGCGAGGAGCAGCCCGTCCGTCCGGTCGAGCTCTCCACCATGGACGAGCACCGCGAGAACGCCGCTCGCCACCAGCATGAAGATCATGTTCCGGCGCAGGAAGGGCTGCCCGCTGACGATCGGCGTGATCAGCGCGGGAAGCCCGAGAATCAGGAGGATGTTGGCGATGTTGCTGCCGACCACATTGCCGATGGCGATGGACGGCGCTCCGCCGAGCGCGGCATCGACGCTCACCACGAGCTCGGGCGCGGAGGTCCCGATCCCGACGATGGTCAGACCGATGAGGATGGGCGGAATGCGCAGCCTCGTGGCGGCCGCGACACTGCCATGGACGAGCGCATCGCCGGCGGCAAAGAGGATCACGAGCCCAAGAAGGAGCTCTCCGGCATCGATATAATTCATGAAGCGACCGCCTGGCTGAATGACTTCGGAACGCGGGCGATGACCCCCCACCGATCGGTCGAGCGTGACATCCCCGCGACCCGGCGCGGGGATCCCCCCTCCGCGCAATATAGGGGCCGGGAGCTGTACCGTGTAGGGGCGCGGCCTTCCCCTTTTCGCGCGGGCCGGCTTCCCGCAAGATGGGTCGGCGGCGACCCGCGCGGGCGGCCGGACGAGGGGGGGAAGGGTCTTGGCAGGCGAGAGCGCGGTGCATGTGCCCTATCTCCAGGAGACGCTCGTCTTCCTGGTGGCCACGGTGCTCGTGGTCCCGCTGGTCCAGCGGCTGAAGGCGAGCCCCATTCTGGGCTATCTCGCCGTCGGCACGCTGGTCGGTCCCCATGCGCTCGGCTTCGTGCAGAGCGTCGACGGCGTGCGGGCCTTCGCCGAACTCGGCGTCGTCTTCCTCCTCTTCACCGTCGGCCTCGAGCTCTCCGTGCAGCGATTGCGCGCGATGCGGCGCTATGTGTTCGGCCTGGGGGCGGCGCAGGTCGGGCTCACCGGGCTCGTGGTGGGGCTCGTCGCGGCCGCCTGGGGCAATCCCGCGCCGGCGGCGGCGGTGATCGGCGCCTGCCTTGCGCTCTCCTCGACGGCGATGGTGATCCAGCTCCTGAGCGAGCGGGGCGCCATCGCCTCGCGCTCGGGCCGGGCGAGCTTCTCGATCCTGCTCTTTCAGGATCTCGCCGTCGTGCCCATCCTCATCATGGTGACGGCGCTCGGCACACGGGGCGAGGAGCCGCTCTGGCAGCTCGCCGGTCTTGCGATCCTCAAGGCGGTCGCGGTGGTGGGCGCGATCATTCTCATCGGCCAGTTTCTCCTGCGCGGCGTGCTGCGCGGGGTGGCGGCGACGCGGACCCAGGAGCTGATCACCGCCACGACGCTGCTCGTCATCCTCGTCATCGCGGTGGTCACGGGACGGGCGGGGCTGTCCATGGCGCTCGGCGCCTTCCTTGCGGGGCTGCTCCTCGCCGAGACCGAATTCCGCCATCAGGTCGAGACGGACATCCTTCCCTTCAAGGGTCTCCTCCTTGGCCTCTTCTTCATCAGTGTGGGGATGCAG
Source organism: Alphaproteobacteria bacterium (assembly GCA_013389075.1). Taxonomy (GTDB): domain Bacteria; phylum Pseudomonadota; class Alphaproteobacteria; order JACAEB01; family JACAEB01; genus JACAEB01. The sequence goes on from JACAEB010000190.1 coordinate 11,034, forward strand.
CTCGACGTGCCGCTGGTGGCGGCGCAGTTCGACTGGATCCTGCTTGCGGTGGCCGGGCTGTTCCTCGTGAAGGCGGTCCTGATCCTGGGGCTCTGCCGCCTCTTCGGCCTGCCGCTGTCGGCCAGCCTGCGGTCGGCCATGGCGCTCGGCGGGGCGGGGGAGTTCGCCTTCGTGGTCCTCGGCGCCGCGCTGTCCGGCGGGGTGGTCGAAGCAGAGACCGCGCAGTTCATGCAGATCGTCGCGGGTCTGTCGATGGTGCTGACGCCGGTCCTCCTGCCGCTCGGGGACCGGCTTGCCCGGCTGGTCGACCGTGACGGGCGGCCCTCGCGCGACGACACGCCGGCCGACCTCGCCGGCGAGGATCTCGCCGACCATGTCGTCATCTGCGGCTACGGACGGGTGGGGCAGACCGTGGCCGAGCTGCTGCGCAGCCAGGCGGTGCCGCACATCGCGCTCGATCTCGACATCCGCCGCGTGCGCGCCTCGCGCCAGCGCGGCGAGCCCGTCTTCTACGGAGATGCGTCGCGCGCGGACGTTCTGACCCGCCTCGGCATGGAGCACGCCGTCGCCGTGGTCATCACGCTCGATCACCCGGAGGCGGCGCGCAGGGCCTTCGAGACCGTCCGCCGGCAATGGCCGCTCGTGCGCGTCTTCATGCGCGCGCGCGACGCCGCCGAGGCGGAGGAATATCTCGCCCTCGGCGCGCGGGACGTGGTTCCCGAAACGCTCGAGGCGAGCCTCCAGCTCTCGGGCCGCGTCCTGCAGGCGCTCGGCACGCCCATCGAGGCGGTGAACGCGCTCATCGAGCGCATCCGGTCCGAGCGCTATGTCCGGATCGCGCGCCTTGGGAGCGAGGACACGGCGCCCCCCTCCGAGCGGTGAGGTCGCAAGGCGTAACCATCGGGCGACCCAAAGCAGCCGGCGCGTGTGCGGTCTGAACTTCCGTTAAGGTGCAAGCGGATTACTTGCACGTATAGTTGCGGCCTGCTTATAGTGCGCGGCCCTGTTCGTCAGGATTCGGCGCGGGACACCCCTCAAGCCGCTCCGTGCGTATCTGATGCGTGGCCGTGGTGTGCCGGTGCGGACGGTCGTCCGGGCCGTCCGCCCCGTATCGCGTTCATTCCATCGGAGAGAAAAAAAATGGTCAACAGACTGCAAGGTGCGAGAATTATCGGTGCTGGTCTCCTTCTGGCGGCGGGTATCGCCGGCGCGGCTTTCGCGCAGGACGGCGGGTTCACCGTCGAAGGCTGCGTGGCGTCCGTGAAGGGCGAATATGGCGGCGCCACGCCGGAAGGCATGACCGACGAGACCCTGACGGCCGCCTGCACCTGCCTTGGCGAGCAGATCGCGGGCAAGCCCGAAGTGGAAGCCAACCTCATCGAGACGGCCCCCCTGCCGGCGGCCGAGCGCGATGCCGCGCGGTCCGAAGAAGCCAAGGCGGCGGTCGCCGCGTGCTTCACCCCGGCCGAGTGATCCGAGCGGGCGGGGCCGGGATGCGCGTTCCGGCCCCCTCGCGCCGAAAGTCTCTCCGCGTGCGGATCATCAGGGAAGGGCGTTTCCCGCCTCGTCCGTGAGCGGCCTCATCGCATATCCCGCGCCCGGCCCCTGCGCGAGCCTTGCGGCCAGGAATGCGAGCGCCGGCGTGAAGCGCTCGGTCAGCCGGTAGGGCGGGTTCACGACGATCAGCCCCGATCCGTCGAGACGGGTCCCCGACCGCGTCCGCACCCACAGTGCGACATCGAGAAGCCGCGGCACGCCCGCCGCCGTGAGCGCGTGCGCAAGGCCCGTCCCCGCGTCGCGCTCCTTGATCGGATACCACAGGAGATAGATGCCGGTCGGCCAGCGCGCATGGGCCGCGAGCAGCCCCTCGGCGAGGCGCTCGAAATCGCCCGGCAGCTCGAAGGGCGGATCGAGGAGGACAAGACCCCGTCGCTCCTTGGGCGGAACGAAGGCCTTGAGCGCCATCCAGCCGTCGAGCTCGATCACCTTCACCTGATGATCGCCCGCATACCGTGCCGCGAGAGCGGCGAAATCCTCCGCATGCAGCTCGACCAGCGTGAGGCGGTCGACCGGTCGCGCCATGTGGCGCAGGAGCGCGGGCGATCCGGGATAGACGCGCAAGCCTTTGTCCGGATTGAAGGCGGCCACGGCGTCGAGCCAGGGCAGGAGCGCGGACGGCACCTCCGGTCGCGGCGGGTGAATGCAGTCGGCGAGGCGGCCGATGCCCTCTCGCCATTCGCCCGTCTTCTGCGGCCCCTCGGCGCCAAGATCGTAGAGGCCGATGCCGGCATGGCAGTCGATGGCCCGGAAGGCGCCGGGCTTGAGGCGCAGATAGGTGATGATGTCGGCGAGGAGGGCGTGCTTGAGCACGTCACAGAAATTGCCGGCGTGATAGGCGTGGCGGTAGTTCACGGGCGGCGCCCCGGGGCGGGCGGCTCAGTCGGCCCGCGCCCCGCCCATGGGCTCGATCCGGGCATCCACGGCCCTGAGGTCGGACGCGAGCGCTGCGTGGATCGTGCCATAGCGGTAGAAGGGAAGCTTCGGCCAGAGATGATGAATGAGATGGTAAGTATGGCCGGACCAGACGATGTCGGCAAGGCGCTGGAAGCGGGGCGGAAAGCGGAGGATGCCGGTCGACCGGTAGCGGCTTCTGTCCGTATGCGGATGATGGACGGGCCAGTCGAAGAGGAGCGCGCAGGCGACCACGGCGACCCAGGCCGGACCGTACCAGTAGAGCAGGAGCTCGCCCGCCCAGCCCTGCGCCAGCGCCAGCACCAGAAGGACGCCATAAGACAGGAAGCAGAGCATGGCCATCCGCAGTTCGCGCCGCACGGCGGGCGTGCGTGCGAGGCGCCAGAGATGGGAAACCATCACGGGCTGGATCACGAGCGCCCGCGGGAGCACGGCGAGCAGGCTGTCGCCCCGCATCCAGTAGCTCGGGTCCTCCTGCGGATGGTTCGTGAACTGATGATGACGCAGATGCGGCCGGCGGAAGCTGTGCAGCGGCGCCATCAGCACATAGCCGCTGACATGGCCGACGAGCTCGTTGAGCCAGCGCAATCCGCGCCGCCGCCCGCCGATGTTGCGATGGACGGCCTCGTGGAGCGGCGTGAAGATGAGATGGATGAGGACCGCGTTGAGCGCGAACACCGCAAGGCCGGGCAGCACCCCGGCAAGGCCGAGCGCCACGCTGACGGCGAGAGCTGCGAGAACCGAGGCGAAGAGGGCGACCGTCGGCCAGGCGGGATCGATCACATGGGGTTCGACGAGCGCGCGCCCCCGGCGCTCGAAGAGGTCGGCAAGGACCGCCTCCGGGTCGCGCGCGCCTGCAAGGGGAGGCGCGAGGGGCTCGGCGCCCGCAGCCGGGTCGAGGAGCATTTCCTGTGGCATAAACCTCGCCTTTTCCCCGCGACCCGTCGCGACGCCAATGATGCGGAGCCCGGGCACATCCCGGATCCCGGCCTTCCGTCTCCTGCAGCGCGCCCAGTATTGCCCGAAGGTTTTTCCGGCTATAGTGAACGATCTGGACGAGATAGACCGGACCGTCCAGGCGATCTGCAACCGGTGAAAAGTCTAGACGACCTGCGGTAACCGCTTTGCTAATGCAAACGCGACAAGTTGACGGAGGTCGAAATAACCCGGCGTCAATCGGATTGCGGTGAGATGGCGGGCATCTGCCGCCGGCAGACCGGACAGGATGGACGCTGATGCAGGGACTGCCCTTCACCAGTGACGGCGCGATCGAAGGCACCCGCGAGCGCGGGTCCTTCAGCGGTATCGGAACCATCGAGGAGGTTGGGCCCCCGCCCGGCCCCAACGGGTCCTATCTGCTCGCCGCCTGTCGCGGCGCGCGCGGCGCGGCCGACATGCCGCAGACGCGCGCCTTCGACTTTCTCTTGCTCACCCCGCTCGTCCCCCATCTCATCGTCAGCGACGTCGAGCCCGGGGGCGAGACCTTCCACACGCGGACCTGCGGGCCAGAGATCATTCGTCTCCTGAAGATCGATGTGGCAGACAAGGACCTCTCCGTCTTCGGGATGAGCTCGATCTTCTACGCCCGCTCCAAGCACATCCTCTCGCGATGCGCGCGCGAACGCGTGCCGATCGTCAACCGGCCAAGCTTCCTGCGCCGGGCGGACGGATCGGGCGTGCGCGGGAGCACCTTCAACTTGCCGCTCGCCGCTCCCGACGGGCGGGTCGACACCATCCTGAGCTGCCTCGACATCGTGCCGTTTGCGCCCTAGCTCAGGCGGGCCCGGCGGGCGGGGTCTCGAACAGCGACCGCATGCGACCGAAGGTCATGGCGGCGAGGTATTCGCGCTGGAAGGCCTCGGTCAGGACCTCGATCAGGAACTTGTTCTCGAGCCAGACCTCGACGACGTGGAACACGCCGCCCCGGTCGCAGACCCGCGCCGTCCAGCCCTCGCGCGCGGCGAGCGTGAGGATCTCGTCCTCCGAAAGCTTCGAGCCGAGCGCAAGGTGCGTCGCCCCATAGGGCGAGGGAGCGGGGTTCTCCCGCGTGGTCACCTCCTCCGGCCCGGGAATCTGCTCCAGGCTGCGCGGGGTCACCTCGATCTCGGTGCCGCGCGCATCTTCCGCCATGGCCATGAAGCTGCGGGCAAAGACCGGGAAGGGCAGCACCCGGCCCCGCCAGAGCGCGGCGAGGAAGCGGGCGACACGCTCCGGCTCGTCGGCCGGGATCGAGGCATGGAACAGCATTGACGGGTCTCTAAGAACTGCAGCCGCTGCAATGGCTACATCTTCGCAAATACGAATCCTCCGCGGCCCTCGACAGAGAAGACGGTTAAAAATCTATCCTACCTTTCGTGGCCTATCATATAGACCAACATCGCTTGATTCACCATTCAATTCATATGCTTCCGTCGCACACGTACGTCGCTTACTCCTAGCAAGGATTTTCCTCTTTTGCCATTCGCTCAGCTTTTCAAATTCCTTCCTCACGATTTCGAGGTCATCGAGTATCGTGTATTTTCTCTTCATAATCTCTCTCCTCTTTGATGCCTGCACCAAATTGGCGCTTTTTTCTTAATTTAAGCCCCTAACATATTCGGAAAGATCGTGTAATTCCTCAATCTCTCTTTTTGTGTAGCTGATGTCTTCGTGCACCTTTGGGATTGCGTTTCCGGGATCCCATTCAACTGAGAATCCATTTTCCTCCTTTCGCCTTTCGGGCATTTCGAAAAGAGACAGATACCGATTTGGGGACACCCCGACGAACGATTCGAACGTAACCGATCTAATTGAGCTTATCCGCTCGTGATCCACCTGAATTTCATTTGCGTAAAGCTCCTTAGCGAGACTCTTTGGATAAGGCAATATGTAAACCACACGCCTTATTCCAGATGCGATAATATGACGAGCGCACATATGACATGGAAATGTGTTACAGTAAAGGATAGCATCCCTTGTGGCTTGGCCTCTTCGTGCCGCCTCAGTCAATGCATGCATTTCTGCATGCACAACTCTCCCAAATTCGAGAAGACCCGCAGCTCTTGTGCCTTTGAAGGGCGCGCCTTTACCGTTGAGCGCAAGATCCACTAGTTGGTCCAGATCTAGTTTTGATTTCTCTGGAGACAACCAACCTTCTGATCTGAGACGCTCAAATATCTCGGTGAATATTTTTTGCTTCCATCTAGCCGACGAATCAAAACCCATTTTAAAGTCTCTATAATCAATCTCAGCGTCTTCGGCTGTACCCTCCCAGACGGCCCCTCCCCCAATCTTTGGTACCTCATTGCATCCAGTCGCGATTACTTCTCCTTCTGGGTTTGTAATAACGGCACCTACCTGTCTGGAAAGGTCTGCAGAACGCATTGCTGCGGCTTGAGCGTGAAACATAGCGTACTCGTCCGCTGTTGGCGTAACAAAAGGGTGTCCGAATACCAACCTGACAGCCCGGTCAATCTGTGAACGAAGTTCACGCGGTTCACGAGCGTCCACAAATACATCAGCAAGCGGAAATGTATCACGCACATTTTGCCCAAAATGATTGTCAGCCTCTTTCTCATCACGCTCGATCAGCCGATTCGCATCTTCATGAAACTCGGATACGTCCTTCGAGGTTCTTTTTATGCGTTGGCAAAGGGCTTCATGGCGTTTCTGACGCGGCGTGTATGCTGATAAAAATAAAAATAGTCGGCCGTAAACGCGGCGTAACATGTATACTTCAGACGGATGTTTCAATGAATGAAATATGTACGCCGTGGCGGGAGCTGGTTGTTTTGCGGCATCATCGGTAGATAGGGACTTATCCCTTGCAATGTTATATTCCGTTCTATGCTTGCGAACGGCTGTAAGACCCAAAAGGGCGACAGCGTCTCCTCGCTCCATTTGGGCCCGGAGTTCATCCCCCCGGTCCATCAGGCGATCAATCCGCTTGTGCTCCGGCTCTGCTAGCGACACACGTCCTGATGAACCAGACGCCTCAAGCTCACTCAAGTAGTCGCTCAATCTAATGGAACTGGTCGAATAGCCTACACCCCGGAGTTCCTTCGAGAGGTGGCTCCTTACAAGCTTCAGATCTGTGGCTACGGCGCCGACGAGCCCTATGAAAAGCTCCGGCTTCTCTGGCTGCGCTGCTTCGTCTTTTAGCCCTGATCGCATGGTCCGAATCGCCAATGGACATAGAGAACCAGCGTAGCTTCTGGATTGGCGGACACCATAGCACCAGCCTGGCTACCGGTCTTTTGCCAATAGTGTTGCGCAGTTGACACGGACGGGCTGCGCATCTCGGCCTTCCTGGAAAGCCCCGCTACACCCGCCGCTTCTTGCCCGCCCGCGAGCCCGGCCGGCCCGCCGTCGAGCGGCCCTTCGGGCGCTCGCCCGAGGGGAGGGGCGCAGCCTGGCCGCGCAGGAGGCCGGTGCCCCGCTTGCCCGTGCCGCCCGTGCC
>JACAEB010000063.1 GCA_013389075.1 Alphaproteobacteria bacterium
GACGAGCCGGGGACGGCCTACGCCTATGGCGGCCCCAACTTCCAGATCGCCGGCGCGGTCGTGGAACGCGTCAGCGGACAGCGGTGGGCAGACTATTTCGACGAGGTGCTGGGTGATCCGCTCGGTATGACGCCCTTCTTCTGGAGCAATCCGGCCGCGCCCGTGCCGCCCGAAAAGGTGACCAATCCGGTGCTGCAGGGCGGCGTCGTCACGACGATGGACGCCTATGCGCCCTTCCTCACCATGATCGCCCAGAAGGGGGTCTACAAGGGCCGGCGCTATCTCTCGGAAGCCGCGATCGCCGACATGGAGACCGTCGCCACGCATGGCGTCGAGCGCAAGTTCGTCCCGCCCGGCGCGGGGGACACCCATATCGAATACAATGTGGCCCACTGGTGCGAGGTCGAGGGACCCGATGGCTGCACCATGCTGACGAGCCCGGGCGCCTATGGCTTCTACCCCTGGGTCGACCGTGCGAGCGGCCTGCACGGGATCGTGTTCATCCAGGACCGGCTGAACCGCATCGCGGCCGATGTGCGCGCGCTCCGGGACGCCATGATCGCGGCGCAGACGCAGTGACCGGAGCGTCCCGCCGCGGGCGCGCCCCTCAGCTCGGCTCGATGTCGTAGACGACCTTGTTGTAGCAGGCCATCCCGAGGGGGCGGACCTCGTCGGGCAGGGCCGCGCTCACCTCCGCCGGCGGCAGCTCCAGCGCCGCCAGCGTCCGCTCCTCGAGCGCCAGCGCATCCTCCCGCGCAGCCATGCTGCCCGCGAGGCAGTCGCAGATGGGGGCCTCCCGCCCGGCCGCGTCGAGCCGTTCCGTGCAGTTGCTCGCAAACGCCGCCTGGTCGAAGACCGGCTCGGCCTGCGAGCAGGCCGCAAGGCCGAAGGCGAAGCCGACAAGGGCAAGACGTGTGAGACGCATGGCGGTCATCTCCTCTGTCCGAGAGGCCCGAAGGCGCGGGTGCGGCGCGATTGTTCCTGCTTCGCACCAGGGACGCAACCATGCCGTCACAGCTGACGGGGCCCAGCCATGCCCGGCCGGGGCTCGCCGCCGCGCGCGGCGGCTGCTATGACGCGACAGGACGCCATCCGCCCGAGGACCCCCGCCCCATGACCCGCCAGAGCTTCGACGCCGCCCGTCTTGCGCCCCTCTTCGCCCCGTTCACGCTGAAGGGGCTCGCTTTGCCCAACCGCATCGTGATGGCACCGATGACGCGCTCCTTCTCGCCCGATCAGGTGCCGGGCGCGGATGTCGCCGCCTATTACCGCCGGCGGGCGGAGGGCGGGGTCGGGCTCATCCTGACCGAGGGTACGACGCTGTCGGACCAGACCTCGACGGGCGACCACCGCGTTCCGAAACTTGCGGGCGAGCGCTCGCTCGCGGGCTGGCGCGCCGTGGTCGAGGCGGTGCACGCGGCGGGCGGGAAGATCTTCCCCCAGATCTGGCATGTGGGCGCCCTGCGCCGGGCCGACCGCACGCCCCTGCCCGACCTGCCCTCGCGCAGCCCCTCGGGCATGGCGAGCCCCGGCAAGCTCTTCGGCGCGCCGGCCACCGACGCCGAGCTCGCCGAGACCATCGCCGCCTTCGGCGAGGCGGCGCGCAACGCGATGAGCCTGGGGTTCGACGGGGTCGAGATCCATGGCGCGCATGGCTATCTCATCGACCAGTTCTTCTGGGCGGGAACCAATCAGCGCACGGACCGGTTCGGCGGCGATCTCGTCGCGCGCACGCGCTTCGCGGTCGAGGTGATCCGCGCCATTCGGACGGCGATGGGGCCGGAGAAGCCGCTCATCCTGCGCTTCTCGCAATGGAAGCAGCAGGATTTCTCGGCAAGGCTCGCGACGACCCCGGCCGAACTCGAAGCCTTCCTGACCCCCATGGCCGCGGCGGGCGTGGATTGCTTCCACTGCTCGACGCGACGGTTCTGGGAGCCCGAATTCGACGGCAGCCCGCTCAATCTCGCCGGCTGGGCGAAGAAGCTCACGGGCCTGCCCACGATCACGGTGGGCTCGATCGGCCTCGAGAAGGACTTCATCACCACCTATGGCGCCGACAGCCATGCGGGCACGAGCCTTGCCCGGCTCGAGGAGCTGGCGCGCCGGCTTGAGGCGGGCGAGTTCGACCTCGCCGCCGTCGGCCGCGCGCTGCTCATGAATCCGGACTGGCCGAAGCTCATCCGGGCCGGGCGCTTCGACGATGTCGTGCCCTTCGACCGCGAGAAGCTGGCAGCGCTCGTCTAGGCCGCGTCAGCTCCCAAGGCGCCCGAGCGCGGCGCGGAGCTTTTCGGCGCGCGCGGCTTCCTCGGCGGCGCGCTCCCGGTTCTCCTCGATGACCTCCTCGGGGGCCTTTTCGAGGAACTGCGGATTGGCGAGCTTCTTCTCGATCCTGCCGATCTCCTGTTCGGCCTTGCCGAGCTCCTTGCGCAGGCGCGCCGTCTCCGCCTCGAGGTCGACGAAGCCCGCGAGCGGCAGGAAGAGGCTCGCCCCCTCGAGGATGAGCTCGGCCGCTCCCCGCTCCGGCGTGTCGTCGGCGGCGAGCATGGTGATGCGCTCGAGCCGGGCGAGACTGAGGATCGTCTCCTCGTGCCGGCGGAGCCGCCGCAGCAGGGTATCGTCCGCCCCCCGCACGAGGAGGGGCAGGCGCGCCGCCGGCGGCACGTTCATCTCGGCACGGACGCTGCGGATCTCGGAGACCGCCTTCACGACGAAGCCGAGTTCGGCCTCGGCGTCGGTGTCGATCAGCGCCTCGCCGAGCGCGGGCCAGGGCGCGAGCGCAAGCAGCCCCTCGCGCGGGGGACCATGATCGGCCAGACGGGCCCACAGTTCCTCGGTGAGGAAGGGCATGAAGGGGTGGAGGAGCGCCACGACCCCGTCGAGCACGACGGCCGCGACCGCGCGCGTCTCGGCCTTCTCGGGGCCCTCGCGCCCGGCGAGGACCGGCTTGACGAGTTCGAGATACCAGTCGCAGAAGACGTGCCAGGTGAACTGATAGAGCGCGCTCGCCGCCTCGTTGAACCGGTACTCCTCGATGGCCGCGCCGACGCGGGCCGAGCAGCGCGCGAGCTCGGAGAGGATCCAGCGATTGACGGTCAGTTGCGCCGTGGACGGATCGAACTCCGGCACACGGACGCATTCGTTCATCTGCGCGAAGCGCGAGGCGTTCCAGAGCTTCGTGCCGAAATTGCGATAGCCCTCGATGCGCGCGCGAGAGAGCTTGATGTCGCGCCCCTGCGCCGCCATGGCGGCGAGCGTGAAACGCAAGGCGTCGGCGCCATAGGCGTCGATGAGCTCCAGCGGATCGATGACGTTGCCCTTGGACTTCGACATCTTCGCGCCCTTCTCGTCGCGGACGAGGGCGTGGATGTAGACGGCCGGGAACGGCACCTCCTTCATGACGTGCAGGCCCATCATCATCATGCGGGCGACCCAGAAGAAGATGATGTCGAAGCCGGTGACGAGCACATCCGTCGGGTAGTACCGCTTCAGCTCCACCGTCTCGTCCGGCCAGCCGAGCGTCGAGAAGGGCCAGAGGGCGGAGGAGAACCAGGTGTCGAGCACGTCCTCGTCGCGGGTGAGCGCCACCTCGCGCCCGAAGGCCGCGCGCGCCTTCTCGCGCGCCTGCGCCTCGTCATGGGCGACGAAGACCGATCCGTCCTCGGCATACCAGGCCGGGATCTGGTGGCCCCACCAGAGCTGGCGCGAGATGCACCAGGGCTGGATGTTCCGCATCCACTCGAAATAGGTCTTCTCCCAGGCCTTGGGGACGAAGACGGTCCGCCCCTCCTCCACCGCGCGGAGGGCGGGCTCGGCGAGGGTCTTTGCGTCCACATACCACTGGTCGGTGAGATAGGGCTCGATGACCGTGCCCGAGCGGTCGCCATGGGGCACCATGTGGGTGTGGTCCTCGACGGCACGCAGGAGCCCGCGCTCGCGCATCATGGCGATGACGCGCTCGCGCGCCTCGAACCGGTCGAGATCATGAAGCACACGGACGGCCTCGGCCGCCTCCGGCCCCGCGGCCTCGAGGAAGGCGGCGTTGCCGGCGAGGTCAGTGCGCGCCTCGCGGCTGAGGATGGAGATCATCGGCAGGCCGTGACGGCGCCCGACCTCGAAATCGTTGAAATCATGCGCCGGTGTGATCTTCACCGCGCCCGAGCCCTGCGCGGGGTCGGCATAGGCATCGCCCACGATGGGGATCAGCCGGCCGACGAGCGGCAGGCGGACGGATCTGCCGATGAGGTCCTTGTAGCGCGGGTCCTCCGGATGGACGGCCACGGCGGTGTCGCCCAGCATGGTCTCGGGCCGCGTGGTGGCGACGGTGATGGCGGAGCGCTCCTCCCACTCGACGGGCTCGTCCGCCTCGTTCCAGGCGACGGGATGGCGATAGGTGAGGCCGTCCGCGAGCGGATAATCGAAGTGCCAGAGGCTCCCCCGGACCTCGACCGCCTCGACCTCGAGATCGGAAATGGCGGTGAGGAGCTTGGGGTCCCAGTTGACGAGGCGCTTGTCCTTGTAGATGAGCCCCTGCTCATGGAGATCGACGAACACCTTCACGACGGCGCGCGAGAGCCCCTCGTCCATGGTGAAGCGCTCGCGGCTCCAGTCGCAGGAGGCGCCGAGCCGGCGGAGCTGGTTGATGATCGTGCCGCCGGATTCCGCCTTCCACTGCCAGACACGCTCGAGAAACGCCGCCCGCCCCATCTCGCGCCGGCCCGGCTCCTGGCGCTCCATGAGCTGGCGCTCGACCACCATCTGCGTCGCGATGCCGGCATGGTCGGTGCCGACCTGCCAGAGCACGTCGCGTCCGCGCATGCGCTGATAGCGCACCAGTATGTCCTGGAGGGTGTTGTTGAGCGCATGCCCCATATGGAGCGAGCCCGTGACATTGGGCGGAGGGATGACGATGCAATAGGGCTCGGCCGCGGGCCGAAGGCCGGCGCGGAAGGCCTCGGCCGCATCCCAGGCCGCACGGATGCGCGGTTCGACGGCGGCGGGGTCGAAGGTCTTGTCGATCATGGGTCAGACTGTCACGAGAAGGGCTCTGCGCCGTGCCGCGCGCAGCCGATCCGCGCTTGGCCGGCCCGGTTTAGCCAGACTTGCGCCAAAGGTCCACCGGCCCGGGGGCCGGAGGGGTGCGGTCAGCGCCGCGCCCGGGTGGTCACGCGCCGGATCTCGCGCTCGACCATCTCCTCGACGAGGGCGGGAAGATTGTCCTCGAGCCATTCGCGGAGCATCGGCCTGAGCAGGTCGCGCACGACCTCCTCGATCGAGCCCGCGCCGCCCGGACGGCTGATGCGCGCCTCGGGCGCCAGCGAGCCGAGAGCCATGGACGCCTTGCTCACCGCATCGGAGCTCAAGAGGCCGTCGCTGTCGTAGTCCTGGTCCTGCATGCCTTCCTGTCCATCCTCTCCGGAGAGCGCATACCGGGCCCGCGGCGCGGGTGCCGGCTCTTCCTCTTCCTGGACGATCTCGGTGAGCTCGATCACCTCGTCGGCGTCCGGCTCGGGCTCGGGCGCCTCCGGGAAGACCTCTTCCTCGGCGGTTTCCTCGACGAGCTCCTGGAACTCGACCTGCTCCGCCTCGGCCTCGACCTCCTGGGTCTGCGCCGCGGCCTCGCCCTCACCGTCCGAAGGCTGATCGCCCTCGCCATCCTCGGAAATGATCCGACGGATCGAGGCGAGGATCTCCTCCATGGTCGGCTCGGTGTCCGCTGCCTTGTGCTGTGCCATCGGCCTTCATCACCCCTTCGGCTCCGGACCAGCGGGCGGGATGCCGCCCGCGTGCCGACCCGGCCTCATTCGTCCCAGAGCAACGGTCCGCCCTTTCGCGGCGTGCGCCAGACGACGCCATCCCTTCTGATCTTGGATAACGCCGCCAGTGTCAATGTCCGGCTGCGGTGCCGGCCATCCTCGCGCGAGCCTAGCCGAGTCGAACCGGGCGCGCCTAGCCGCCTGTGCCCCGCCCGCTCAGCGGAAGAGCGAGAGGAAGCCCGCCGGCGCGAAGCGGATGGCGCGGTAATAATCGGCCGGATCGTAGACCTCGACCGGCAGGCCGAGATCCTCCGCGGTGAGCTGTCCGATCACCGCGAGGAGGTTGAAGGCCGCGACATATTCGTCGCGCCGGGCCTGGACGAGGGCGACGCGCGTGTCGAGCAGCTCCTGTTCGGCGTCGAGGACATCGAGCGTGGTGCGCGAGCCCACCAGCGCTTCCTGCTGCACGCCCTCATAGGCGATCTCGCTCGCCCGCACGCTCTCGCTCGTGGAGGCGATCCGCCCGCGGGCCGAGCGCAGGCTCTCCCAGGCGTTGGCGACGTCCTCGCGCAGATTGCGCTCGGCCTCGGCGATGCGGATGCGGTCGCGGCTGTTGAGCGCCTGCGATTCGCGGATCGACGAATAGTTCGCCCCGCCCTGATAGAGCGGCATGGTGAGCTGGGCGGTGATCGAATCGTCGGTGGCCTGCGTCTCGCCGGCGAGAAGCCCCGAATCCTCGTTGGTCACGTCGGTGCGTCTCGATGTCGCCTGCAGCGTCACGGTCGGCAACAGCCGGCCCTTGGCGATGGCGACGCTCCGGCGCGAGGCCTCTTCGGTCTCGCGGGCGATGGAGAGGGCCGGGCTCAGCTGAAGCGCGACGCCGAGCGCCTCCTCCTCGCTGTCGGGCAGCGGGGGCAGCGGGGGCGGCGGTTCCAGCGTTTCGGGCCATTTGCCGATGACGCGCGCATAGGCCGCCCGGCTCGCGGTGAGCTGGGCCTCGGCCTGAATGCGGTTGGCGCGCGCGAGCTCGAGCCGCGCCTCGGCCTGGGCCGTGTCGGTCTTGGTGATCTCGCCCACCCGGAAGCGGTCGTTCGCCGCCTCGAGCTGACGGGTGAGGACAGTGACGTTGTTCTCGCGCAGCGACAGGACCTGCTCGTCGCGCAGCACGTCGAGATAGGCGGCCACCGCCTGGAAGAGCACCGTCTGCTCCACATTGGTGAGCTGGGCCCGACCGGCTTCGATCAGGTCGTAGGAGCGGCGAAGGTCATAATAGGTTCGAAAGCCGGTGAAGACGTTCTGCTGGGCTGTGATCGCAACGGTCGTCGAGGAATCGGATGTGTTGACGAATGCGGGCGCTTCGGTCGTCCGGCGGTTCTCCCCGGTCGAGTAGCTTCCCGACACGCTCACGCTCGGCAGCCAGCCCGCCAGCGATTGGCGGAAGCCTTCATCGGTTGCCATCTGGCTCGCGCGCTGGGCCTCGAGGGTCGGGTTGGAGGTATAGGCCGCGATCAGCGCGTCGGAGAGTGTCTCCGCGCCGGCGGGCGCCGCGAGCGCGGTCCCTGCCAGAAGGACCATAAGGCTGGCCGCACGACCGGCGATCCGCTTCGACGTCATGACATTCCCCGCATTCGCTCGGGCCCCGCAATCGGTCCCGGCCTCGGCCCCGCCGGGACATGGTTAACGGCTGACCTCAGGGTCTAGCGCGTGCGCCCCTCTCCCACAAGGCCGACCGGGTCTAGAGATGAGCGCGTCAGGATTAACGATGCGTTACCGCGCGGGCCGTCGCGCCTCCTGCCTCAAATAACCCGGCGCCTCAGAAAGTGAAGGCCGGCACGCGCGCGAAGCCGGGCAGGAGCGGCACGCCCGCGTCGAAGGCGATCCGTCCCGAGATCTTGCCGGCCACCTTGGCGAAGATCTGCGCCCGGCCGAGCCGGCCCTCCATCACGATGGCGGCGAGGCGGCCGCCTTCCGCGAGCTGATCTTCGAGCTCTGCCGGGATCACCTCCGCCCCGCCATCGAGGAAGATGACGTCATAGGGGGCCTGGCTCGGATAGCCCTCCGTGAGCCGCCCGGTCACCACGGCCGCATTGTCGACCTCGAGCGCGGAGAGCGTCTGCCCGGCCTGGCGGGCGAGGTCGGCGTCCTCCTCGAGACCCACCACCGCCTGGGCAAGGCGCGCGAGGACCGCGCAGGCATAGCCCGTGCCGCAACCCACGACGAGCACGACATCCGAGGCACCGATCTGCGCGGCCTGGGCGAGCTTGGAGAAGCTGCGCGGATCCATGAGGTGCCGGCCCGGCGCGATCTCGATCGCGTCCTCGGCATAGGCGAGGGCGGCCCGCGAGCGCGCCACGAAGCGCTCGCGCGGCACCGCCATCATCGCGTCCTGGATGCGGTGATCGGTGACGTCATTGGTCCGGACCTGCCGCTCCACCATGTTGGTGCGGGCGAGTTCGAAATCGGTCATGGGCGGGTCCCTCGGAGGGCGGTCCTGTGGCGCCGGCCGGGCGGAGGCGGGCCGCCCGCTTATAGCGGCAGCCCGCCGGCCCTGACAACCGTCCCTAGGGGCCGGTCAGGAGCTCGCGATAGGCGCCGCGCAGCCGGTCCGGAGACGGGCGGTCGCCGCCGGCGCCTTCGTTGCGGACCCAGAGCGGATCCATCATGGCGCCCGACCAGGCCGAATAGGCCCGCTCGAGCTCGGCGAGCTTGCCCGGCAGCGTCGAGGCGAGATCGGTGCGCTCGGCGATGTCGTCCTCGAGATTGAAGAGATAGCGGTCGGGGCCCACGCGGATCATCTTCCACGCCCCCATGCGGACCGCGCCCGCGGGACCGGCCCGCCAGAACAGGGCCTCGTGCGGCGATCCCTCGCGCTCTCCCGTGAGATAGGGGACGAGATCGACGCCGTCGAGGCCGCGCTCGGGCAGGACGCCGGCGGCGGCGAGCGCGGTGGCCGTGAGGTCGAAGCCCATGGCCATGCCGTCATAGACGGTGCCCGCGGGCAGCACGCCGTCCCAGCGCAGGAGGGTCGGCACGCGGATCCCGCCCTCGAGCATGGTGCCCTTGGAGCCGCTGAGGGGGAGGTTCGAGGACGTCGTCTCGGCGGTGGGGCCGCCATTGTCGCTGGCGAAGATGATCAGCGTGCGTCCCATCAGCCCGTGGGTCTTCAGCCGATCCATGACCCGGCCCATCGCATCGTCCATGGCGAGCAGCATGGCAAGGTGGGTCCGCCGCTTCTCGTCCGCCACATGCGCGAATTTCGCGAGGTATTCGGGCGTCGTGTCGAGCGGGGAATGCACGGCGTTGAAGGGAAGGTAGACGAAGAAGGGCCTGTCCTTGTTGGCATCGATGAAGCCCGCCGCCTCATCGGCGAGCTGTTCGGTCAGATGGCGCGGCATGGGGGCGGGCTCGGTGCCGCGCAGAATCGCCGTCCGCCCCTGCCGACCCGCCGGCGTATAGGCATGCGCGCCCGACAGATGGCCGTAGAAGGTGTCGAAGCCGCGCGCGGTCGGCTGAGTCTCGGGCCGGAAGCCGACATGCCACTTGCCGAACATGCCCGTGGCATAGCCCGCCGCCTTGAGGCGCTCGGGAAGGGTCGGCACCGACGCCGCGATGCCGAATTTGGGCGAGGTGTTCTGTGGCGAGCCGGAATTGTGCTCGAAGCCGAAGCGGTGCTGGTAGACCCCGGTCAGCAGCGCCGCCCGCGAGGGGCTGCACACCGGATGGTTCGCATAGGCATTGGTCAGCCGCACGCCGGTCGCGGCGAGGCTGTCGATGACCGGCGTCACCGCCTCGCGGTCGCCCTGGACGCCCACGCCGCCATAGCCGAGATCGTCGGCGAAGAAGATCACGATGTTCGGCGCATCCGCCGCCCTTGCCGGCGCGAGCGCCCACAGCAGCGCCGCAAGGCCCGCCAGGGCGGCCCGTGCCGCCCGTCCCAACCCGGTCATTCTTTCGCCCTCCCCTCGGCCGCGCCCGCGCGATGCGGGTGTTCCTGCCATGTTCGAAAGAGAACGCGGCAAACGCCGCCGAGCCGTCGATGCCCGGGCCGGAGGCCGGCGATCAGCCGGAGATGAGACGCTCGATCTCGGAGACGGGATGGTTGGTGAGGTCCTTCTCCACCTCGGCGAGAAGGGCGCGGGAGAGGCGCGTCGAATAATGCTTGCGCAGCTCGCCGAGCGCCCGCGCGGGCGCCACCACGACGAGGCCCGGCGCGCCGTCCTCGCCCACGAGCCCGTCGAGCCGGGAAAGCACGGCCTGCAGGAAGCGGTCCTCGTCCATGCGGTGCCAGTCCGTCTGCTCATAGCCCGAACGCCCGGGCCCCACGCTCGAATGCGTCCGCCCCGGCCGGTCCGTCCCCTGCTCGGAGGTACGCGGATGATCCTCCTGCCGCTGATCCACGACCGAGAGGTCGAGATGGGCGCCATCGCCCCGGTTGCACAGAAGGAGCGCCTTGGCTCCGTCCGAAACCAGCACGAACGCCCCATGGGGGACACGGGTCCTGAGCAAGAAGATCTCCCTTGCCGGCCGCAGCGCCGGCCTCTCGATGACCGGAACCGGCCGATGCGGGACAGGAACACGCGACCGCGCCTTTTGTGCCGGCACGCCCCGGACACTACCCCCGCCCGCCCCGGGCGGATCTTGATCCGCCTCAAGGCGGAGGGGCGGGGCCGGCGCGAGCCTTCGTGCCCTTGTTTCCCTCACGCCAATGGAGGCATCCATGACCGATCGTTCGCTTACGGAGCAGCCACGCCCCTCGCGCACCCGCGCCCTCGCCGACCCCTTCGCCCGTCTCGAGGAGGAGATGGAGCGGCTGTGGCAGGCCTGGGGGGTGCCGCGCCTTGGCCTGGGCTCGGGCGTGGAGGAGGGCCGGCTCCTTCCCACCCTCGATCTCAGCGAGACCGAGGACGCCATCGAGGTGAAGCTCGACGTGCCGGGCCTCACCGAGAAGGACGTCGAGGCGAGCGTGACCGGCGACCTTCTCACGCTGAAGGGCCACCGGAGCCATGAGCGCGAGGAGAAGGGCCGTACCTGGCACCGGACCGAGCGCGGCTACGGCGCCTTCCAGCGCACGGTGCGCCTGCCCTGCGAGGTGGACGAGAGCGGGCTCGAGGCTCGCCTTCGCAACGGGGTGCTGACGGTCCGTCTCGCCAAGTCCGATCGCGCCCGCAACGAGGCGCGGACCATCCCGATCAAGAGCGCCTGACGCGAGGGGCCCCGGCCCGGGCGGCAGGGGTGTTCCGGGGCGGGCCCGCATGGCCTATATGTCTGCGCCATGACCGAGACGATGCCCGCCCCCGCCCCGACCCCGCCCGGGGACCGGCCCGCCCTTCTGGGCCTGGGCCGGCCCGCGCTCGCGACCCTCCTCGCAGGGCTCGGCCTGCCCGAGCGCGCGGTGCGCATGCGCGTGAGCCAGCTCTGGCACGCGCTCTACGTGCGCGGCGCGCGCGACCTCTCCGAGCTCACCACCCTGCCCAAGGACCTCAGGACCGTGCTCGAGGGCACGGTGCGGCTCGCCCGCCCCGAGATCGCCGGCGAGCAGATCTCCGAGGACGGCACGCGCAAATGGCTCCTGCGCCTTGCGGGCGGGGCCCTCGTCGAGACCGTCTTCATCCCCGAGGAGGCGCGCGGCACGCTCTGCATCTCCTCGCAGGTCGGCTGCACCCTCACCTGCCGGTTCTGCCATACGGGCACGCAAGGGCTCGTGCGCAACCTCACCCCCGACGAGATCCTCGGCCAGGTGCTTCTCGCCCGCGACCGGCTGGGCGACTGGCCCGCCCCGGGCACCCGGGGCGGGGCGCGGCGCATCACCAATGTCGTCCTCATGGGCATGGGCGAGCCGCTCTACAATTTCGAGAATGTGCGCGACGCGATGCTGGTCTGCGCCGATGGCGAGGGCGTGGGTCTCGGCCGGCGGCGCATCACGCTCTCGACCTCGGGCGTCGTCCCGCAGATCCCCCGCTGGGGCGCCGAGACGAACACCTCCCTCGCCATCTCGCTCCATGCGGTGCGCGACGAGCTGCGCGACGAGCTCGTGCCGCTCAACCGGAAATATCCGATCGCGGAGCTTCTGGCCGCCGTGCGCGCCTATCCCGCCCTGTCGAACGCTCGGCGCGTCACCTTCGAATATGTGATGCTGAAAGGCGTCAACGACAGCGCGGCGGACGCCCGCGCGCTCGTCAAGCTCATCGCCGGCATTCCGGCCAAGATCAATCTCATCCCCTTCAACCCCTGGCCGGGCTCGCCTTACGAATGCTCGGACTGGGAGACGATCGAAAGCTTTGCCGAGATCGTGAACCGGGCCGGCTATGCGAGCCCGGTGCGCACCCCGCGCGGGCGCGACATTCTCGCCGCCTGTGGCCAGCTGCGCTCGGAGACCGTGAAGCAGCGCGCGAGCGAGCGCCGCCGGCTTGAGGGCGAGGCGGCGACCGGCTAGATTGCGGACAATCCGGTCCACCATCTCAAACATGGGTCGCTCATTTCGCCGCGCTATCGCCTTCTCGGGGGCCCCGGCTCGCCCTTCTCCTTCAAGCTCGCCGCCGCCCTGCGCTACCGCCGCATCCCCTTCGACTTCCTCGTGCCGCAGGGCGCCTTCCGGGGCGAGGGGCAGCTCGGCGCGGGCACCGAGATCGAGCGCTCGGGCAAGCGGATCATCCCGGTCCTTCAGTATCCGGACGGAACCTACCTTGCCGACTCGACGCCGATCCTCGTCGAACTCGAAGGCCGCTTCCCCGAGCGGCGGCTGACCCCCGCGGACCCTGCCCTCGCCTTTCTCGACCGCTTTCTCGAGGACATGGCCGACGAGGCCCTGCCCGTCGCGCTCTTCACGCTGCGCTGGGATGCCGAGGAGGATCAGCGTTTCTGTGCCCGCCGGCAGATCATCGGCTGGAGCGGGCCGATCCCGTCGGCCGAGCTCGAGACGGCGGTCGAAAACTTCCGCACGCGGCAGGTGACCAATCTCGGCTTCCTCGCCCCCGACCGCGTCTCGCGCGATTTCTGGATCGGCTTCTACACCGGGCTCCTCGCCCGCCTCGACCCGCTGCTCGGCGAGCGCGCCTTTCTTCTCGGCGGCCGTCCGGGCTTTGCCGATTTCGCCCTCTACGGCCAGTTCTCGCAGATGTCGATCGACCCGACACCCTCGCGGATCATGCGCTCTGAGGCCCTGCGGGTCTATCAGTGGACGCAGCATCTCCACGACTGTTCGGGCCAGGAGCCGGGGCCGCTCCTCGCACGAGAGGCGCTCGCATCGCCGCCCTTCCGGGCACTGATCGATTTCCTCGGTCGCCGCGCCCTGCCCCTTCTCGAAGCGGTGCATGCCGCCACCGCCAAGGGCGAACTGATGATGCAGGGCGAGATCGACGGCGCGCCCATCGTCACCTATGCGCGGCCCTACACGGCGAAGGTCTGGGGCTGGCTCGCCCGCGACTGGCATGCCCTCGCCCCCGCCGACAGAGCCTGGCTCGAGGACCTCCTCGGCCCCTGCGGCGCCGCGGGCCGCCTCACCGGCGCGCGCAAGGCCGCCGCCCGCGTCGAGCCCTTCGGCACGAGCTGACGGCGCTCCGATCATTCGCCCGCACATCCGCTACCGGGCGGTAGCGTTTACGGGCTGCCCCGTGCGGGTGATGCTCGGGTCACACACATCGAGCGGGGGACGATATGAAAGCGACACTTGCAGGTCTTGCCGGGTTCTTTATCGCGCTGACGCTCGTCCCGCCGGCTCTGGCGGCGGAGGAGCGGCCCGTCATCACGACCGAGGGCTTCGGCCAGGTCAAGGTGCCTGCGGATGGCGTGGTCATCACCGGCTGGATTGAACTTGTAGGACCTTCGTCCGAGGCGGTTCATGAAGAGCTCGCCAACCGATCGGCTGCGATCCTGAAGGCCCTGCGGGATGCAGGGGTCCCGGAGGCACAGATCGTGGCACCAAGCTTCGAACTTGATGCAGCCTCCCGCCGGTATGACGATCCGAATCCGAAAATCAAAGGGTACTGGGGCCGGTGGAGCGTTTCCGTCGACGTCGCACCCGCCGACGTCGCGGGAACCGTGAGTGCCTTGCTGCTCGAAGCGGGAGCCAATGAGATCTCGAATTTCGACTATTTCGTCGCCGACCCCGAGGCCGCACAGGCGATGGCGCGCAAGGCCGCGATCGACCAGGCCCGCACGCGTGCCGAAAGCTACGCGGAAGCCATCGGAAAGCGGCTCGGCACTGCGCTTCGAATCGACACGGACCCCGATCGGGATATGCGGAATCGGCGCGCCGCGGACGAGATCGTGGTGCAGGCGAGGAAGCGCGAGGTGTCACTGATCGCCCCGCCACAGGTGTTCAGCGACACGGTCTATGTCACCTGGGAGCTGAAATAGCGCGTCCCCCTCCCCGGTTTGCCTCCCCTTGCCTGATTGGGCACACTTTCGCGCAACCGCTGGAGGCAAGAGGGGGACCCCGCGTGGCCGAGCCGATCCGCAACATCACCATCGTGGGAGGGGGCACGGCCGGCTGGCTCGCCGCCGCCTATCTCAGCACCACCTTCGCGGAGGCGCTGGCGGCCGGCAGCAAGACCATCACGCTGATCGAATCGCCCACCATCCCCACCATCGGCGTGGGTGAGGCGAGCGCGCCCGGCATGCCGCTCACCATGCGCACGCTCGGGGTGAACGAGACCGAGCTCATCCGCCGCACCAACGCCTCCTTCAAGCTCGGGGGCAAGTTCGTGGGCTGGAACCTCGATGCGGCCGGCAGGCCCACCTTCTGGATCAACCCCTTCGACGGGGGCGGACGCGTCAAGGGCCGGCCCGTCGGCTATTACTACAACGCCTTCGGCCGGACGGCCACGGACGATACGTTCGCGGACGATTTTACCGAGGTGCTCTCGCCCGCCCCGCAGATGATCGCCGAGCGCAAGGGCCCGCGCCTGCCCGAGCACAAGGACTATGAGGGCCCGCTGCGCTACGCCTATCACATGGATGCGCTGCGCCTCGCCGAGGTGCTGCGCGATCTCTGCCTCGCGCGCGGGGTCCGGCACATCCTCGCCGACGTGACCCATGTCCATGTCGACGCGCGCGGCCATGTCGAGAAACTCTCGCTCAAGGACCGCGAGGACCATCCGGTCGAGCTCGTGCTCGATGCCACGGGCTTTGCCGGCGTCATCATCCGCAGGGCGCTCGGCGAGCCCTTCGAGGACTTCTCGAAGTACCTCCTCGCCGACCGCGCCTGCGCGATGCAGCTCCCGCATGCCGATCCGACCAGCCTCGAGCCCGCGACGCGCGCGACCGCGCTCACGGCCGGCTGGGTGTTCCATGTGCCGCTCTTCAACCGCATCGGCACGGGCTATGTCTTCTCGAGCCGGTTCAAGAGCGAGGACGAGGCGAGCGCCGAGTTCCTCGCCCATTATGGCGAACGCGGCAAGGGCATGACGCCGCGCATCATCCGCTGGACGAGCGGCAAGATCCGCCGCTCGTGGGTCGGCAACTGCATCGCCGTCGGCCTTGCCTCGAGCTTCGTCGAGCCGCTCGAGGCCACCGCCATCCAGGGCACGGAAACCGCGCTGCGCTGGCTCTACAGCTATTTTCCGGACACGGACTTCTCGCCCGTCCTGCGCGAGCGCTACAATGGGCTGACCGACCAGCTCTTCGCCGAATATGTCGACTTCATCGCCCTGCATTACAAGCTGAACAACCGCACCGATCCCTACTGGACCGCCTGCCGGGAGGAGGTGCCCGTCCCCGACAGCCTCGCCTCGAACATCGAGCTCTGGCGCTACGAGCTGCCGAGCCCGTTCGATCTGGCCTCGGAACATTTCTTCACGGCGGGCAATTACATGGTCGCGCTGTTCGGCAAGGGGTTCTACGAACCGGGCCACGTCTTTCCGAATGCGGACGGCATAAGGCGGGCGGACTGGGACGCCATCATCCGCCGCCAGCGGGCCGCGCGCGCAGGCTACATCGCCCGCGCGCCGGGCCATTACGACCTCCTGCGCCA
>JACAEB010000210.1 GCA_013389075.1 Alphaproteobacteria bacterium
ACGGCCGGCCCGCGGGCGGCTACGAAACCTTCCTCACCGGCTTCACCGAAGGGGCGGGCGATGCGTCCGGGTCCGGCCGGGCCCGGCTCTGGGGCCGCCCGGCGGGGCTGCTCGTCCTCTCGGATGGCAGCCTGCTCGTCGCCGATGATACGGCCAGGGTGATCTGGCGCGTGAGCTATTCGGGGACGGAATAGGCCGAGCGCTCGGGCGCGAGCGTGAAGGTGAGCGTGCGCCCGTCTTCCTCGATCGAGAAGCGTACGGGCCGTCCGTCCGCGTCGAACCAGAGATCGGAGGGCTCCTCGCCCTCGATCCGGTAATGGCGGACATCGAGCGTCTCGGCGCCGAGCTCGATCTCGCCCTCCCCGCCCGGGCTCACCGCGATGGGCCAGGTTCCGCCATGTTCGGGCGACATGGCGAGATCGGCGTCGAGCACATGGGTCGACCACGGATTGAAGGTGACCACATCGGGCGCGACCGTGTCGGTGCCGCGCGGGCCATCCACGACGAGCGTGTCCTCTCCGGCTTCCGCCTCGAGCCGGATCACCTCGCCATTCTTGGTGGTCGTGCCGTCGAAGGCGACGAGCCGTCCGTCCTCCCAGACCTCGCGCCGGTCGGCCGACAGCGAGAAGGCGGTGACGAAGGCGACCTTCACCTCCACCTCGATTTCCGTCTCGACCTCGGTGCGCGTCCCCTGCGGCGTGATCCTGGTCTCGTAGGTGCCGATCCGCCCGAAGCCGGGCAGGGTGACGTCATAGCTGTAGAGGACGGGCCCGGCGGGCGTGTCCGCCATCGCCGCGGGTGCCGAGGCGGCGGCCGCCAGAAGCCAAATTGCCTGCGTGAATCCTTTCCAGCCCTGGCTCATGCTCGCTCCGTTGGTCTCGCCCGACGCCCGTTCCAGTCTAGCGTGGGGGGAACCCCCCGGGCGAGCGGACGTTGCACCCCACTCAGGTCTCCGACCGGATCGGACCCCGCTGGCGCGTTTCGTGCTCCCCCCTTTGCCGGGCGTCTTCGCTGCAATGCATCATTATGCAATTGAGAAGACGGGGCGTCTGCATTAGGTTGTGGGAAACCGGGGGATGGGTGTGGGATGATCGGTATCGCTGGCGCAGGGGAGCAGCCCCTCAAGACATTGGCCGGCCGCCCCGCCATTGTTTTTTCCGCTTTTGCCATTCTGTTGCTTTGGCCGACCGTGCTCGACGGCTCGCCGCTGATGTTCTTCGATTCCGGAGCGTATTACAGCACGGGCGCCAAGGCGGTGAAGGCCATCTTCGCCCTCCTGAGCGCGGGGCCGGGCGGGGGCAGCGAGGCCGACGGTGCGCTGGCAAGCGATGGCGCCTTCTCGCTGCGCTCCATCGCCTATCCCGTCTTCGCCTATGTGACCTCGCTGACGCCCATCGGCCTCTGGGGGCCGGTGCTGGTCCAGTCGGCCGTCGTCACCTGGCTGATCTTCCTGCTCATCGGGCCCGCCGGCCGGCAGGCCATGGGCGCGGGGACCGATCCCCTCGCCGCGCTGCGGGTCTTCGGCCCGGTGCTCGCGGTGATCGCGCTCGCCTCGAGCCTTCCCTGGTTCGCCAGCTACTTCATGCCCGACGTCTTCGCGGGGGTGGTGGTCATGGTCGGCCTCGTGATCGCCTACCGGGGCAGCGAGCTGAAACTCTGGGAGGCGAGCTTTCTCGTCCTCATCGGTGCCATGGCGGTGGCGAGCCATCACAGCCACATTCCGCTCGCCCTCGTGGTGGGGCTGTTCGCGGCCGGCGCGCTGATCGTCGATCAGCGGCGCCTGCCGCCCGTGCCGCTCGCGGCGGCGGCGCTGCCGCTCGTGCTCGCGCTCGGCTTCAACATGGCGGTCTCGATGATCGCCTTCAACACCCCGAGCGCGACGCCCAAGCGCCTGCCCGTCCTGCTGGCCCGCTCCATCGAGGACGGGCCCGCGCGCTGGTATCTCTCCGAGCATTGCGCGGACCGGAAGTTCACCATCTGCGAGATCTATGACGAGTTCCCGCAGAACGCGGCGAGCGTCCTCTTCGGCGAGGGCGGCCTGCGCTCGCGCGCGACCGACCGGCAGATGGACCAGATCCGGGCGCAGGAGATCGACCTCCTCGTCGAGGTCCTCAAGACCTATCCGCTCCAGCAGGCCTGGAGCTTCGGGCGCAACGCGCTGTCCCAGCTCTTCAGCTTCGGCACGAATGATTTCCGCTGGTCGCGCATCCGGCTCGAGCGCGACCCGCCGAAACTCTGGCTCGTCGACTATTTCGATTCCCCCGACCGGTTCTTCCTCGACCTGATGGGGGTCGTCCACTACCTCACGGTGATCGCCAGCCTCGGCTTTTTCGTTTACCTGTTCCGCAAGGACAGGCTCCTCGCCGGCCGGCGGAACTGGTATCTCCTTCTCGTGGCCTTCGCGGGCATCGGGATCAATGCGCTGGTCTGTGGCGGGCTGTCGGCTCCGACGGACCGCTACCAGGCGCGGCTCATCTGGGTTCTGCCGGTGCTCGCGGGTCTCTTCTGGCTCGAGCGGCGGTCGGCGCCGAAGGCTCGCGCGCCGGCGGTGGAGCTCCAGGGCTGAGACATCCCCTGGCGCGAAGCTGTACAGCTTTGTGCCACCGGCGGCAGCAGACCTGCATCAAGGCGGGGCGCGCGCGAGGGAGGCAGACTGCGGCAGCGGGACCCCGCGCCGGAAGCGGGCGGAGGGCCCGCCAAGGGTTTTGGGGGGATGACCTGCGGGAGGGACGGGAGGGGGCCGTGGCCGCGCGCCACATGGTCCGAAACTTGCCACGGGGCGCGGGAAGGCCGCCTCGGCGGATCGGGACGACGATACGGGCCGTCCCCGTCCGGTACGGTGAAACGCAGACGCTCGGCTAGAGGAATTTCAGGCACGATGAGTACCGATCAGAACCAGTCCAAGGAGCAGACGGTCGCCATCATTGGCGGAGGCCCCGCCGGCCTGACGGCTGCCTATGAACTCCAGAAGCGCAGCAAGACCCACAAGCCGGTCGTGCTCGAAGGCGGCAAGCTCGTCGGCGGGATCGCGCGCACCGAGAGCCACAAGGGCTTCCGCTTCGACATTGGCGGGCACCGCTTCTTCACCAAGGTGCCCGAGGTGAACGCGATGTGGCACGAGGTGCTGGGCAAGGATTTCATCACCGTGCCGCGCCTCAGCCGCATCTATTACCGCGGGCGCTTCTACGACTACCCGCTCAACCTCTTCAACGCGCTCTTCAATCTCGGCCCCTACGAATCCGTGCGGATCGTGCTGAGCTACCTCAAGTGGCGCCTGTTCCCGCACAAGACCGAAGACACCTACGAGCAATGGGTGATGAACCGCTTCGGCGGCCGGCTCTACGCGCACTTCTTCCGCTCCTATACCAAGAAGGTGTGGGGCATCCCGCCCTCCACGATCCGCGCCGACTGGGCCGCGCAGCGCATCAAGAACCTCTCGCTGATCAAGGCCGTCTGGAACGCGATCTCGGGGGCCAACGACACGGCGAGCCTCATCGAGGAGTTCGAGTATCCCCGCCTCGGCCCCGGCATGATGTGGGAAAAGACCCGCGACATCATCCGCGAGAAGGGCGGCGAAGTCCGCATGCAGAGCGTCGTCGACCGCGTCTTCCGCGAGGGCAACCGCGTCACCGGCATCAAGGTGACCGAATGGGCCGAGGACGGGAAGCCGGCCAAGACCTACACCCAGACCGCCGATCACTTCGTCAACTCGATGGATCTGCGCACGCTGATCAACTGCATGGACCCCCCGCCGCCCAAGGAAGTGATCGACGCGGCCAACCGGCTGAAATATCGCGACTTCCTCATCGTCACGCTCGTGCTCGACCATGACGATCCGTTCCCGGACACCTGGATCTATGTGCACAGCAAGGAAGTGAAGGTCGGCCGGATCCAGAACTTCCGGTCCTGGTCCAAGGAGATGCTGCCCCAGCCCAACCGGGCCTCGATCGGCATGGAATTCTTCTGCAACGAGGGCGACGAGCTCTGGCAGATGGCGGACGAGGATCTCATCAAGCTCGCGGGCCGCGAGCTCGAGCAGATCGGCCTCGCGCCCGCCTCCAGCGTGATGGACGGCGCGATCATCCGTCAGCTGAAGGCCTATCCGGTCTATGACGGCGAGTATCACGAGGCGCTCGAAGTCGTGCAGAAGTGGCTTCAGACCCTGGAGAATTTCCAGACCGTCGGCCGCAACGGCCTGCACCGCTACAACAACCAGGACCATTCCATGCTCACCGCCATGTATGCGGCGCGGAACATCCTGGGCGAGAAGCTCGACATCTGGGAAGTCAATCTGGAGCGCTCCTATAACGAGGAGTTCCAGACCAAGGAAGCGGCCGAGGCCGTGAAGGGCGAGGCGCGCAGCGCGCCGGCGCCGGCCTGAGGCGCCTCTCACCCGGGGCTCGGGCGCTCCGGGGGCTGATGGATCCTCTGCATCCTCAACGGGGCTCGCGCCATGGCGCGGGCCCCGACGCGTTCGGGGCGAGGGCCGAGCCTCAGCTTGCCGGCGCCGGCACGGGCGCCGAGGGTCCCGCGAAGTCGGGCAGGACGAAGCTCAGGAGCAGCGTCCGCTGCAGCGGATTGAAGTTGTCGTCGGACATGATCCAGATGCGCAGGTCCGGCCCGTCCTGCCGGGCGGCGATCGCTTCCATGTAGTCGATGGCCTGCGTCGCGCCGAACTCGGCGAGGGACTGGCTCGTCCAGACGGAAGGATCCGAGCTCGAAGGCCGTACACGGACGATCCGGGCCGCGGGTCCGGCGACGGCGGCGGTCCGCCGCTCGAGGAGGAGAACCGACCCGTCCGGCAGCGCGGTGGCATCGGAGACGACGTGACCGGCGGCGGCATCGAGCGAGATTTTCCGGGCGTCGGCGCTGGTCTCTCCCGCCCCGGCGAGCTCGATCAGATAGGCCGTGTGCCGCCCCTGAGCGTCGACCAGCGTCTCGGGAATCGCGATGAGGCGCCCGGCATCGAGGGCGGCGATCGCCTCGACGCCGGAATTGTTGCCGAGCGCGCGCGTCAGCGACAGGAGCGCGATCTGGCGCACGGGCACCGCCTCCCCCGCGCCGGGCGGGGGGTAGAGGGACAGGCGATGCTGGCGCTCGAAGGCGACGAGAAGGTCCCCGCCGGGCAGCCGCTCGAGGCCCTCCGCGTCGGCCTCCTCCTCGAGGAGAGGACGTCCCGCCCCATCGAGGAGCGGGGCGATGGCGAGCCGGTCGGCGCCGACGAGCGTGCCGGCCGCGTCGTGGCGCAGGCGAAATCGCAGCCAGTTTCCGCGGTCGGAGACGGCGAGCGCCTCTTCTCCGTTCGCGGACAGTCTCAGTCCCGAGATGCCGCCAAAGCGCGGGTCGGGCGAGCGCAGCGAGAGACCGCCCGTATAGGTGAGCGCGCCGAACTGCGTGCGGTCCGGACGGGTCGGCTCGAGCACGAGGGTGCGCGTGGTCAGCGGGGCGGAGGTGAAGCCGGCCTCCCGACGCAGGCCCTCGGACAGGAGGGGGCGCCGCCCGTCATCGATGAAGGCGACATAGACGAGGAGCGCGAAGGAGAGCGCGATCAGCGCGAGGAGGCCCCATTTCGCAAGATGCATGCCCGACCAGGCCTGCCGCAGGAGGGACCCCGACCCCCCGGCGAGGGCGAGGGTCCGCGCGCCATAGATGCACACGCCGAGAATCGCGACAGCCGTCGCCATCATGCCGAAGACGAACCACAGGATCCGCGAGGGCAGCCCGCCCCAGATGCCCCAGTGGAACGGATCGTTGAGCTCCACCACGCGGCGCAGGAAGGACAGATCCTCGGCGCGATACTGCCCGCGGACGGTGAGCGTCACGGGATCCACATGGACGGTGTTGGTATGGGCACGGACGATGGGCGCGGTGGCGTTGCCGTTGAAGACCAGCGCGCCCCGCAGGCTCTGGGGCAGGCGCAGCTGCGTGATCGTCAGGTCCGGGAAGGCCGCCTGCGCGACCGCCGCGGCCTCGTCGATGACGGCGCCCGAAAATCCCTCCGGCAGCACGCTCGCGCGCGGCGCCACGCTCTCGATCTTCGGTGCCGCGGGCAGGGCCGCGAAGACCGTGTAGAAATAGACGAGGCTCGTGAGCGAGACGATGACGAGGAAGGGCGTGAGCCAGAGGGCGGTGAGCTTGTGCGTGTCGCTGAGGAAGATGCGCAGGCCCGCGTTCCGGCGCGGCCAGAGGAAGAAGTTGCGCCAGAACCGGCGATACATGATCAGGCCGCTGACGACGAGGAGCGCGACGACGAGCGACAGGGAGGTGACGATGAGCCGCCCCATCTTGTTCGTGATCATCATCAGCCGGGCATGGGTTTCGCGCAGCAGCCTGTAGGGCGTGTAATAGCTGCTCGTGCCCTGGATTTGCCCCGTATACGGATTGGTCCAGACCTTGTAGTCGTTGCCCTTCACGCGCACGATCGTCTCGTCGGCGAAGCCGGGCCGCTCGGTCCTGTAGATGTCCTTGATCCGCGCCTGCGGGAAGTCGCGCTCGATGGCGGCGTAGATGGTCCCGAAGGAAGCCTTGTCGGCGCCCGCCTCGACCTTGGCGCGATAGGCGGGCTTGGCGAGCCAGTCGATCTCGGGGCCGAAGACGAGAAGCGTGCCGGTGAAGAAAATGAAAGTCAGAAGCAATGAGATGTTGAGACCGACCCAGGTGTGAACGACCTGGGTCAGTTTGCGAAAGCGACGCCCGTCCATGAACCCGGCTCCCTTGCCCCCCGCACCGCGCGAAGCGGCGTCCTCCATGCTGGAAGATGAGGGTTAAGGAAGCGCTTTGTACAGACGGGCGGGGTCAAATTTCGCCGCGTCATTTGATCGCGATGAAGCCCTCGAAGCAGATGTATTTCTGGATCGACATGATGTCGACGAAGCCGGCCCGCTTCAGGAGGTCGATGTTCCCCTGGGTCGAGAAGGGCTCGAGGATGCCCTTGAGGCTGCGGGCCTTGGAGATGATCTCGCCATCCGAAAAGCCCCGGCGCGACTTGAAGTCGTTGTAGAGAGCCGTGACGATGTCCTGGAAGCGGGCATCCGGTCCGCGCGTCTTCTCGAACAGGATGAAGGCCCCCCCCCAGTTGAGGCTCTGATAGACCTTGTTGATCACCTCCTGCCGGTAGCGCGGCGGGATGAACTGCATGCAGTAATAGGACACCATGAAGTCCGCCGGCTCGAACTCGTAGAGGCGGACATCGGCTTCCTCGATCTCGATGTTGGCCACGTCCGCGCAATGCTCGCGGGCCTTCTTCACCATGGCCTTTTCCGGATCGAGGCCGATCCAGCGGGCGCTCGGCTTGTGGCGGTTGTGGACGGCGAGCTTCTTGAGCAGCTCGCCCGTCGACACGCCGATCTCGTAGACGACGCTTTCGCCCGAGACGAAGAAATCGCTCAGCTGACAGATGAGATCGTGTCCCTCCTCGTAAAGAGGAACGGACTGGCGGATGTGGTCGACGAAGGTGTCGGGAACGTTGTTCCCGAAGGTCCAGGCGGCATTTTCGGCCTGGATGTTGTGGCCGACGGTCATACGCTTTGCTCCTTGTCATGCATCCGGGCACGGGGCGCCGGACGACTGCATAGATCAGGCGGCGATCCGGTCGAGCCGGGCGAGGAGCCCCGACAGGCCCTTCTTCTCGGCCAGCTCGCGGATCACGGCGAAATAGGCGTCCATGGCGACGCGCTCGCTCCAGCGTGTCTCGAAGGCGCTGCGCGCCGCACTCGAGCAGCGGGCCCGAAACGGCACATCGCTCGCCATGCGATCCAAACTTTGCGCCAGCTCGTCCGCGCTGTCGAACAGGAGCCCGCCCCCGGTGCCCGACACGATCTCGGGGAAGGGGCCGAGCCGGCGGGCGATGATGGGCGTGCCTTCCTGGAACGCTTCGAGCACCACCATCGGGAAGACCTCGTAGCAGCGCGAGGGCGTCAGCACCGCGAGCGCATCGCGGTAGAGACCCTTCAGCGCCGTCATGGGCTGGCGGCCGAGAAAGCGGATATGCGGGCTGTCGCCGGCAAGGCGCCGCAGCTCGGGCTCGTACTCGCCCGCGCCGGCGATGAGGAGGTCGGCGGGCGCCGCAGGCTTGGTGAAGTGCGGGATGATGTCCTGCAGGCCCTTGATGATCTCGAGCCGGCCGACGAAGAGGAAATAGGGCCGGGGGTGGGCGGGGGGCGTCTGCGCCGGCGCCGCGCCCGTATCGGCGGGCAGGAAGGACGGCACGAGCCGCATCGGCGCCTCGAAGCCGAAGGCGCGGTGATTGTCGGCGGCCGACTGGCTCAGCATCAGGAAGGCGTCGACGTGCCGGGCCTGCGCCTCGAGATGGCCGCCCATCCGCCAGAGCTGGGGGGGCCGGCCATAGCTCAGGACGCAGCTGAGGCATTTCTGGCCGTCGCAGACCTCGCGATTGTAGCGCCAGAGAATATGACTTGGGCAGACGATCCAGTGCTCATGCGCCGTGTGCAGCTTGAGCCCGGTGCCATAGGCCCAGACGCCGGGCCCGCCCACCAGCGACACGTTGTGATAGTGGATGACGTCGAAGCGGTCCTCGAGCAGCGCCTTGAGGCGCGCATGCTGGAAGACCGGCCGGCCGAGCTGCTGGACGGCGAGGCTCGACAGGGGACCCATCTGGCTCTTGAGCCGGTGCACCTCGATGCCGTGGGGTTCGGGTTCGGGTTCGGGCGGGGGCGCCTTGGCGAGCGAGAGATAGGCGTCCGCGTCGTGGATCACCTCGACATGGTGCCCCCGGCGGGCGAGGGCATGGGCGAGGCGGCGTACATAGATCCCGTCCCCCCCGAAATTGTAGGGGGGGTAGAAGGTCGTCACCATCGCGAACCGCAAGCCGGCGCCCAAACCCGTCCCCCTGCTCGCGCCCGGTCGAGGCCGGGCGAGTCCTCGCGGGGCGCTTGCCCCGTCATCCGGCGCCTGCGGCAGCGAGGGGCCGCCCGAAGAGGATGCTGATTGCGCCGTCACCCATGACGGCAATCAAGAATGGTGCCAACCCCGTGCCGCGCGTACCGGCCACCACGTCACGTGTGTACGTCCGCCGCGCGCTGGGAGTCAATTTTCGCATAGGCGAGATGGCGCAGATCGGGCAGAAGGCGCCGGTCGAGCATGATCCCGGCCGCGCCATAGAGAAGCCCGGAGAGACCCACGGCCGTCCAGGGGCCGAAGGGCCGGGCGAGCCAGAAGAGGCCGATGGCGAGCGCCGTGGCGAGCGCGGGCCGCCAGAGCGTCTCGAGCACCGGCATGGCGACGACGGAGCGGCTCGCATACCGGTGTGCGAGAGCCCAGATGGCAAGGCACCCCGCCGTCATGGTCAGCGCCGCGCCGACGGCGCCGAAGGCCCAGATGAAGGGCGGCGCCAGCAAGAGCGTCACGACCGCGCCCGCCGTCTGCGCCCGCAGCACCTCGCCCTGGCGATGGGCGGTGATGAGGGCCCAGCGCGAATGCCCCGAAAAGAGCGTGACCGGCAGGCACCAGATCGCCGCCGCGAGCACGGGACCGGACACGGCGAAGGGTGCGCCATAGACGAGGCGCATGACATCGCTCGCGACGAGCCCGAGGAGGGCGCAAGGTCCGATCAGCCCCCAGGCGACGATGCGGAAGGAGGCATGGGAGAGGCGCGCGAAGGCCTCGACCGACTGCGCCATGCGCCGCGTCAGCGCCGGATACAGGTTGAAATGATAGAGGTAGCTAATGGCCAGAAGCGAGACGAGCAGCCTGTGCGCCGCCGCGAACCAGGCCGTTTCCTCCGTACCCATCATCACGGTCACGAGAATGAGCGGAATGTACTGGTTGAAGGCCCAGACCATGGCGCCCGCGCCCAGGGGGGCCGCCGCCCGCGTGAGGCGCGTCAGCTCCGCGCGCGGAAAGGACAGGCGGATGGGCAGCCCGGCCCGGTGCTGGACGAGGAGATAATAGCCGAACCAGAGCCCGAGCGTCCCGATCTCGATGAGGCCCACGCGGAGGATCTGGCTCGTCTCCTTCACGAAGAGGAAGACGAGGATGGCGAACAGGATCATCCGCAGCGCCTGGGCGAGCGCGATGCGGTTCATCAGCTCCATGCTCTGCAGCAGCCATTCCTGCTTGAAGGGATGGAGCAGGAGCGAGGCCGCGAAGAGGAGCGCGAGCTCGAGCGAGAGGGGCGCGTCGGTCGTGGCGAGGACGACGAGGATGAGGAGCGGCGCGGCGAGAAGAGCGATCAGCACACGGATGGCCGGAATGTGCTCCGCCACGGCCCGGCGGCTCTCCGGACCCGCGCCCGCCTCGCGCACGCCGATCGGTCCGAAGCCGAAATCGACCAGCACCGCGGCAAGCGCGGCGAGGCCGATCACATATTCGAGCGTGCCGTAGGCGGCCGGATCCACCGTGCGGGCGAGATAGGCAAAGCAGGCGATGCCCGCGATCTTGCCCGCCATCTGGCCGATCACGAGATGCACGAGATCGTGGAAGAACTTGATCCCGCGATTGGTGAAAAGGCCGGAGATCTGGCGCCGGATCCGGGCCTGCAGCGACATCATGGGGCGGGGCTTTCCGCAGGCGGACGGCTGGCGAGGACGATCACCTCGCCCCCGCCCATCGTGCCGGGCAGCCAGCCGATCTCCTCGAAGCGCGCCTCAAGGATCGCCATGATCTCGGGATTACCCCGCTCGGTGTGATCGGGAAAGGCGTAGATGACGAAGACGCGCTGCCCGCGTGCGAGCAGCGCCTCGAGATCCCCGGCGGAGGAGAGCACGGGCCAGTCCGGCTCGAAATAGCGCGACAGCGGCAGGCCGGCGAGCCCGAAGCTCGTGGCGACATCGCCGGGAGCGGCCTCGGCGCGCACGAGCGCGAGCGCCCCTTCGAAATCCTGCTTGGGGTGGGTGTAGTTGGCGAGCGCGAGGAGAAGCGAGAGGCCGAGCCCGCCCGCGCAGCCCAGAAGGGCGAGCCGGTCGCCGGTGATCGCCGGCGGAAGGACGGCGCGCAGGAAACGCGAGAGGAGATCGGCGAGCGCGAAGGTGCCGAGCACGAGAAAGATCATCGCGAAGGCGAGGTCGACGATGAAATAGCGCGGCCAGATGCGGAAGGAGAGGGCGATGAGCACGCCGAGCGTGAGCGCGATATGAGTGACGAAGGTCCACCCCATCACCCCGTCGCGGCGGAAGGTCTCGCGGGTGCCGAGCGCGAGCACGAGGAGGATCGGCGGCAGCGCCACATAGGCGAGAAGCGCCGGGCCCGGCAGGCTTCCCAGGATCTCGAAGAGCGTCCAGAGCGGGTTGCGCCATTCGGCGACCACTTCGGCGCCGTCCTCGGAGACGGCCGTGAAGACGGTCACCATGTCGCCCAGAAGCGGGGCATGCAGAAGAAGGGCGAGAAGCCCCCCGCCCGCAAAGCCCGCGAAGGGCCACCAGCTCGCAAGGCCCGGCCGGGCCTGCACGGCCGCGAGCGGGGCGTCCGGCGCGAGGAGCCGGCGCCCGAACCAGACGACATAGACAAGGCCGAGCGCGGCGAAATAGAGCCCCGCCGTTAGATGGGTGTAGAGCGCAAGGCCGATGCAGACCGCGAAGGCGATCCAGAGGCCTGGCGAGGGGCGGCGGGTGCCGGCGAGGAACAGGCTGCTCGCCACGATCGAGAGGAAGAACACGCCCGTATAGCCGCGCGCATTCTGCGAGAACCAGATGTGATGATAGGAGAGCGCGAGAAGGGCCGCCACGAGATGGGACTGCAGCGCGCCGAGTCCGATCTGCCGGGCAAGGACGAAGACGGCCGGAATGGCCGCGACACCGAACAGGACCGCCGGCAGGCGCAGGGCGAAGGCCGATTCTCCGAACACGGACACCGATGCCTTGGCAAGGAGGCTGTAGAAGACGTGATTGTTGAGCGAGGTGTAGGTGGAGGCGATCTCGCCGAAGGGCAGGCGGACGAATTCGACGAGCGTCAGCACCTCGTCATACCAGAGGCTCGCATCGAGCTTCACGAGGCGCAGCGCCGCCGCCAGGAGCGTGATGGCGCCAAGCAGCCACAGGTCACGGCGCGACAGCATCATGGGGTGCCCCCCGCCTTCCGGGCCCGCGCGGCGACCAGCACCTCGAAATCCGGATCCACCGTATCGAGATGTTCGGGCAGGAGTTCCTCCGCCGCGAGCCCCTGCAGGAAGCAGATGGCGGCGAACACGTTGCCATAGGTGCGCACCTCGACCGTGCCGCCGGGGAAATGCTCGTCGAGAAGGCGCTGCATGGACTGGCTCGTCAGATGCCAGTATTCGCCCCAGTCGTCGCGGCCGAGCCTGCGGCCGATCTTGGCGATGCCGGCCGAGGTGATCAGCACCGAGCCGCCCGGCTTGAGGATCCGGTGGAGCGTCCTCAGCGCCGCGCGCATGTCGTAGATCATCTGCAGCGACTGGGTGAAGATGATGCAGTCGAAACTGTCCGAGGGGATGTGATCGGCATCGGTCAGATCGGCGATGATGGTCGCCTCGGGATTGCCGGCCACAACGTGCAGAACGTCCGTCTGCGTCACCTTCCCGCCGCCGAAGCGCCTGATGTAGGTGGCATCGCCCAGCTCGAGCGCCCGCCCGCGTATGTGCGCGGCATTGGCGGCGAGGAAGGCCTCGATGTAGTAGCGGTCGATCGCCTGTCCCCGGTCGAAGCCGAAGACCTTGCTGATGGGCGTGAGGCGCTCGAGATCGCCGAAGCGGACCGAGCCCGCGCGCGGCCATTGCAGCTTGTGCTTGCGCTGCTGGAGGGTGATCCAGCGGCGCGTCTCCTCGGGCAGGAGGGCGCGCACGAGGCTGCGGGCGGAATCGCGCAGGCTCATCGGGCGGCCCCCGGGCGGCGGGCGCGGGCTGGGATCGTGCGCATACGGCGTTTCGGGCTCATGGTACGGCTCATTGCACCCAGGGCTTCAGGATCATGCCGCGAATGGTCCGCAGGAGCTTGCGGCGGCGCAGATAGGCCCCGCCCTCTCCGCGCAGGTGCCTCCGCCACAGGGCGGGGTCGCGGTAGTAGTACATCTCGATGCGGGGAATGTCGTAGATGTCTTCGGACCGGTCCATGCGGCCGAAGCGCGTGCCGCAGGAGGTGCGCCAGACGCGCGCGATCTCCCGCTGCACGTGGGGCGAGCTGAGGCCGTAGGGCGGGGCGAAATGTTCCGCCGGCACGCCGAGGCGCGCCTCGAGATCGCTCCGGGGACGGCTGATCTCGTCGTCGAGCCCCGAGCCCGACATGGCCGCGAGATTGGCATGGCTGATGCCGTGCCCGCCAAAGCTGATGCCCTCGCCCGCAAGTCGTTCCACCTCGGCCCAGCTCATCAGCGGGCGGGGCGGGATGTCGGCGCCGCGCCAGTTCTCCACCCCGCCCATGCAGCCCGTCGGCAGGAAGACAGTGGCGGTGAATCCGTGCGCCTTCAGCACCGGGAAGGCCGTGTGCGCGAAATCGGCGAAGCCGTCGTCGAAGGTGATGACGGCGCTCCGCGGGGGGAGCGTGCGGCGGCCCGCCCGCCAGTCGGCGAGATCGGAGAGCGAGACGACGCTGACGCCCTCCTCCGCCAGCGCGCGCATCTGGCTCTCGAAGAGCGCGGGCGCGATGTTGGTCGGGCCGGCACCATTCGAGATCGAATGGTACATCAGCACGTCCACCTGCGGGTCAGCCGCCTGCTCGTCAGTCCTCGACGACATGGGTTTCGAAGATCTCCCGGTACTCGGCCCATTTTCCGTGGTCGAACGTGGCGTCCGCGGTCAGGCAGTCCACGGCGCCATAGGCCATGGCGTAGGCGTGGTGGGTGTTGTCATGGGCGAAGAGGCCCTGGCGGCCGAAGGTGAGAAGGCCTTCGAGCCCGCCCAGCCAGGCGTCCATGCGGTTGAAATGGTCTTCATACTGAAGGTCGTAGACCGGATAGGCCTGCCCGATGCGGCGCGTCTCGGTGCGCCGGACCTTCGCCGTCACCGGCAGGCCGACGCCCGCGAGCCACTCGCAATAGAGCCGGCCGAGCTCCTCGTCGCTCATGTTCCAGTAGGCCTGCCCCGGATCGCACGGCAGCTCGGCGCACAGAACGGTCGTCCCCTTGGGTTCGCGCGCGGCCGAATAGTTCTTGGGCTCGGACATGCGCGAGATGGGGATCGAGAGTTCGGGGAAATAATGCGCGTCATATTCCGTGAACTGATCCTGCTCGAGCACGAGATAGATGAGGATCATGCCGCGAAAGCGCATGGCTTGCGCGCTGGCGAGGATCTCGGCCGGCGGGGCGGGATCGAGAAGGCGGACGAGCGTCGTGAGCGGGATCGTCGACCAGATGTGATCGGCCTCGATGCGCTCCTCGCGTCCCTCGCGTTCGATGCGCAGCGCCTTCACGCGCATGCCCTCGCGCTCGATGCGGACGATCTTCGTGTCGTAATGGAAGCGCGCGCCCCTGTCTTTCGCCGCGGCCTCGCTCGCGGTGACGATCTGCCCGAAGCCTTTCCGCGGATAGAAGAACTTGCCGTCCGTCTCCGAGCCGAGCCCCGGGATCTGCTTGGCCATCTTGCGCAGGATCTTGGTGATCGAGCTGCCCGAGACGCGCCGCTCGGCGAGCTTCACGGCGAGATCCTCGGGCTCGAGGCCCCAGAGCTTCTTCACGTA
The DNA here is from genome assembly GCA_013389075.1 of Alphaproteobacteria bacterium. Lineage (GTDB taxonomy): Bacteria > Pseudomonadota > Alphaproteobacteria > JACAEB01 > JACAEB01 > JACAEB01. Next base: position 14,583 of record JACAEB010000210.1, read on the forward strand.
GGGGAAGTAGAAGTCGCGCGCGATGGTGGGGCCGAGCCCGCCCTTGAGCACGGTCGCGAAATTGCGCGTCGCGGGGGCGGGCCGGGGCAGCGCCTTCAGCACCATGTCGGCAAGGAGCGAGGCGGCGAAGGGCTTGGGCAGGCGCAGCATCGCGTCGGCGGGCTTGAGCGGGAAATGGATCCAGCGCTTCTGCAGGCGGATGCGTCCGTGGCGGGGCCTCAGAAGAAGGTCCTCGCCCAGAAGCGCCTTCACGTCCGCGAGCACATGGGGCTCGGCCACGGGATGGAACCGGTGGCTGCCGATGTCGCACCAGACCCCGTCGATCTGAAAGCTCGCGGCATTGCCGCCGGGCCGGGGCGCGCGCTCGAACACGTCGATGCTGGCGGGCCGCGTCGTGGCGAGCCGGTAGGCGGCGGCGACGCCGGCGGGGCCGGCGCCGAGAAGGGCGATATGGGGCGGTCTCGTCATCGGTTCTGTACGTCCCTCGGGGTCTTGATCAAGTCCGCCCGGGGCCCATCCCCGCCGGCCAGTTCCATGGCGGCGGGTCCGGCACCGGCCCCCGCGACTGTTCCGGTTCGGGACGGATCGGCCGCCTTGCCGCTCGACGCCGCCCAGGCAAGTCCCCCGATCAGACCGCCGGCAAAGAGGATCGTCTGCCAGATGAGACTTGCGGCCACCACGCCTGCAGGAGGCGCGCCAAATGGCAGAAGGAGTGCCGCAAGGCTCGCCTCGCGCACCCCGAGCCCCGCCACGCTCACGGGCAGGATGGCGAGGATCTTGGCGAGCGGCCAGGCGAAGTACCAGGCGGCGGGGGCGATCTCCACCCCGGCGGCATTGGCGAGGAGGATGGTGAGGGCGACGAAACCCGCCTGGATGCCGAGCGAGAGACCGAGCGCGCCGGCAAGGATCAGCGGGCGGCGCGCGAGCGCCCCGAAAGCGCCCGCGAGCTTGCGCGCAAGGCCGATCATCGGCAGCCCGTCCGGCAGGCGCGCGACCAGGGCGGGGAAGACGACGAAGGCGCCGAAGACGAGCACGCCGACGAGGCCGCCCGCCTGAAGGAGGGCGAGCCCCGAGCCCTCTCCCTCGCCGCGCCCCAGAAGGACGAGCCCCGCGGCCGAGAGCAGCACGAGCGCGAGCGTGTCGATGAGACGGTCGGCGAGCGAGCCGGCGGCGAGCGCGGCCTTGTCGGGCGCGGCGCGCATCAGAAGACCGGCCCGCACGACATCGCCCCCCGCGACGCCCGGCAGGCAGAGATTGGCGGCGAGCCCCGCGAAATGCGCGCGCACGGCGGCCGGAAGGCCCACGGGGCGTTCGATCAGCACCCACCATTTTCCGGCCGCCGCGACGTGGCCGCAGAGGAAGGCGAGGAGGCAGACGAGCCAGAGCGAGAACGGAATGGACCGCAGCCCCTCGAGCACGCGCTCGGTCGGCAGAAGCCAGAGCGTGATCCCGAGAATGAGGACCGAGCCGCAGATCTTGAAAAGCCAGGACCTTGAGATCCGCAGACGGAAGACCGCCGCCTCCTCGGGCGGGGCCGATCCGGAGCCTGAGGCTGGAGGCGGGCTCACCATGACGCTGTCACCCCACGAAAAAACACATCAGGGCCTGAGGTGCAGGCGCGAGATCATGTCCGCGATCAGCCCGAGCGACCACACCATGATCGAGGCGAGAAACGCGAAGACCGCCGTCTCGGACAGGTTCCACTGGGTGATGTCGTAGGCGAGCTTGAGCCAGCCCAGAACGAAGAGAATGCCGCCCAGCGGCAGGAACACGCGCAAGGGATTGAAGAGCGTGGTGATCCGCACGACGAGGAGGATGAAGTTGAAGAAATCCATCGGCCGGATCTTCGAGCTGCCGATGCGGCGGCCATACTCGATCGGCGTGTACACGACGCGCTTGCCGTAGCACATCATGCAGAGCGTGATGGTGGTGGTGAAGGAGAAATTGGCCGGCAGCAGCGGCAGGAAGGGCACGAGCTCCTCGCGCCGGAAGACGCGCAGGCCCGAATTGAGGTCGTTGATCTTGCGCTGGGCGAGGAAGTTGGCGAGCGAATTGAGGAGGAACTTGGCCGGGCGGCGGATCAGCGGGACATTGCGCATGGCGGCGCCCCGGTCGCCGACGATCATGTCGGCTCCGCGCGCCATCTCCAGCATGGCGGGCAGATAGTGCGGCGGATAGGTGCCGTCCGCGTCGATGATGGCGACATAGTCGTGCACGGCCTCCTTGACCCCCCGCTTCAGCGAGGCGCCATAGCCGGAATTGACCCCGTTGGCGAGCACCCTGGCGGAGGTCCTGCGGGCCTCGGCGGCGGTGGCGTCGGTCGAGCCGTCATCCACCACGATGATCTCGAAGGGAATGCCGAGCGGCTTCAGCGCCGCCTCGATATCCTGGATCGTGTTGCGGACGGCGCCTTCCTCGTTGAAGGCGGGCACGACGACGCTGAGGGCCTGGCCCTCCACATTCACCGTGCGCTGTGCGGCGCCGGGCCGCGTAGCCTCGATGACATCGACCAAACTCGTTCCCCTCATATCCAGCGCCCGCCTCAAGGCCAGTCCTAGCCGGGCGCGCCTTAAGGAACCCTTTGCGTGTCTCCGCCCGGGGCGCGCAATCGGCCGTTGCGCTTCCCCAAAGTCCGGCCGCCCTGGCGGCTCGTCCGCAGGCGGACCGGTCCCGCCCCGGCCCGCCGCTAGCGCGGGTCGGCGATCCGCCGGCCCGGAAGGCGCGCCTCCAGCACGCACCACACGAAGGCGGCGGCACTGTAGACGTAGTAGACCTGGTGATACAGGAGCCCCGCAATCGCGATCGGCAGGCCTGCATTGTCCCTCAGGAATGTGAAGAAACGCCAGTTGGCGGCGAAGGCCGCCGCGAGAAGGCAGAGCGGCAGCCAGGCGAGCCCCGGCACGAGAAGGGCGGCAAGCGGGCTTGCGACCAGCGCCCCGGCCAGGAGCGCCCGGGCGCGCTCGGCGGTCGAGGTGTTGAGATCGTCGGTCATCTCGTTCCGCGCGATCATGAGGCGCGACCAGGGGATGGCCCGGCGGAAAATGTCCGTATGCATCAGATTGGGGACGGTCCACACTTTGAGATGCTTGCCGAGGAGGTCGGGAACGAGAAGGATCCGCCCGCCCCGCGCCCTGAGCCGGTAGCCGAGCTCGATGTCCTCGATGGAGGGCTTGGTATAGGTCTTGACGTCGAACCCGCCCGCCGCGAGGAACGCATCCTTGCGCACCGCCCCGCAGCCGGCCCAGAAGGTCGAGGCCTCGCGCCGGGCCTCCTGATGGTAGTAACGGTGGGTGAGGTTCTTGTAGCGGCTGATCCAGGTCTGGCCGGCCGGCTCGTGATCATAGGAGCCGAAACAGGCGACGACGCCCGCCTCGGCCATGGCGGCGCGGATCTTCTCGGGCCCGCCCGGCCAGGCGATCACGTCCGAATCCACGAACCAGAGGATCTCGCCGGCCGCGTGCTGGGCCGCGAGATTGCGGGCAGCGCCCGGGCCTCCGTTCTTCGGCGTGCGCAGGACCTGCGCGCCGAGCCGGGCGGCGAGCGCGGGCGTCTCGTCGGTCGAGCAGTCGTCGACCACGAGGATCTCGAGCACCTCGCCCGCCTTTTCCATCTCGATCAGCGGGGCCAGCACGAGGGGCAGAAAGCCCACGGCATTGTAGGCGGGCATCACGACGGTGATGCTCGCGCCCGGGCGCGTTCCTTGCGTGCCCGCTCGATGCTCGCCGGTCGGCGCGTCGGCTGTCATGGCAGCAATCCCTCGGCTCACCGGCCCCCGCCCGCCGGCTCTCTCTCTGTGGCGTGGTCTAGCGCAAATCCCCCGCGCCCGCCACGGCTGCCCGGAAGACGGCGTCAGTATCGGCCGATCGTCTTGAGATTTCGCTTATGTGGCCCGGACGCCCGATCGCGGCTATGATGGCGCCGGGCCTCCGGGTGTCACCGGGGGCGGTGCGGGGCGATCGAGGGGAGGTCGAAGACCATGAGCAGCGTTGCCTGGGCCACGGCGAACATTTTCCTGTCGCTGTTTCTGGGGGCCATCGCCATGGTGGCGGTAAGCATCTGGTTTCCCGACGTCTTCGCCGTGATCCTCGATGGCGCGAGCTGGCTCGAGAGCGAGCTCGGCAATACCGGGCTCAAGAACCAGTACAACAACTGGGTGCGCTTCCTCATCGGCGACGAGCAGCTCACCTTCATGTTCTTCACGGTGATGGTGCGCGTCGTGCTGGCGATCTTCGCCGCCGGCGTGAAGTCGGCCATCGCGCGCTGAGGCCGCCCGTCAGATCTTCGCCCCGCCATTGACGAGGAGGTGCTGGCCGTTGACCCAGCGCGCCTCCTCCGAGGCGAGGAACGCCACCACATCGGCGATGTCCTCGGGCGTGCCGAGCCGGCCCGAGGGCGTGTTCGACTCGGCGAATGCCTTGAGTTCGTCCGGCACGGGGCCGAACATGCCGGGCGCCACGGGGCCCGGGCTCACGGCATTCACCGTCACCCCCTTGCGCCCCAGCTCCTGCGCCCCGATGGCGGCGAAGACGCGCGGCACCATGCGCGAGGACGCGTAGACGGAATTGCCGGCGAAGGGGAATTCGGTCGAGCTCGAGGTGATGTGGATGATCCGGCCCCAGTCGGTCATGCGCAGGGCGGCTTCCTGCATGCAGAAGAAATAGGCCTTGGTGTTGACCGCGAAGATGCGGTCGTACTCTTCCTCGGTCGTCTTCTTGATGGAGCGCGTGAAGGGCAGGCCGGCATTGTTGACGAGGATCGAGACCGGTCCGAGGGCGGCGTCGATGTCCTTGAAGAGCGCGCGGATCTCGGCCACCTGGCCCACATCCGCGCCGAAGGCGAGCGCCTTGCCGCCGGCATCGGCGATGAGCTGGACCGTCTCGGCCGCTTTCTCCGCCGACCGGTTGTAGTGGACCGCGACGGCGGCCCCCTCGGCGGCGAGCTTCACGGCGATGCCCCGGCCGATCCCGCCCGAGGCTCCGGTGACGAGGGCGATCCTTCCTTCAAGACGGCTCATGGGGCGGGCTCCTTGCCTTGGCGCTGCGCGAGCGCCGAGGCTGCCGCGCCCGCGCGCAAAAGGCAATGGCGAAGAAAGGCGGAAGATTAGATCGGTCTAGCCGAGCGGGGTCGGGGTGGCGGAGGGGTTGCCCTTGCCGAGCGCGGCCTCGATGCCGCCATAGCGCTCGATCAGCCGCGCCTGGTCGGCCTTGGCGGCGGCATCGACCGCCTCGGGGTCGAGGAGGGCGCGCAGCTGCGCCTCGAGCCGGGCCTGCGCCTCGGCAAGGGCGGGCCGCCCGGCGAGATTGTCGAGCTCCTCGGGATCGCTCGAAAGATCGAAGAGCTCGGGCGGGTAGCCCACATAGTGCACATATTTGAGATCGCCCACCCGCAGCATGTACCAGGCATGGGTCGATCCGTAGGCGTGGTATTCGGAGAGGACCGGCCTGTCCCTCTCGTCGGGGGCGCGCGCAAGCTCGACGAGCGAGCGGCCGGGACGGTCCGCCATGGGCGGAAGGCCGAGATCGCTGACGCAGCTCTGGGCGAGGTCGAGCAGCGAGACAGGCGTGGAGCTCACCTTGCCCGCCGGCACGTCCGGCCCGGCCACGATCATCGGGATCGACGCCGAATCCTCGTAAGGCAGCGATTTGCCCCACTGGCCGCGCTTGCCCACCATGTCGCCATGATCGCTCGTGTAGACGACGAGCGTGTCCTTCGAAAGGCCCGTCTCGTCCAGCGTCGCGAGAATGCGGCCGAGATTGTCGTCGAGAAAGCTCACGAGCCCGTAATAGGCGGCCGTGCAGCGCCGCCGCTCCTCGGGCGTGTTGCGGTCGATCCCGGGGCTGACGCTCTGGAAGCGCTTCAGCCAGGGATGGAGCTCGAAGCCCTCCTCGGGATGGGGCGAGGCGCGGGGAATGTCCGCCTGCGCATAAAGATCGAACCAGGGCTGCGGCACGACATAGGGAAAATGCGGCGCGACGAGGCCGGCATAGAGCACGAAGGGCGTCCCGCTCGCGGCCTTTTCGCGCAAGGTTGCGCAGGTGCGCTCGGTGATGGCGAGGTCGTACTGGTTGTATTTCGACAGGCCCGGTCCGGCGGTGCGCACCATCAGCTCCCCGCCCTCGCGCTCGGGCAGGGGGTTCCGCACGAGGCCCCAGACCTGGCCGATGCCGTCCTGGATGTGCATGGGCATGATCTGCTCGTCAAAGCCGGTCGGATCCTCGGCCGTGCGGTAATGCAGCTTGCCGATCGAGGTGACGGAGATCCCCTCCGCCTGCAGACGATGGCCCCATCCGGGGATGCGTCCGTCATAAGCGGTGGCATTGTCCCAGTACCGGGTGCGGTGCACCGGCAGCCCGGTCGCGAAGGAGGCGCGGGCCGGTACGCAGATGGGCGAGGGCGTGTAGGCGTTCGCGAACCGCGTTCCGCGCGCGGCGAGCGCGTCCATGTTCGGTGTACGGACGAGCGGATGGCCCGCGAAGCCGGCGATCCGCCCGCTGTGCTGGTCCGACATGACGACGAGAATGTTGCGTGCGGGCATGCGGCTCCTTGAGGCTCAGCTGTCATAGCCGGGATTGACGCGATCGAGCCGCCGCTTGAGGGCGGCGAAGCTCGCCTGCGGAATGTCGATGCTCGAATCCTGCACCTTGAGCTGGCGCGGAATGCGTTCGATCACCTCGGGCCGGACCGGGTGGAGCGGCACGCCCGCCGACTGGATGGCGAGCTGGAACTCGCAGGCCCGCTCCAGCGTGTAGATGACGAGAAAGGCCTGGGCGACCGAGCGGCCGAGTGCGAGCGTGCCGTGATTGCGCAGGATCATCGCGTAGGCCTTGCCGAGATTGCGGACGAGGAGCTCCTTCTCGGCCGCGTCGACCGCGATGCCCTCGAACTCGTGATAGGCGATGCCGCGCGGCAGGAGGAGGGTCTGCTGGGCGAGGGGCAGGAGCCCGTCCTTCTGGCAGGAGACCGCGACGCCATGCGGCGTATGCAGATGAATGACCGCGGCCGCGTCCTCGCGGGCGGCATGGATGGTCCCGTGGATGAGGAATCCGGCGGGATTGACCGGGTGGTCCGTGGGCTCGACCGGATTGCCCGCAAGGTCGATCTTGACGAGCGAACTCGCCGTAATCTCCTCGAAGAGGAAGCCATAAGGGTTGATCAGGAAATGGTGGTCCGGTCCGGGCACGCGGGCCGACAGATGGGTGAAGATGAGGTCGTCCCAGCCGAACAGGGCGACGAGGCGGTAGGCGGCGGCGAGGTCGACGCGGACGCGCCATTCCTCGGCCGAATAGCGCGTGGCGGCGGATGAGGGGCTCGAAAGCTGACGGGCCTCGGACATGGGTGCTCCTCCGGATCGACGGCCCTGCGGTGAATCCGGTCAGGACCCTTGGCCCGATTTGGTAGGGCAAGATGTAGACAATCCTGCCATGATCGGGCTTGAATGGCGATAGGTGTGAAACCGCTCGATCGCATGGCTGCGATGCGGGCGGCTCAGCCAGTGGAGGGAGCATACATGAAATCGCGAAACGGGCTCGCGTGCCTCGCCCTTGCGGCCCTGGCGGCGGGAGTCGTCTCGACGGCCCAGGCGGGATGCGCGGAGCTGATCGCCTACAACACGGAGAATCACGGGCTCTCGCTCGTGGTGATGAAGAACGGCGCCATCGTCTGCGAGACCTATGCGAATGGCTGGAAAGAGGACCAGCCCTACACGCTGTTCTCGGGCACGAAGAGCTTCACGGGCATGATCGCCGCCGCCGCGGCCGCCGACGGGCTGCTCACGCTGGACGAGAAGGTGTCGGACACGCTGACCGACTGGCAGAACGATCCGCTGAAGTCGCAGATCACGGTGCGCGATCTCCTCTCGCTCACCTCCGGGCTCGACACGCAGGGGCCGCGCTGGGCGCCCTCCTACGACACGTCGGCTGAACTCGCGGCCGCGTCGGAACCGGGGAGCGAGTTCCGCTACGGGCCCATCGTGTTCCAGATCTTCGGGGCGGTGATGGAGCGCAAGCTCGTCGCCGCCGGCAAGCCGGCCTCGGTCACGGGCTATCTCAACGACCGGGTGCTCGCCCCCGCGGGGGTGGCGCCGATCGAATGGCTCGCCTCGGGCGACGCCCCCATGGCGCTGCTGCGCGGCGGGGCGCTGCCCTCGCCGCTGCCCCCGCTCGGCGATGTCGATCCCAACCTTGCCGCGGGCGCGGTGACCACGACGCGGAACTGGGCCGCCTATGGCGAGCTCGTGCGGAGCTGGCCGGAGCGCCGGCAGATCGATCTCGACGCGGAGGTTTACGAAGCTCAGTTCGAGGGCACGGCGGCCAATCCGGGCTACGGGCTCGGCTGGTGGCTCGCCCGCGAGATGGATCTGTCGAAGAAGCCGGCCCTCGGCGAGCCCATGGGCCAGATCGATCTCGTGGACGGCGCGACGGCGGGCACGATCCCGGACGATGTGGCGGCGGCGCTCGGCGCGGCGGGGCAGATGCTCTACGTCGTGCCCTCCGAAGGGCTCGTGGCCGCGCGCTTCTCCTCGCCGCCGCCCGGCGTGCGCCGCACGGCGGTGGGCAGCGAGGGCTTCTCGACCGTCCGCTTCATCGAGCTGCTGATGACGGTCGAGGCTCCCTGAAAGAGGCC
>JACAEB010000180.1 GCA_013389075.1 Alphaproteobacteria bacterium
CGGGACCCGCCCCATTCGATGAAGGAGTGACGCCACGGCCGATACCGGCATGCTGTCCGTCCACGGAGAGTCCCGAAAACCGGCATCCGGGGCGCGGGCGGCCCTCAACCTCGTCGTCATCGGGCTCACGGCCTTCCTCACGGTGGTCGATCTCTTCGCGACGCAGGCGATCCTTCCCCTTCTCACCGAGCATTATGGCGTGTCCCCCGCCGCCATGGGCACGGCCGTCAATGCCGCGACGCTCGGCATGGCGATTTCCGGCATTCTCGTCGCCGTCTTCAGCCGCCGCATTCCACGCCGGGCGGGCATCCTCGTGAGCCTTGCCTGCCTCTCCGTTCCGACCGCGCTCCTCGCCCACGCGCCCGATCTTGCGACCTTCTTCGCGCTGCGGGTCGTCCAGGGCCTGTTCATGGCGGCGGCCTTCACGCTGACGCTCGCCCATCTGGGCGAACGGTGCGCCGCATCGGCGTCGGCGAGTGCCTTCGCCGCCTACATCACCGGCAATGTCGCGAGCAATCTCGTGGGTCGCCTCCTCTCGGCCGGAGCGGCCGACGAGTTCGGCCTTGCATGGACCTTCTATCTCTTCGCCGCCCTCAATCTCGCCGGCGCGGGGCTCGTCTTCGCGACGATCTCGCGGGCCCCTCCCGTTCCCGGTCGGCAGAGTCTCGGCGCCACCTCCTTGCGGGCCCTCGGCGTCCATCTTGCGAACCCCTCGCTGCGCATCACCTATGCCATCGGCTTTCTCATCCTCTTCGCCTTCATCGGCACGTTCACCTATGTCAATTTCGTGCTCGTCCGTCCCCCGATCAATCTCGGGATGATGGCTCTCGGCTCGGCCTATCTCGTCTTCGCCCCGTCCATCCTGACGACGCCGCTCGCCGGCCGCCTCGCGCAACGGCTCGGCCCGCGTCTTGCGATGCAGGGCGGTCTCCTCGTCGCGCTGGCCGGGCTCGTCCTCCTCCTCGTGCCGTCGCTGCCGGCGGTTCTCGCCGGGATGGTGCTCGTCGCCATCGGCACCTTCTTCGCCCAGGCCAACGCCACCGGCTTCGTCGGCCGCGCGGCGACCGCCGACCGGGGGGCGGCGAGCGGGCTCTATCTCGCGAGCTACTTCCTCGGAGGCATGACCGGAAGCGCCGTACTCGGACAGCTATTCGATCGCTTCGGCTGGACGGCCTGCGTCGCGGGCATCGGCGCCGCGCTCCTCGCCGGCATCGTGCTCGCCGCCGGCCTCAAGCTTCCCGGGACGAGAGGGGACCGGCCATGACGACGCGGTACGAAGAAGGGCTTGCGCTGCTCGACCGTCTCGACAAGGAGCAGATCGGACCGATCGTCGACGGGCTGAAGGACATCGCTCCCGATTTCTCGCGCCTTCTCGTCGAATTCGCGTTCGGCGACATCTACGCCCGGCCGGGGATCGACCTCAGGTCGCGGCAGATCGCAACTCTCGCCGCGCTCACCGTGCTCGGCGCGGCGCCCCAGCTCAAGGCTCACATCAGGGCCTCGCTCGCCGCCGGACTGAGCCGGCCCGAGATCATCGAGATTCTCATGCAGATGGCGCTCTATGCCGGGTTCCCGGCCGCGCTCGATGCACTCGCCATCGCCCGTGAGGCTTTCAAGGAGGCGCGCGGCGCGTGAGCCGCTCGCGCCCGTATCGGAACCATGCACAAGCGGCATTTTCGTCCGACCCTCGCCAGGGAGCAGAGTGAGGGGGATACACCGACAACGGAGGATCATATCATGCTGAACAGGATGGAATCGACACGGACGGAGCCCTTGGCCCTGCGGGCGCTCGCCGGCCGGACGGCCCTCGTCACGGGATCGACGAGCGGCATCGGGCTCGGGATCGCAAGAGCGCTCGCCGCCCAAGGGGCGAACATCGTGCTGAACGGCCTCGGAGACGCCGGCGCGATCGAGCGGACACGGATGGAGATCGAGGCCATGCACGAGGTCGGCGTCCACTATGACGGGGCCGACCTCTCCATGCCCTCGGCCGTCACCGGCATGATCGAGCGGACCCTTTCGCGCGGCGGCCGGCTCGACATTCTCGTCAACAATGCCGGGATCCAGCATGTGTCGCCGATCGAGGATTTCCCGCCGGCGAAATGGGACCAGATCCTCGCCATCAATCTGTCGTCCGTCTTCCACGCGATCCGGGCGGCGCTGCCGGCGATGAAGTCGAACGGCTTCGGGCGGATCGTGAATGTCGCATCCGCTCACGGGCTCGTGGCATCCCCCTTCAAGTCGGCCTATGTGGCGGCGAAGCATGCCGTCCTTGGACTGACCAAGGTGGTCGCCCTCGAGACGGCCGAGTTCGACATCACCTGCAACGCCATCTGCCCCGGCTATGTGTGGACCCCCCTCGTCGAGAAGCAGATCGAGGACCAGGCGAAGGCACACCGGATCTCGCGCGACGAGGTCATAAACACCGTCCTCCTGAAGGCGCAGCCAAAGAAGCGCTTCGCGACGGTCGAGGAAATCGGTGCACTGACGGTGTTTCTGGCGGGCGATGCGGGTCGCTCGATCACCGGAACGGCGCTGCCGGTCGATGGCGGCTGGACGGCACAATAGGCATCGGGAAAGGGAGAGAGGGATGAGTACGCTTCAGGACCGGGAGACCCGGGGAACACGAAAGGTCAAGGGCAGCGAAAGTCCCGGCACGGACGGTGCCGTGGCGACGGGCGTCCGGACGGTCAATCTCGCCCTGCAGGGCGGGGGTGCCCATGGCGCCTTCGCCTGGGGCGTTCTCGACCGCCTGCTCGAGGAAGACCGCCTCGCATTCGAGGGCGTGAGCGCAACGAGCGCGGGCGCGATGAACGCGGCCGTCCTCGCCTACGGGCTGACGCTGGGCGGACGGGAAGGCGCCAAGCGCGCGCTTGCCGGCTTCTGGCGCCGCATCGCCCGGTCCTCGACGCTGAGCCCGCTCCAGCCTTCCGTGTTCGACAGGATCACGCACAATCATGCGCTCGATGCCTCGCCCGGCTTCGTGATCTTCGATCTCGTCACCCGGCTCCTTTCGCCCTACCAGTTCAATCCGCTGAACTTCAATCCCCTGCGGCGGGTCCTCGAGGACTGCGTCGACTTCGAGGTGCTTCGCCAGCGGTCGGCGCTGAAGCTCTTCATCTCCGCCACGAACGTCCGGAGCGGGAAGATCAGGATCTTCCGCAACGAGGAACTGTCCGCGGACGCCGTGCTCGCATCCGCCTGCCTTCCCTTTCTCTTCCAGGCGACCCAGATCGACGGCGAGGCCTACTGGGATGGCGGCTATATGGGCAATCCGGCGATCTATCCGCTCATCTATGGCTGCGAGACGCGCGACGTCGTGGTGGTTCACATCAATCCGATCGAGCGGCCCGAGGTCCCCCGCACGGCGCCGGAGATCCTCAACCGGATGAACGAGATCAGCTTCAACTCCTCGCTCATGCGCGAGATGCGGGCGATCGCCTTCGTCTCCCGGCTCATCGACGAGAAGACGATCCGCGACGACGGACACAAGCGCATGCTCATCCACGCGATCGAGGATCAGGACTTCATGCGCGGGCTCGGCGTCAGCTCCAAGCTCAACAGCGACTGGGAATTCCTCATGCATCTGCACGAGGTGGGGCGCGCGAGCGCGGATCGCTGGCTCTCCGCCCATTACGGGAGCCTCGGTCGCGACAGCAGCATCGATCTTGGCGAGATGTATCTCTGAGGCTGACGGCAGCCCGACGCCATCGATGCCGCGCCCGTGGGCGCGGCATCGTCGTTTTCCGGAACGGGGCGCGACCATAGCTTTCGGTCATCGCAAGAATAGGGGAGAGGCATTTCCCTTCGCAGTGCCGCCGGCGGAGACTTGCGATCGCAGGAAGGATCTGCTCGGGACGGAAAGGAGCTGCAGGATGCGGGACGAAATCGACTGGATGTCGGCGTGCGACGAAGCCCATCCCGTCATGCTTGCGCGGGCCGGCCTGGTCTCGAACGTCATGACTGGAAATGGAGGGCACGACATGCCGGAGCTTCTGCCGATCGCCGCCAAATGGACGCCGCATGTGATCGCGGTTTTCAACTCGATCGTCTTTCTCGACTCGCTGCGGTTCAAGTTCACGAACCATCCGAACACGCAGGAGATCTTCAACCGCCTCGACGCCTGGGCCGGATCGCTGGGCGCGCCCGGTCTGTTCGGACCGACCGGCCTCTTCAGCCAGTATGTCATCGGCGGCGCGGAACTCCTGGCCGCGAGCCTGCTTCTCATCGGCATGATCTATGTGCCCCTTCGCTTCCTTCAGCCCCTGGGGGCGCTGATCGGCCTTGCGGTGATGACGGGTGCCATCAGCTTCCACCTGTTCACCCCCCTCGGCATCGATCCCAACAATGACGGAGGCGGTCTCTTCCGCGCGGCCTGCGCCGTCTGGGCCGGCAACCTCATCCTCCTGGTGCTGCGCCGCGACGAGCTCGGCCAGCTCCTCGGCCGTCTCCAGGCGTTCTTCACGCCGGCGGCCGCCTGACGGACGGAAGGAGGACCAGTCATGGAGACGTCCGAGCGCCATCCCGTCACCTGCCGGTGCGCCGCCTGCGCCCGGCCGGACCGCCCCGCGGATACGCGCCCGCATGTGGTGATCGTCGGCGCGGGGTTTGGCGGGCTCACCGCCGCCAGAGCCCTCGGCGGGGCCGATGTCCGCGTCACGCTCGTGGACCGGCGCAATCACCATCTCTTCCAGCCGCTGCTCTATCAGGTGGCGACGGCCGGGCTCTCGCCGAGCCAGATCGCGACGCCGGTCCGGATGATCGTCCGCAAGCAGACCAATACGGAGGTCCTCCTCGCCGAGGTGACGGGGATCGACACGGCCGCCCGGCGGGTCGTCATGGGCGATCTCCGGCTGCCTTATGACTTCCTGATCCTTTCGACCGGCGCCCGATCGTCCTACTTCGGACACGAGGAGTGGGAACGGGCAGCGCCCGGCCTCAAGACGCTCGAGGATGCGACGGGCCACCGCGCCCGCATCCTTCTCAATCTCGAGCGGGCGGAGCTCGAGCCCGATCCGGAGGAGCAGGCGCGCCTCCTCACTTTCGTCGTCATCGGCGGAGGCCCGACCGGCGTCGAGATGGCCGGGGCCATCGCCGAGCTCACCCACCGCGCCCTGTCGCGGGATTTCCGGCGGATCGATCCGGCGAGCGCCCGGATCGTGCTGGTCGAGGGCGGGCCGCGCCTTCTGTCGTCCTTCGACGAGGATCTCGCGGGCCGGGCGGCGGCCTCGCTCGCCCGTCTCGGCGTCGAGATCGTGACCGGCACGCCGGTCGGCGGCATCGACGCGGAGGGCGTCCGTCTCGGCCAGACGCGCATCGCCAGTCGCTGCGTGATCTGGGCCGCGGGCGTCGCGTCCACCCCGGCCGGGGCCTGGGTGGGCTGCCCGACCGATCGCGGCGGGCGCGCGCTCGTGGAGCCGGATCTCTCCGTACCCGGCCGGCCGGAGATCTTCATTCTCGGCGACTGCGCCCATGTCCCCGGAGAGGATGGCCGGCCGCTGCCGGGCCTTGCGCCGGTGGCAAAGCAGCAGGGCGCCCATGCCGCCGCCTGCATCCTCGCGCGCATCGCCGGGAGTGCCGCGCCCATGCCCTTCCGCTACCGGAATTTCGGCACGATGGCGACCATCGGGCGGAAATCGGCCATCGCCGATCTGGGACGCATCCGCCTCTCGGGCCTTGCGGGCTGGCTGCTCTGGAGCCTACTCCACATCTACTTCCTGATCGGCTTCCGCAACCGCGTGGCCGTCTCGATCGACTGGCTGTGGAGCTATCTCACCTTCGAGCGCGGAGCCCGGCTCATCACCGGGCCGATCGAGGCCCCTCCAGGTCCTCCCGAGGCGGCGCGGGCGCGGCGTCCCTTGCGCGCGGCCTCCTGAGCGGATGTCGCCCGCAATGGTTTCATGCAAAAAATGCATCGTCGGGCCGGGCCGGATATGGGCGTAATCGAGCTGTGGCCCCGCCCCTGGCCCCGACCGGAGGGGCGGGGCAGCGATCGGATGGTGCGGTGTCATGGCGGAAGATGATCTCGTTGCGCGTCTGGATGAGGCGGTCGGCCGGGCCGCCGCCCTCGACGCGCCTCTCGGCGCGCGCCTCAGCCTCATTGCCGACGAGGTGCGCGCCCTCAGCACCGAATTCGCGGAGGCGGTGGATACGCTCGTCGCCCGGCTCGAGGGGACGCAGGCCGGACGGTCGGCGCCGCAGGTCGGCGAGGTCATGCCGCCCTTTCTGCTCCCGGACGAAACCGGCCGCCTCGTCAGTCTCGCCGATCTTCTGGCGGAGGGGCCGGCGGTCCTCGCCTTCATCCGTGGCCACTGGTGCCCCTATTGCCGGATCAGCGGGATCGCGCTCGCCGAGGTCGAGGACGCCATCGCGGCCGAGGGCGCGCGGCTCGCCGTGATCACGCCCCAGACCGCGCGCCATTCGGTCGCCCAGAAGCGGGAGGCAGGGGCCGATTACCCGATCCTGACGGATATGGACAACGGTTATGCGCTCTCGATCAATCTCGTCTTCTGGGTCAGCACGGAGATGTCCACCCTCATCGACACGGCGGGCTGGCACATTCCCGAGATCAACAGCAATCCGACCTGGACGCTTCCCATACCTGCGACCTTCGTCATCGGCCAGGATGGCATCATCCGTGCCCGGTATGTCGATGCGGATTACCGGCGGCGCATGGAGATCGCCGATCTCCTCGCGGCCGTGCGAGCGGCGCGATGAGCTAGGTGTGGCTCGACCAGTCGGCCGCCCTCAGCATGTTGAGGAAGGCCGCGGAAGCCGCTCCCCGCTGGCGCCCGGCCACGCCATAGGCGTTGACGCTGCGCTTGAGGTCGAAGCCGCGCAGGCGCAGGCGCCGCACGTTCGCCGACTGGGGCGCGCTCGCCGGCACGAAGCCGATCCCGGCATTGGCTTCGAGCAGCGCGATCAGGTCGTAGTCGGATTCGACCTCATGGGCCTCGTCCGGCTCGTATCCCTGAAGCCGCAGGGCGGCCTTGAGATCCTCGCCCGTCTCCCAGTCGACGCGGCTCAGCACGCGCTCGCCCTGGAGCTGGACGAGATCGATCTCGGTCGAGTTGCGCCGGGCGAGCGGATGATCCGTACTCACCACCACATGGAGATCCTCGGAGAACAGCTTCCAGCTGTCGAGCCGCTCCCAGACCGAGCCGAGCGATCCGGAGATGCCGAGCTCGACCTTGCCCGTCTTGAGGAGCTCGATCACCTCGCCCGCCGTTCCCCGCTTGATGCGAAGCTGCAGGCCCGGATAGGCCCGGAAGAGCTCCGTGACCGGCGTAACCAGGATGGCGATGTTGATGGAGTGGGAGACGGCGAGGGACAGCGGCGCGACCTCGGAGCTCTTCACGGCCTTGGCGAGCGACTTCGCCGAGATCGCCGCCTCGTAGCACTGCTGGAGCAGCGGGAGCATCCGCCGGCCGAGCTCGGTCAGATGCGATTTCTGCCGTTCGCGCCGGATGAGTTCGCCGCCGAGCTCGGCTTCGAGAGCCTGGATCGCCCGGGTGAGGGCCGGCTGGGAAACGTTGCACTCCTCGGCGGCGCGCGTGAAGTTCAGGGACTGGGACAAGGCCAGGAAGTACCTGATCTGCTGCATTTCCATGACCGCGCCCCCCCGGACAGGACGGGCTCGGTCGCCCGTGCCGATCCGCAAGATGCTCAAGACTAGTGGAATATCGCCGGCCCGGGAAGTGCCTCCCCGGGCGAACGCGACCCATGCGGATGGTCTGATGGAAAGGGAGAGTCCCCGATGACACGCCCGGACAGTGCCAACGCGCGATCCCCCGTCACCCGGCTGCTGGACGGGCTCAGGCGCGCGCTCCTGCCCGTGCCGGCCGGACCGAGGGTCGAGGCGGCGATCCGGTCGAGCGAGGAAGAGGCCGAAATCATCATCGGCTGGATCCAGATGGGCGGGGTCTGCCTGTTCGCTCTCCTCTATCTTGTCTCGCTCGGCGCCTTCGAGACGGAGGGCGTGGGGCCCGTGCCGGTCATCCTCGCGATCTACGGGGCGCTTACCTTCGGGCGGATCTGGCTCGCCCGGCGGCGGCGGCTCACCGTTCCGCTGATCACCGCCTCCTCGGTTCTCGACATTGTGGTGCTGATGACCCTGATCTGGAGCTTCACCCTTCAGCATCAGGCCCCGCCCGCCCTCTATCTCAAGGCTCCGACGCTTCTCTACGTCTTCATCCTCATCTCTCTGAGGGCGCTGCGATTCGACGTGCTCCAGCTTCTCGTGACCGGGGGGGCGGCCATGCTCGGCTGGGCCGTCCTCGTCGCGATCGCCGCCATCGGCCCCGATGGCGCCCCCGTGACGCGGCATTATCCCACCTACATGACCTCGCTCAGCCTCCTCTGGGGGGCGGAGCTCGACAAGATCGTCAGTCTCGGGATGGTCACGATCCTCCTCGCGCTCGCCGTCCTGCGCACGCGCCGGCTCCTCGTGAGCACCGTCGTCGAGCAGACCGCCGCGGCGGACCTCTCGCGCTTCCTCGACGCCGACGCGGCCCGCCAGATCCGCAACTCCCGCACCGGCATCATGGCCGGAGACGGCGTCGAGCGGGAGGCCGCCATCCTGTTCGTCGATCTGAGAGGGTTCACGCCGGCGACCGCACAGCTTTCTCCGCCCGCGGTCATTTCCCTTCTCGAAGACTACCACGCGCGGTTCCTGCCCCTCATCGAGGCGGCGGGCGGGAACGTGGACAAGTTCGTCGGAGACGGCATTCTCGTCAGCTTCGGGGCGACGAAGGACGATCCCGCCGCGGCGGCCCGGGCCTTCGCCGCCGCGGAGGCCATACTCGCCGAAAGCGAGCGCTGGCAGGCCGAGCGCCGGTCCGCGGGGGAGGTCCCTCTCGGGGTCGCCGTCGCCATCGCGGCGGGGCGGATCGTCTATGGCGCGGTCGGCTTCGGCTCGCGGCTCGAGCTCACGGTCATCGGCGAGGCGGTGAATCTCGCCGCCAAGCTCGAGAAGCATGCGAAGACGGAGCGCGCGCGTGTCATCGCGACGCGCCTTGCCTTCGAGCGCGCGCGGTCCGGCGGGTGGAACGGCACGCCGGAGCGCGAGATCTTCTCGGCCCGTGTCGAGGGCGCCGATGCCCCGCTCGACCTCGTCGTCCTCGGGTGAGGCGACCATAAGCGTTCCGCATCGATACCATGAGGCAATGCGACTTCCGCCGGGGTCCGGCCGGCGCGATCCTCCCTCCGCCGCCCCTGCAGTGGCCGGGGACGGGTGAGCAAACGCCGCACTGCGCGGCCTGCAGAACGAACGGAGTTCGAGATGAGCCAGAATGTCCAAACACGCAATCCGTCGGGCATCAGACGGTTTGCGGTCGCGCTGCTGTGCGCGGCAGCCTTCGGGGCGATCGCGGTCCAGTCCGCCCTCGCCGGGGCCGACCTGTCCGAGCGCATGCGCCACATCGAAGAAATGATGGCCAGCATGGGCATCACGGTGGATGCCGTCGATCCGAGCGGCGATGCCGACCGCGATCCCTTCATGCGCCTCCAGAAGCTCGAGGCGGCCTATTTCGAAGCGCTGCGGCGCGCCGAGGAGGAGGCCGGCACGGCGGCGGCTTCGGACGATCAGTCCGAGCGGATTGATCCCGACCGGTTCCTGCTGCGCAAGGCCGAGATGCTGGACGCCATGGTCAGCGAGATGGCCACCGAGCGCTGACCGGCGTCAGCCATCGCTCTGCCTGCGGATCAGATGGGCGTCACGCGCATCGATCCGCGGGCACCCCCGTCGGGGCGTTGCGGGCCGTCTTGCGGCCCGTTCAGGGAATGCCCGCCTTCGCGAGCAGCGCCTTCTCGCTGCGGGCGACCTCGTCCCGCGCATGGGCGGGGTAGGCAAGCCACCGGTCCGCCGAGAACCCATGCGCCTGCCGCAGGAAGAGCTGGGCCAGCCGGCGGGCCTCGCGCTCCTTGCCGGCGGCCGAGGTCGCGAGCACGCGCTCGAGGAGGAAGACGGGCGAGCCATCCGCCTCCGGCCCCATGGCTTCCAGCATGGCGAGGGCCTCCCCGGGCTGGCCGGCGAGCCGGTGCGCCCGCGCCCGCATCCAGACATACCAGGGTTTGTAGCCCGGGCTCAGGGAGATGGCGCGCTCGATCATCTCGACCGCGCCTTCCGGGTCGTCGCCATAACTCAGGACGAAGGCGCACAGGGCGGCATAATCCGCGCCCGACGGGCTCTGCCGCGCGCCCGCCCGGGCGAGATCCGCCGCCCTCTGATGATCGCTCCCGAACAGTGCCACGAAGGCCGAAAGGCTGAGGCCGGCCGGCCGGCTCACCTCGTGGACGAGGAGCTCGTCGGCGAGGGCCGAAATGGTGGCGACCGAAGCGCCGGGATCCTCGCTCCATCCGAAGACGGTCTCGACCACGTGGGTGAAGGCGAGCCCGCTCATGGCGCTCGTGTAGCGGGGGTCGAGCTGGAGCGCGCGCGTGTAATAGAGGCGCGCCTCCTGCACGCGCTCGGGCGTGAGCCCGCGCATCCGCTCGAGCGCGCGCGCGGCGAGCAGCCAGGCCTCGAGATTGTCCGTACCCGCGACATTGCCCGCGCGCGCCTGCTCGCCATCCGAGAGCTCGATCCTCAGCGCGGTCGCGATGCCGATCACGATGCTGTCCTGCACGGCGAAGAGGTCGTCCTCGCGCCGGTCGAACACCTCCGACCAGGTGACGCGGCCGGTGGCCGTCTCGACGAGACGGGCACTCACGCGCAGCCGTCCCTCGGCGCGCAGGAGCGTTCCCTCGAGCGCGTACACGGACGGCCCGGCCCCCTCGCGTCCCGAAAGCGAGACGCCGCCGGTCTCCGGAACGAGGGCGAGCGCGGCGGCGACCCCCTCGGACAGGGCGTTGGCGAGCC